>DAINNZ010000124.1:0-11923 GCA_036735605.1 Lewinella sp. | reverse complement strand
TGCGCGTACAAAATTGGCTCACATATCCTCTAATGAATAGGCACTTTAGCGTGCCGAACAACTCTATTCTTTTAGGATGCCCAAGAAGAGCATAGCGGGTTGTTTACTTTTGTTCAAGACTTGTAAGCGATGTGCTTGATCCGATGCCGGCTGAAACTGGAGGATAGGCGTTTTGTCGTCTTCTAGGTCTTCCTCCAACAAATTTTCGTTTTGGTCGAACAGTTGTAGATCTACATCTTGATCGGAACTACTTAGGATATAGTATTGGTTGGTGGTAGAAAAGTAAATTTCGCTCAGGTTGGTATCAGTTTGGGGGTTCAAGAAAAAACCAAAGAGACACCATTGGTTCGGCTGCTCTTGCCAACTGATGCCCTCGCTTAGGTTATTAGCTACGCTAGCTTGTTGGTAGAGCTTATGGTTGTATTCGCTCACGACGGTCTCGTTGGCTACGAAGCCTCCTTTGCGCATAAAGGAGATTGCTATGAAACTAGTGGGGGCATTACCAGAGACCAGCTGGGCGCGTAGGCTATAATTACCCTTTTTCGACACGTCGAATTCTAGTATGGGGGTGTCGTCATCTTCCACGTCGGCACTAATGACCTTTCCTTGCTCGTCAATGATGTATAAATCTATATCCACCACATCTTCATCGCCACCCCCAAGAATACTGTAGGCGACCCCTGGCTCTAAGACTAGGTCTAAAGCCAAGGTATTGCCTACTTCTAGCAGCGAGGCAGCCATTGTTAGCTCTGTGTTCCAAGTGTAGCCATTAAAAGCCGTCATTAAGGAAGCCTTTTCTAGTACGTTATCGGTAGCTTGCTGCATATAGTAGCCTGGTAGCCATGTATCTTCGGCGCTATCTTCTTGAGCGTGTAAACTAGCAGCAAATAGGCAAGCGATGGGGAGAAGGCTGCACATTTTCAGCATATAATCGGGTGTTTTAGTTATTTTCGGCAGCAAGATAAGCTTTTTTTATGTATAACCGTTTTTAGGGTAAAGAATTGTGGGAGCTAGGTGTTTATTAGCGTGCAGTCTTGCGCTATTAGGAAGCCCTTGCCCCTGCGAGCGAAGCGCCAGCCAGCGAGTTGGTATGGCCGCGTTGTGACGACCTTTGAGAGCTGGGTGTGCAACCATTTGGCTAGTAAAATGCTTTTAATAAGGACTGTAAAATTTCACTTATGCGAAACCTACGAGTGGGGCTATGGACAAGCCTTTTTCTACTAGCGGCAGCTTGTACGTACACGACGAAAGTTGCAGACGGCCCCACGGCTATTGATCGAAAGCAGTATAGTGTGGCAGTGCCCTTGCTTCAAAAGGAGTACAAACAAGCCAAGTTGAGAAGTGAAAAGGGGAAAATAGCTGCGCATTTAGCCCGAGCCTACGAAGCGATTGGGCAAGACGAGGAAGCGGTACTGTGGTACCAAAATGCGTATAACAATGCGGCCGGTACAGCTGCTTTACGTGGTAAAGCGGCGGCCTTAAAGCGCTTAGAACGCTATGAGGAAGCCATTGAAACTTATACGGATTTAGGGCTAGAATTGGGCAGTAAGTATGAGTTCAGAAACCAGATACAAGGTGCTGAAATTGCGCAAGCATGGTTAGCGGAGGACGAAAAGGCCTATGCGGTGTTTCCAGTTGATTTTAACAGTGCCCAAGCTGATTTTGGGCCGATGCCCTATGGGGTGGATCGTTTAGTTTTTACTTCCGATCGGAAATCGGCTACGGGTGAGGAGCTCTTTGCTTGGACGGGTAGAGGCTTCACAGACCTTTTCGTGCTGGATATAAGGAGTGGCCAAGTAAGTGCTTTAGCGGCCAATTTGAATACGGAGGCACATGAGGGCAATGCCAGTTTTAACCAAGCAGGAGACGAAATTTTCTTCAACCGTTGTGTAGGTACGAAGCGAGAGGATGCTTATTGCGCGATCTACTACGCACGCAAGCAAGGTGATGGTTGGGGGCCGGCAGAAAAGCTAGCGTTTCAAGCGGAACGGATTAATTATCTACATCCCAGTTTGAGTGAGGATGGGAAAACGCTTTTTTTCTCGGCCAATAAACCGGATGGCTGGGGTGGTTACGATATTTACAGCAGCGTTCGGGATGCTGCCGGTAATTGGTCGGAGCCGGAACTACTGAACAGAAGCATTAATACCCAAGGTAATGAGCAGTTCCCTTTTAGCTATAAGGATACGCTCTACTTTGCTAGTGATGGCCATATTGGTATGGGTGGGCTGGATATTTTCAAGACCTATACTTTACCCAATGGTCGCTATGCCCCTGTTATGAACCTAAAACCACCGTTGAACAGTGGTGCTGATGATTTTGGCTATATGGTGTTGCCAACGGAGGCGCAGGAAGGTGAAACGATAGCGATAGGTTATTTCTCGAGCAATCGACCTGGCGGTAAAGGTACGGACGATATTTATCGCTATGAACAGCGGCCGTTGCCACCGGCTGCTCCGGTAGCGGAAAATGAGGAAATTGTCTATAGTAATGTCTTGGACGTATATGTGGTGGAAAAAATTTACGCGGAGGAGGGTAATCCTACTTCTGCTATGCTAGGCCGGCGGCCTATTCCTAATGCGAAGGTAACCATTAGCCTAGGTAACAACGACCGAGCAGTTAGTGCTAATGAAGAAGGTTTGCTGAGTTTAGTGCTAAATAAAGATGCCGACTACCGTTTTTTAGCTGCGATGGAAGGCTATTTAAGCCAGTCGGCTCGTTTTTCTAGCAAGGGCTTGCCGGAAGACCCGGGGAACCCAAGGCAGCGCTACGATTTGGAAATTGAGTTAGCTAAAATCTATCGCAACCAAGAAATTGTATTAGAAAACATTTACTACGACTTCGACCAGTCGTTTATCCGGGAGGATGCGCGCCCTTCGTTGGATCAGTTAGCGGATCTATTACTACTTAACCAAGCCATCAAGATAGAGTTAGGCTCTCATACCGATTGCCGAGGTAGAGCTGTTTACAACCAAAGTTTAAGCCAGCGAAGGGCGCAGGCTGCGGTTGATTACTTGATTGAAAAAGGCGTTCGCGCCGAACGGCTACTGGCCAAAGGGTATGGCGCAGCAGTGCCGGCCGTAGATTGTCTATGTGCTCGCTGTACGGAAGAGCAGCACCAGCGCAATCGTCGTACGACCTTTCGGATTTTGGATTGACATTTTCGTCGTGGCAGCCTTTTACAGCCTTTGTAGGAGTTGAGTAGGGGAACGCTATTTACTCCACAACCACCTTTTTAGGGCGGGTGTGATAGGCGATTTGTATAGCGGTATAAATGCCTGGCAGTGTGTCTTTAGCCATTTGTTGTTTGACGAAATAAACTTCGTAGTTGCCGGCTGGAATATTTTCTAGGGTGTTGGCGGGTAAGCTGATTTTGTCGTTGCGAGTGGGGCCAGCAATTACAATACGGGTGGGGCTATCGTTCCGCACTTCGGGTTCGAAGAATACAACGATATTTTCGTTAGCTGCCAGTGCTTGGGAGCCTGCGGAGAAGCGGCTGCCGACATTTTTTTGAAGCAGCTCTGGTAAGCTATCTGTGCTAGGTGGTGAAAACTGTAGCTCGAGGGTTGCCCGAGGTGAGCTAGGTGCGCTAGTTGTATCCGTAGGGAAAGAGAAGCGAAGATCCTCGGGAAAAAGCACTTTCATTTCGCTGCGCCAGCGCTGGCGGCCTGCCAATTCAGTGGATTGCATGGCGGAACCGAGAAAAGTTACACTACCTTGGGCTGGGCGGAAAACTTGGCTATTAGCTAGGCTATCCCCTTGAAAGAAATAGACTTCACTATTGAGTTGCCTTGTGTCGGCTAGATAGCGAATTTCTCCTTTTACGATGATGGGAAGACTAGCGTTTGTGCTTTGCCAGCAAGCACTGAGCAGTGGGAAAAGACAGAGAAAGACAATAATTTGCCGCATATACTTTGGTTGAGCGGTCAAATATCGGTCTTTTTTCCATAAAAACAAAGGAGAGTGCTAGGGAGGTCTTACCTTCGCAGGCTGAAAATAGGGTAACCGAATAAGCTAAGCGAAAGATGACAGTCAACAAAACCAAAGATTACGTGCTAATTACAGGCGGTAGCCACGGTATTGGCCGCGCGATGGGGGAGGAATGTATGAGCCGAGGCCTAGGCGTGGTAGTGGTAGCACTAGCCGATCAGCACTTAGCAGAGGTACAGCGAGATTGGGCGGGGAAAGATGCCCTCTTCTTAGGCCTTAACCTCGTAAGTGAAGATGCCAACCAGCGCCTTATAGAATGGTTGGCCGAGCAAGGAATTCGCTTGAAATACCTTATTAATAATGTAGGCTTTGGCAGAGGCGGTTGTTTTGAGGATATTCCCTTGAAGGAATATCAACTCATGCTTCGGCTCAATAATCAGGTGATGGTGGATACTACTTACAATCTATTACCGCAGTTGATTGCGAACCGAGGTGCTTTGCTCAATGTAAGTAGTATGGAGGCTACCTTACCGCTACCTTACAAAACCGTTTATACGGGCACGAAGGCTTTTATTTACAATTTATCTTTAGCTATTCGCGAAGAATTTCGATATCACGGTGTAAGCGTATCCGTGCTATGCCCGGGCCCTGTAATTACGAACGAAGATGGGCTCAAGCGCGTAGAGGCCCAGGGCTGGAAGGCGCGTTTGCTCGTGAAAATGCCGGCTGAAATAGCACCGGCTGCCATTGATGGCCTTGTAGCGGGCAAGGCCGTGATTATTCCAGGATGGCTGCCTAAAACATTAGTAGCGATAATGTCTTTTGTGCCCCGCAGCCTTCGGATGAAGCTATTGGAGAAACTGTTCCGCAAGTACCGCGAAGTGCCCTCAGAGGTGGTGGCGAGCGAGGCACTAAGTTAGGTTCGTGCTACAATAGATTTGTTTGGCGAGACAGGAATGAGTCTAATTAGGTTGCCTTTGTGCGAAGTAATCGGTAATTCCACAAATTTCACAAGACCAGTCCCACAGTTTTCTGGCTTCTTCCGGGTCGTTGGCTGTACTGAAGGGCGTTTTCGTGCGGCAGTCATCCCAGTAAAGGCCTGTTTGTGCTTGTACATTAGGCGCCGTAGCCAAGAAAATACTAGTAGCCGCTCCTTCAGCGGCCGTCTTGTTGCCTTTCATTTGTCGCCTTACTTTCCAAGCTAGGCGATGCAGCCAAGTATTGCCTTTAAGCCCAATATCGGTTTGTACTAAGCCCGGTTGTACGGCGTAGCTGGCAATAGGCGTTGGGCAGCGTCGGGCAAATTCAGCTACGAAGAGCACATTGGCTAATTTGCTCTGTGCGTAGGAGCGTAGGCCGTGGTAGTTCTTACTAAGATTGAGATCGTTCCAAAACATTCCCTTGATTTGTTTGTGGCTATCGCTAGCTACACAAACAACCCGGCCACCTCCTGGCGCAGCCGATAGACTAGGGTAGAGTAGATGCGTAAGATAGAAATAGGCTAGATGATTGATGGCCAGTGTCATTTCTACACCTTCTTGGCTTAGTTCTAGGGTGGAGTTCCAAACACCTGCATTATTGACTAAGACATCTAGCTGCCTGTGCTGTGCGTATATGCCTTCGGCCATCGTTCGGATTTCGTGGAGCTGACCTAGA
Organism: Lewinella sp.; assembly: GCA_036735605.1. Lineage (GTDB taxonomy): Bacteria > Bacteroidota > Bacteroidia > Chitinophagales > Saprospiraceae > Neolewinella. The sequence continues at coordinate 6,337 of DAINNZ010000124.1, read as the reverse complement.
TCGGCATAAACGGGGGTAATCTGTGCTTGGGGTAGCCCGGCGAGTAGGCCTGCTTTTGCCTGAGCGGCCTTAGCTTCGTTTCTAGCATGTAGTAGTACATGATGCCCCGCTTTGGCTAGGTGGCGAGCTGTCTCGTACCCAATGCCTGTATTCGCACCGGTTACCAAGATGGTTTTCTTATACATGGGGTGGTTGGTTGTTGCGCTGAACGCTTTCCGACAAATTGTTGAGCTGCCCCTCTACGCTGCGCAGTCGTTGCTTACACCAAACGAGTAGTGCCTCGGCTCGCTCGACTTTAGCGTGCAAGCTATCTATATCCACTTGGCCTTCTTGTAAGCTTCTTAGAATGTTTTCCAATTCTTCCAAAGCAGATTCATAGGTCATAACTACGCTATTTTGAGGGTTTCTCATTTTTTTTGGTTGAAAAAAGGAAAAAAACGGCGGAACGTTTGGTAATTCGTAAAATTCTTACTTACCTTTGCCTTAACACTTTTTAACAGTGTTTAAGAATCATTTAAGAATTTTAGAGAGAGCGCTTTTGTAGGGAGTCCCTGATTTATTCGGGACTCCCCTTTTTTTTCTCTCTCTGCGGCTTAGTACTTTACATTCATCAAACCACAAAGCTCTTTCACCTCCTTTACGGTGCTTTGAGCGCGCTGGCGTATGACCAAGCTGCTTTCTTTAATTTCTTCTTTCACGGCCTTTCGATTGGTTTTTAGCACTTCAAGTCGCTGCCGGATTTCCTCGCTAATGGCTACTAAGCCTTCTGCTACGGCTTCTTTTAGGTCGCTATACCGCAGCGTTCCGGCTTCGTAATCGGCTAGTAGGCTAGTATGGGCTTCCGCTTTGCCAGCAGCATCGAGCAGGCTGAATAGATTTTCCACACCCGGGCTCATGCTACCCACTAGCGCTTCCCCCGTGTCCGTGACCGCACTGCGTATTTGTTTCCGGATCACCTCTGCGGAGGCAAACACATCAATATTGTGTTTATCGCCTAGGCTGGCACTCATCTTGCGGCTCGGGTCGGCTGTTGACATCACCTTGGGTACCTTCGTATAGAGCGGTTCGGGCAGCTCAAAGTAGTCTTTTTCAGCAAAATTATTGAAGCGTTGCGCTATATTGCGCGTCAGTTCCAAGTGTTGCTCTTGATCTTTTCCTACCGGCACTAAGCTTGCTTTGTAAATCAAAATATCTGCCGCTTGCAAAGCCGGATAGGTAAATAGCCCAGCACTAATAAAACCTTCTTGCCCCGCCTCTTCGTTCTGGCTGCTTTTATCTTTAAATTGCGTCATTCTAGAAAGCTGGCCATAGCTAGTAAAACAGCTTAAAATCCAGCCCAATTCAGTGTGTTCGGGTACTAAACTTTGGAGGAAGAGATTTTTGGGCTCTATACCACAAGCGAGTAAGTTGAAGACCAGATCCCAAGAATTTTCGGCCAATTTTTTCGCCGTGAAAGGCATCGTCATGGCATGATAATTCACCACCATATAAAGGCAATCGTAGTCTGCTTGGAGGCGTTTCCAATTCTCCACCGCACCAAAGTAGCGGCCAAAATGCAGTTTCCCTGTGGGTTGAATACCCGAAAGTATGGTCTTGCGTTCGCTCATGCTTTTGATTTAAGGCACAAAGGTACGTGATGAACCTAAAACGAAGCCGATAAACTGCCACTGCGCTGAGCTATTTAAACACGCAGTATGAAAGATTACCGATTGTTTGGCTGTCGCTTCGCTCGCAGGGGCAAGTGTTTTCTTATTGCGCAAAGGGGATAAAACGTAGGCTATTTGAGGAAGGTGACGCATACTTTAGAATAGCGTTGTTCGGGGGCCATAATCGGCTTTACCAGCTAGGCCGAATACCGGGTGCATAAGGGAATTGAAGGCGCTTGTAGTAGTCTAAATCATGTGCTGGTTTTTCTACACCTTCGGGTAATGGCAGCTTAGAAAAAGACTGAAAATAACTTAGACAGGCATCTCGCCACCATTTGGCTTCTTTCACTTGAATTTGAAGATGCATGGCTTGCTGTTGAAATCGTGCCTCGTCGATGAGGCCTTCTATCCCTGCCCATTGCTGTTGTAAGGCGATGATTTCATCGACGCCTGCTTGGTAGGAAAGGCAAATTTTTTCCCATAGGGTTTGCCCGTTTTGTAGCCGATGTGTCCAGGGCAGATGGTGAAACCACAGGAGGAGGGATTCTGGGCAAGTGCTGGGGTCTTCATATTGGCGCGCCAGTGTTTTTGTGTATTGTGCCGTTGCGTGGCTACCACTAGGGGTGCGGTTGAATCCTATCCCGATCGAGTCTGCCTTGTGGTAGTAGGTGGAAGTCCAATCGGCTCGTGGCATATCGCTGATCCAGGGCCCTGGGCCGTAGTGATGATCGGGGCCCATGATATGATGTAGGCCTAAGGGAGTCATGTACTGCACACAAGCTTCGTAGGAGCGTTCAAGTAATGCTTGGCTTACGGCTAAGACCTTGGGCTGGTGACCGAAGGTGGCTATTGACCATTCTTTGAATAGTGCCTTGGCCTTATAATTAGGGTTCCAGGCTAGGCGGCCAAAGGCATACCAATCTGCTTGGCCGAATAGGTTGCCTGTCCAGTTAGCGGCTGTTCCGATATTGGCCACACCTGCGATACCACTTAGGCTATGGTCATCGAGGGTTCCACTGATGATGCGCGCAACTGTGCTACCGGGGCCTTGGCTATAGGTATCGGTTTGCAGTACCTCTTCATACATATTGGCTAGCCCAACAGTATGGGTGCCTTGGCCCAGGTATTCTTTCGTGATCTGAAACTCTACCATGAGAGGCGTTTGGGGCATGGCACCGAAGAGAGGATGGATAGGTTCGCGGGGCTGGAAATCGATAGGGCCATTCTTGACTTGGATCAGTACGTTTTTTTCAAATTGCCCATCGAGGGGGACGAATTCATTGAATGCTTGTTTAGCGCGGTCTTCGGGTTCTTCTTCGCTATAAACAAAGGCACGCCACATCACGATGCCGCCGTAGGCTTGCACCGCTTTAGCTAGCATATTAGCACCTTGGGCATGGTTGCGGCCATAGTCTTGTGGGCCAGGTTGCCCCTCGGAATTAGCCTTCACTAGGAAACCGCCAAAATCGGGTATATGGGTATAGATTTCGGCTACTTTGGCTTTCCACCAAGCTTGTACCGCTGGATCGAGGGGATCGGCGGTGCTCAACCCGCCAAGTTCCATCGGTGCGCTAAAACGAGCCGTGAGGTAGAAACGGATACCATAGGTACGGAAAATATTTGCTAGGGCCGCTGCCTTTTCGAGGTAGTCGGGGCGGAAGACAATAGCCTTCGCGTTTACGTTGGTAATTACTACGCCATTGATACCGATAGACGCATTAGCGCGGGCAAAATCAGCGTATCGCGGGTCGAGGTAATCGGGCAATTGGTGCCAATCCCAGATCGAAAAGCCGGCATAACCGCGCTCTACGGTACCATCGAGATTATCCCACTGGTTGAGAATCCGGTGCTTTAGTTGTGCTTGTTCACAGAGATTGAAGTGGTCAATGGGCGCATGCTGTTGCAATAATCGCAGGAGATGAAAACTGCCATAGAGTAGGCCTTGTTCATTATTGGCTAGCAATAGTAGCTGCGTTTTTTTCCCTTTTTTGAGGGGGTAAAGGCAGTAGGCTTCTGGGTTTTCGGGAGGTAGCTTCTCGTCGATGAGTTCTTTGAGCACCGCAGTGGCTCCGGACCGAGTGGCGAGGATAAGCCCTGATTGCTCAGCCGTAGCTTGGTTGAATTGAGCCGGCAGCCCTAGCAACTTAGGCAAGGCTGTTTGAAATTCCTTACGAACATTTTGCAGGATGGGAGAATCCTCGGCGGCTATGTAAATATGCTGTAATTGACGGCTGTAGGCAGCTTGCAAAGCGGCATTTTCTACAGGCCGATAGCCTAACCATAGTTCGTAAGCATCTTGACTTTTCAGGGAAGCCGAAAGGCCCCAAAAGCAAAGTAATAGATAGATGTGAATGTGCTGCATGATACTAAAAGTAGCGACAAGCTGACTTGCCGAGGTTAAATTGTTTGGTTTTAATTTTCTACTTCTAATCAGCTAAATCCGGCGTAGCGGTTCCTGTTTCAGGAGGTGTTTAGGTATTTCTTGCGCAAAAAAGAAGCCTTTGCCCCTGCACGCTGTGCCAAAAAAAAGGAAGTGCGTAGCCTAGGGACAAAGAGTGCGATTGGGGGCTTACTCCTCCAAATGCCACACCATGAGGGGGGTAATCGGGTGGAGAGCGAGTTGTTTGGTGGCGCTCCGTTGGAAGATTCGAGCCCAAAAGCCTCTTTTTTTCGTGACGATGATGGAAAGATCGATATTTTTTTCTGCTAGATACCCTCGAAGGCCTGCATGAACACTGCTGGCTTCGATAAGCACTACTTCATGAGAAAGTTCGCGGGCTGTTTCGTCCTGCAGTACTGCGAAGATATCTTTTGCGTCTTCCTCCATTTTCTCAGCATCCTCGTCTTGGATGTGTAGGAAGTGGATATGCGCATTAAAAAGTTCATTGAATCGGACTAGGCGCATGACGGCTCTGCGGCTGAGTGATAAATTGTTGCTAGCATACACGATATGCTCGTAATTCTTGAAGACAGCTTTTTTGGGCACGAGAATCGTAGGGCAGTGGGATCGCTGTGCAACGGTGGAAGAGACGGAGCCGAAGACTTCTTCGAGGAGATCATTTTCCCCTTGGGCACCCATTACGAGCAGGTTGAAAAGCTTGCTTTGCTCCACGATTTCGTCGGCGGCAAAGCCCAAGCAGAGTTCATGGCTAATGGGAAAGCCTAGGCTTTTGGCTTGTTTATCGACGAATTTAGCGAGCCGGCTTTCCCGCTCAGCCATTAGGCTATTGATAGGCGGTATGCTTAGGGCTGCTGGGGGTGTTTGAGGGGTGAAGACATGAATAGCATGCAGCTGTTCAGCACCAATAAATTTGGCCAGCTCGGCTGCATAGCGAAGCGTACTAATAGCATATTCGCTTAGATCGATAGGTACTAAAATCCGTCGGATCATATAAAAAGTTAGTTGAGGGAAGTGCTAAGATACAAAAGAAAGTGAGAAAAGAGCGGAAGACTATATTTTTTTCTTAGAAGTGGGCCGAAGGACTTAAGTTTGTTAGGGGTTGGGCGGTTGCGCAATAGGGGAATAAGTATTGCTGTTTTCCTTTCGCTTGCATCTTTTTAGCAGCGGTATTGTTTATAAGCTGTTTTGTTAGATGGATGTAAGTAACGTCCAATTTTCATTTATTGTCCGAAACGGTAAATACTTAGCATGATTTCTACTGCGGATTGCATTTGCCCTCTACGAAGCCGTAGCGAAATGGTTCGCTCTGGCGATTCTTCGGAGGAGATTCTTAGCTTTGAGGTGAGCGGATTCGCAGGCTGGAGCGCTGAGTGGATACAAGATTCGGTGCAGTTGGAGCAAGTGGCCCTGCCAAGGGCTACTACCTTTTGGCTACAGGGGCGACTGGCGGCTTATTTAGCCAATGTTCCACAGGGAGTAGCGCATAGTCTGCTTTGCTTACGCCATCCGCAGCAGGCTACGGTTTGGTTGAGTGTGCAAACTTTCAACTTTCAGGCGGGCAGGCAGATTAGGCAGGCAGCGACAGTTGAAAAAGAGGGGCGCTTCCGTCGCTGGCTTAGTGGTTGGTTATCGTTTAAAGTGCTCGTTCTGGGGCAGTTTATGGTATCGGGCCCTTACGGTTCTCTGGGCCTCGATCTATTAGCGGGTGAAAATACTAAGACTACTACTACTGCAACTACTTCTGCTGCACTGTTGCATGCGGTAGCGCAGCAGCTGATGCAACGAGGGAAGACAACCTACTGGGGCATTTTGGTCAAAGACTTAGTGCCGGCTGGCCATCCATTGGCCGCTGCTTGGGAATCGATGGGCTACTACCCCTTACCAGTGGATCCTAGCATGCAGCTTTCTTTACCTAATCGGTGGCGAGATTTTACGGATTATCTATTGGATTTAAGTAGCAAATATCGCGTTCGGTATCGGCGGGCTAGGAAGCAGTTAGGGGCTATCGAAAAACGGGTACTTAACGTGGCGGAAGCAAGGCATTTTCAAGCGCAAATGCACGAGCTCTATCATGCAGTGAAAGCTGAAGCTGACTTTGATGCGATCAATTTGAGCGAAGATTATTTCACGCAGCTGAAGGAAAAATTTCCGGCCGATTGCAGCTTAGTGGGCTACTTTTTGGCTGAAAAATTAGTAGGTTTCACGAGCAGTATCGCCAACGGTGATACGTTGCATGCGCATTATTTAGGGTTTGAAGCTGCTATCAACAGCGAGCATCATTTGTATCATA
>DAINNZ010000123.1:0-12022 GCA_036735605.1 Lewinella sp. | reverse complement strand
TATATTCTTTTGATGGCGGCCTTACTTTCAGTACGGATAATAACGCCTATGACTTAGCCGCCGGCACCTACGAGCTGCTAGTGGAGTCTCCCTTGGGTTGCCAATGGAGCGGAGAAGGAACTGTGCCGGAGGCTACTCCACTACGCCTTTTTACCAACCAAAGCGAGCGGATCACCCTCGAAAGAGGCGACAGCATACAACTGGTAGTCAGCAGCGATTTTCTTGTAGAAAGATGGATTTGGAACAGCCGTTTCGGCCTGAGTTGTATCGACTGCCCGAACCCCCTAGCGGCGCCTACTACAGATGTGGTTTATAATGTTCGTGCACTAGCGGCTGGGGGCTGTGAAGTGGACACTACTATTGCTTTTACAGTGCTCGATAATCGGCGCTATTACGCACCCACTGCTTTTTCGCCCAATAGCCGAGGGGAAAACCAGTGCTGGAAGATATATCCAGGGCCTAAAACTAGCAGCATTGAGGGTTTTACCATCTTCGATCGCTGGGGAGGGACGCTTTATCGCCAAACGGCTTCCCTGCCACCAAATGACCCTCGTTTGGCTTGGGATGGCCGCAGTGCAGGCCGGTTATTATCTAGTGGAACCTATGCTTACACCGCTCGGCTAAACTTCACAGATGGCAGCTCCCGCCTGGTGAGTGGTGCCATCGTATTAATGAATTAAAAAAAATATACAATGAAAACTCTTCTGTTTGTTTTATGGAGTGGCCTATTGGCTATACAAGTTGTCACTTCACTCGGTGCCCAAGCGATGAATCGATCGGTAGTGGGTAGCGCGGGAACTTATTTTTCCGATTTCAACACCGCTAACCTACACTGGACCTTAGGAGAAATAGCGGTGGGCTACTATGAAAATGGCAGTGTTCTCTCCGAGGGCTTTCACCAAACCTACTTTGATATAGTAGTTACTTCTCTTTGGGAGTCGCCTGAATTACAGCTCAGCCTAGCGATTTACCCCAACCCAACCCTAGGGCAGCTAACGATTGAAGGCGACTGGCAGCCAGGCGACCAACTACAAATTTTCGACCTACAAGGCCGCCGGATCTTTCGGAAGACCCTTGCGCCGGAGCAAGAGCAGCTACAATTGGAAGGCTACCCCGCAGGCATCTATTTTCTGAACCTAGTGCGCCAAGGGAAATTACTCAAGACCTTCCGCGTAGTGAAGCAATAAGGCGAGCAATTGGTGGCTACTTCGTGGTGGCGGCTACGAACGACTGCCGCCCGCTTGTTCAGCACCACACTGACTTCGACTTGCTGCAACGCTACTTGCCAATTGCAGCCGTTTGATGACCTGCCGAATAACGCTATTGTACTTAAATCGACCTGGTTGGGGAATTTTTCACGGTTCTGCCCGCTTTTGGCTGCTTCAGCGAGCTGCTTCCTAGCTATTCACTAGCTCGTTCGTGTCTTGGCGGCTTCGCGGCAGCAGCAGCTAAGGTGATCGGCGGCTACTTCCTGGCGGCTATGTAGTTGCGGAAACAGCAGCCGCAACTTTTGTGGCTTATAAGTAGAATTGCGCTTACCTTTGCAACTATGTTTGATCTCTTTCTCACATTAGCATTGGTGTATGTGGTGTACCGCGGCTACGGCTGGTATAATCGTTTACAGGAGCAGGTAAAGGCTGGTTCCAAGAAGCCGCCTTTTGTAGATAAGCAACCGCCATCGAATAAGCGAGCGGAAGAGGACTATATTGATTACGAAGAAGTAGAATAATGGCTAAAGAGAAAGAAGAAACGACCTACGAAGGGCGCATCGGCGACTGGGTGCTGGAGAATAACCACCAATTTATTGCCTTCAACAAACCTGCTGGCTTGGCTGTTCAGCCTGACAAAACGGATGATTTGGCTCTCAGTCAAATCGGAGCGGCTTATACGCGCACGGCTCTACAGGCGATTCATCGCTTGGATAGGCCCGTAAGTGGCTTAGTGTTATTTGCGAAGAAAGCCGCCGCTCAGGCGGCTATTTCAAAGCAGTTTCAAGCAGGTAGCGTGGAGAAAGTATATTTAGCGGTGGTGGCGGAAAGGCCGCCAAAAGACGAAGACGACTTAGTTGATTTCTTGCTGGAAACGGGGGGGAAAACGAATAAAACAAGCGTGGTAGCTAGTGACATACCAGGAGCAAGACGAGCCGAACTGTACTATCGGTATTTGGGCAGCACAGATCGTTACCACCTGCTCTATATTCGCCCGAAGACGGGGCGGAAGCATCAAATCAGGGTGCAATTGGCTCATATTGGTTGCCCTTTACGAGGCGACACTAAATACGGCTTCAAAAGAGCGCAAGCCGGTGGCCTGATCGACTTACATGCATGGAAGCTTAGCTTCGAGCATCCGGTGAGCCAAGAAAAGGTACATCTTACAGCTCCGCTTCCGGCCGATCAGGCTGTATGGGCAGCTATGCAGGCTTTGTTGGAGCAGCTTAACATGGCTTAGGCCATCCCTCGTTTGATGGTTTTCACCAGTCTGGGGCCTGCATAGACTAGGCCGGAATAGAGTTGGAGTAATTGAGCACCAGCGGCGAGTTTTTCTTCCGCAGCCTCCCAGCTATCGATGCCACCAACACCTACGATGGCTAGGCTTTTGCCTGAGCCTTCGTATAGATACCGAATTACTTCGGTGGATCGTTGGCGCAGGGGTGCTCCACTGAGGCCACCCAGGCCCATGTCTTCCACTTGCTGAGCAGGGCTTCGGAGAGGCGCTCGGGCAACGGTGGTATTAGTAGCGATGATCCCTGCTATTTGGGTATCTTGTACGATCTGGAGGATATCATCTAGTTGCCCTTGCGTTAGGTCGGGGGCTATTTTTAAGAGAATAGGTTTCGGGAAGAGTAGCTCGCCTAGGGGTAGCTGATCGGCCGCAGTGGCGGGTCGTTTTCCTTTACCGATTTGTAGGTTACGATTTTGTAGGTCGCTAAGTAGCTTCGTGAGCGGTTCGCGGTCTTGTAGTGCTCTCAGGTTGGGGGTGTTGGGGGAGCTAACATTCACCACGAAATAATCTACGAAAGGGAACAAGGCATCGAAGCAGTGCAGGTAATCGTTGCTAGCACTTTCATTGGGTGTTTGCTTGTTTTTGCCAATGTTGCCACCGATGACAGTAGCAGCAGGGCGGCCTTGCGCAGCTAGGCGTTGGGCAAGTGCTGCTACGCCGTCGTTATTAAAGCCCATCCGATTGATTAAGGCCCGATCGCTAGGCAAGCGAAAAAGGCGGGGGCTGGGGTTACCTGCCTGCGCTAGGGGGGTAACCGTACCTATCTCCAGAAAGCCAAACCCTAACGCTGCCATATCTTGGTAGTACTTGCCATCTTTATCGAAGCCAGCGGCTAAGCCAAGGGCATTGGGGAACTGTATGCCGAATACCTCCCGACTGCGATCGGCTGAAGAAGCCCCGTAGTAGGCTTTGAAAGCACTACCTAGCCCGGGGATACCTAGCACCGTATGGAGTGCCTGCACGGTGAGCTGATGCGCTCGTTCGGGCGGCAGCGAAAACAATAATGGTTTGAGTAACGAATAGAGCATAGCCTAAGCATAAAAAAGCTGGGTAAGAGAACTTACCCAGCCATAATCATAATCCCAAAAACTAAAATTCTTCGCCGATGTGGCTATCGGCCTATTTTTCTAGCGTCAAAAGTAGCACAAATATTAGTATTGATTAGCATTGGGCGTAGAATTTTTCAATTTATAGGCTAAGTGGCTTGAGCTTAGTGGCCGAGTCTAGCCTTCTTCTTGCACGAGCAATTGAAAGCCGTTACCATGAATGTTCACGATTTCGATGCTTTCGTCGGCTTTTAGGTATTTTCGTAGTTTGGTGATGAAAACATCCATGGAGCGTGCGGTGAAGTAGTTGTCTTCGCCCCAGATGCTAGTAAGTGCTTCGGCTCTGCTAAGCACTTGATTCTTTTTGAGTAGGAAAAGGCGTAGTAGCTGAGCTTCTTTAGGGCTCAGTTTTTCCTTCGTTTCTGCTTGGCCATTTACTCCTTTGAGGGATAAGATTCGCAGCGGATAGTCGAGGTGAAAGCGGCCGAAGCTAAATTCTTTTTCTTCTTCTTTAGCCTCCGTAGGCCGGCTTCTTCGCAGGATTACTTGAATTCTGGCTAGCAGTTCTTCGCTATTGAAAGGCTTGGTGATATAGTCGTCGGCACCTAGTTCGAAGCCTTGCAGCACATCCTCCTTCATGGATTTGGCCGTAAGGAAGATGATGGGCGTTTCCGTATCCGTTTTTCGCACTTCGGTGGCTAGCTCGAAGCCACTGAGTTTGGGCATCATGACGTCGAAGATGCAAAGGTCGTGTTTAGCTTTCCGAAAGGCCGTGAGCCCAGCCATACCATCGGTAGCTAAGGTAACATCGAAATCGTTCATTTCTAAGTAAGAGCAAAGCACATCGCCGAAATTGACATCGTCTTCTACTAGGAGTATGCTTGGTAATTTACCGTTGGTTGTCTCTTTTTTTGGCATAGCCATGTGGGATTATTTTTTTTAATTTTGGGATGCTTGCTGTATCGGGAAGGTGAGCGTGAAGCTACTTCCTTTTCCCAGTTCGCTTTTTACTTTTATGCTACCGCCGTGGGCATCCACGATGGTTTTTACATAGCTGAGGCCTAGGCCGAAGCCTTTGACATCGTGCCGGTCACCCGTTGGAACGCGGTAGAAGCGGTCGAAGATATGTTTCCGTGCTTCTTTACTGATACCCATTCCTTGATCTGTAACGTTCAATTCAATAGTATCGTTCAGTACTCGGGTAGCCACCTCGATAATAGGGGCTTCTGGCGAGTACTTATTGGCGTTATCCAAGAGGTTGTTCACTACATTGGAAAGGTGGGTGTAGTCGCCGCTAAGCAAGGCAGTTTTTTCGTCTAAGCGAGTGCTCACCCTTCCGCCGCGCGGTTCTACTTGTAGGTTAATATATTCAACGGCTGCTTGAATGATTTCGTGTAAATCGACTACTGTAAGTTTCAACTTAAGCTGCTGCCGATCTAGTTTAGCCATCTGCAAAACCTTCTCCACCTGATCATTCATACGTTTATTTTCTTGTTTTATTATGTTGGCGAAGCGGGCAATTTTGCTGGGTTGGTCGGCTAATTTGGGGCTCAAGATGCTATCGGTGGCCAAGGAAATGGTGGCGATGGGGGTTTTGAACTCGTGGGTCATGTTGTTGATAAAGTCGGTTTTCATTTCCGAGAGCTTCTTCTGCCGCTGTATGACGTAGAGGGTGTAGCCAAAGCAGGCCAATATGATAAGGGCGAAGAGCAAAGAAGCCGTGAAATTGAGCCAAAGCTCCGACCAGATGGCCGTGTCTCGTTCTGCCAAGTGCGCGAGCAAAAAGCCAGCTGGCTCCCCCGCATTATCGAACAAAGATACTTTGTAGGCTGCTTGATAGAGGCTTTGTAAAAAGCTGGTGTCGCCTTGGCTAGCGGTGAGGTAGCGCCCGTTGTGAATGATAAAATGTTGTTTATCAAGATCAAATACGCCATATTCTACTGCGCCGCTGATGCCTTGGTTGGTGAGTGCCGTTTGTAGCGATTTGGTCATCGCTGCTAGATCAATCCTCTTCTCTAGCGGCAACGAACGATAATAATCGAGCACGTGGAAGATCGTTTCTTTGCGGAACGAACTTTGCTTCAGTTGCGCTAAATTGCCTTCTTGCAAAATCCGGATACTACTTCCCTCTGTAATCGTTGTGCTGCTACTGGGCTGTAGCGGCGAGTTGCGGCCAATTTGGCCGAGTGGCGAGTTGCGGCTCGTAAAGCCATTTTGCATCAATTCGTAGGACTTTTCCTCTTGCCGGCGCTGCTCATCGGCCACTTGCTTTAGGGCGGTGCGAACGGAGGCGTCGTAGCGCTGCTCATTTACTCGCAGCCCTGTACGAATAAGGTCTAATTGCAGCCAAATAACCCCCAATACGGCAGCCGTGATAAGCGCTAATATGATATAAATCGTCCTTTGTTGCATCTCTTGCTTTGGCAGCTTAATGAGCCGCTGTACTGACTACGCAGGCAAACCTTTTCGATTCAAGTACAGCATCGGTTCTTTTGGGTATAGGAACGTAAAAGTAGTAGTTTTAGCTTTCAAAACATAATTTTTCTGCTTTCCTTCTTATTTTACGCACCTACACTCCTGCCGAACTGGATAGGGCTCAGATCGCTGCTGTTACTGCGTATTGTTTCCAACGGTTGGTGAGTCGGAGCAAAGGCTACGCAAAGCAGCCTCGAAGTGCCATTTCAGCGCTTTCAGCACAGCGCATTGCGCTTACACTTGAATCGATGTGGTTGGAGAATTTCTCACTTATTCTCCACGCTTTTGTCTGCATCAAAAAGCCTCGCCGCCCGTACGGGTGCCTGCGTTTTTTTGACTTGCCAAAGACGCGGATAAGGGCGCGATAATTTTTCCCAACCACATCGGTTACAGTATAGCTTCACAACAACTTATCGACACTTCCTAACGTTCTAATTGAGCAACCGATTGATTCGCCGCCGCTTATCGGGTCGTTATTGTGCGCTCATCAGCCTGTCTTAATAAGGTAAGTCATAGCGTTTGCGCTGCTTGGTTCAGCGCAGTAGGAAAGTTTTTTTTAGGCTAACGCTGGGGCTAGTCTTCCTTTTTAGCGCAAGACTTATCTAGATCATCCGCAGGTGAAAGCAATACCGAGGCGAATGATCGCCTTGGCCATCTTGATCGTACTGCTATTGGGTCGTTAAAAAAATAAAAGCTAATGGAAATAGGTCATCTTACCAGCGCACAAGACAAAAGTGCCGACATGATTCTCGAACTACTGACTAAGGTGGTGAACAATAAAAATTATGAAACGGTAAAAGCCAATGTGGAAGGCTATGAAACGCCTTCTAAAATTACAGATCGTAAAAACCCCGAAAAATTCTTCATTCCAGATGTAGCTGCCACGGTTAATGGCCGCAAAAGCTATTTCGAGTTGGGGCTTAAGCCAAGTAGTGAGCAAACGCAGGACTTAATTACCAAGTGGCGCTTGTTAGCCGATCTGGCTGCCTTCAAAAATGGTAAGTTGTATATCGCAGTGCCTAGAGGTAATATGGCTTTCATCAATCGGATGATGGCCGATCACAGCATTGTTGCGGAGGTAATTAAACTCTAGTCCCCTAGCAGGTGTTCGCAATGCTTTGTCCACTGGGTGTGATTGGGTTCGCAGTAGTAAGGGGGCAGCAGCCTTGGTGCGACAAGCGTAGCAGCCCTCGTGTGCGGCTATTTTCGTTTCATATTAGCGTTGTTCGGCGAGTTTTTTCAACGAAGTACAGCACAAAATTGGCCGCTTGCAGCCTTTTGGTGGCCTGCCGAATACTGCTATTGTCAAGGTATTGGTGATGCGGTCTTTTTTTTTACTGCCGAACAACTCTATTATACCCTTATTTGCCCTGCTATTAGGTTTAGTTGTGGCTGATAAGCGCGAGGTAGCACCTGAGGGGTCGTACTGTTTCAGCTCGCCGGGGGGGCTTGGTATGCCTACTAGTTCGTTGGCCAACGAAGTTGCTTTCTACGCGCCCTCACGGCCAGTGGGGGATGCGGCTAAATCAGCCTACAAGCATTTTTATCTTGGCAGCCATTACTTTTCGGAGGGCTTATTGCCTCGTGCGAGCCATTATTTTCGGCAAGCCTATCAGGCAATGCCTGCTCAAGCTACCTTTGGCTTGGCTTATGCCCTTTGCTTGGGGGAAACGGGGAAGGCTGCTAGCGGTTTAGCGGTGCTAGAGCAGGTGAGCCAGCGCTTATCCCCTGGGCAGCACGACTACGCCGAACAGCGGCTAAAGTGGCAATACACTACGGCTATTGTGGCTAGCCGAGCGGGCCGCCGCGACCAAGCCAAGCAAGCCATTCGCCAAGCCATTGCGGCTCAAGAATACTTAGATAGTAGCCAATACGCTCGCCTTTCGGCTATGTACAATTTGGCAGGCTATTTAGCCGTAATGCAGCAGGAGTCGGCCACGGCACATGCGGGCTTGGCAGCTCATATTCATGTTGATTTACAAGACTTAGAACGCGCCTTCCCTTTCTTTGAGCAAGCCGCTGCGCTTGATAGCAGCCGCCAAGATGCGCAGCAGAACCTAGCCTTTTTGGCTGATACGCTGGGCCGATCGGCAGCCGTAGTGCCGAAGGCTAAGCCTATTAAGCATTCATTGCGCAAGCGACCACCGCTCAATATGCAATTTTACCCGCATCTACCCGATTTTGCTGAAGAATTGTTGGCCTTTGGCGATTATGATGAGCTACTATTTTTGCTCGACATTAGTGGCTCGATGGTTATGGAAGAGGTTGCTTGCACGGCTACAGATCGCTTCACCATCATGCGAGAGGTAGTTTTGTATATGATCGATGGCCTAGCAGATAGCACCCAAGCCGGCTTAGCTACCATTGGGGGGAACTGTGAGGAAGCTCCCAAATGGTGGGTAAGTACGGATAGCCTGAACCGCTCAAAATTACGCTGGGAAGTGCAATACATCAACCCGAATGGCACCACGCCACTACTCACCACACTAGTAAAAACCCCCACTTTGTTTCGGGAAAAGGAAAGCCGTAAGGGCATCTTTTTTGTTAGTGATGGCGAGAATGTTTGTAAAATGGCACAGCTTGACCTGTGTGAGTGGGCGGCTTCTTTGGCTTCGCGGCAAATTACATTAAACGTGCTTACTTTCCTAGACCGAGGTGTAGGAAATTCGGGTGCTTTTGCCGAATATGCTTGTTTGGCGGAGCGGAGTGGGGGGCAAATTCGCTATCTCGACCCCATTGCTTGCTCGGTTCGGCCACTAGCACTGGACTGGATGGATCAGATCGCTTTCGTTTTACCTCCTTTGGAAAGAGTCGCATGCCGCAGGGGGCAGCAAACGCCCCTATGGGCTGTTTTTGAGTAGGCTTTATTCTACGATTTGGCCGCTGAGGCGAAGCAGTTCTGTTTCGGTATTTTTGATGTTTTGCAAGGCGTTGAGTTTTTGGAAAGTAGCGTTGAGGTAGCTCAGTTGCACCTGCCGATAATCAAAACTATTGATGACACCTCCTTTAAAGCGCTCTTCTGCTAGGCGGAGATTTTGCTCGGCATTTTGTATAAGTTGATCTGTAAGTTGTAATATTTGCACTTGGTTATCGTAGGTGCTGAGCGTATTATTGAGGAGGGTGCTGAGGTTTTGCTCGTTGCTTTGGTAGTTCAGTTGGGCGTTGATTTCTTGTATCTGGGCGGTTTCGATCCGTCGTTTACGGGCACCACCGTCGTAGAGGAGGTAGCCGATGGTGAAGCCTAAGGAGCTATTGAGGCTGCGGGCAGCAACGCCGGGTAGTTCTTGTTCGCGGGAAGGGGTATCGCCGCCGAAGACAAAAGTTTGTTGGCCTGTTTGTATATCGAGGCCATAATTTAAGCCTGCATTTAAGCCGATGGTAGGTGCTTTGGTGCTTTCGGCCAGTTGTGTATTCAGGTGAGCTAGTTCTCGGTTAATCAGTAAATTTTGGAGGCTACGGTTGCTAGTTAAGAGGCGTTGATTAAGGGCTGCTCGGTCGAAAATGGTGGGCGTATAGACAAGTGAATCGGTTAGTTCTACGGCTAAAGAGGGGTTTGTTTCCCCCATTACCTGTAGCAGGTTGCGGAGGCTATTCTGGTAGTTAAGCTGTTGTAGAATGAGGTTGCTGGAGTCGTTGAGGAAAGCGTCGCGGGCTTGTACTTCTTCGAAGGTGCCACTTTGTCCGTATTCTTTCCGGATATTTTGGTAGGCGATGCGATCGTTGCTTAGTTGGAGTACTTGTGTTAGCACGGCGATGCGTTCCTTCTGTACGAGGGCGTTATAGTAGGCTTGTGTTATTTGCTGTACGGTGTTTTCTACGGCGAGCTTTAGTTCTCCTTCGCTGAGGGCTTGCTGCTGTTCGAGCTGTGCTTTGGTGTATCGCACACGGTGGCCATTAAAGAGTGTCCAGTTGAGGTTAGCGCCGGGTGTGAGGTTGTAGCTACTGACCGAGCTTTTAGCCACAATGCTAGCGGGGTTGCTATTATTTCGGTAGCCGATGCCTGGGTTGAGGCTTAGGTTAATAGTTGGATATCGGCCGGCTAGTGCCCAATCATTATTACTTTCCGCGAGAGCTACATTATTAGCGGCTATACGGATTTGGAAATTATTCTCCAGGCCGCGCTGAAGGGCATCGCTTAGCGAAAGAGGGGCCAGTTGCGCGGCAGCGGGAACCACTAGTGCGCAGAGCAAAAACAAGACGAATGATGAACGGAAGTAGTGCATAAAAACCTTCAGTTGAGTGTTCAGCTAAGTTCGGATGGGTTGCTTTTTCGGGCACCCTCAAAGACATAGCGTTTGAGATAAAAATTGTAGAAGAAAACTACCGCAGTAGCCATTCCTTTGATTAGCCACTCCTTATGCTCGGCTATACCCTTGCCCCTGCGTGAGCCAAAAAAAGAATGGATATTTTCGCTCCAGCGGTGGCTGGTATCCAGTGCCCAATCGGTGTGTAAACCCCAAACGAGGGCAGCATCGAGTAGTAAGCCGCCTAGAGAAACGAGCATGGATAGGAGAAAAGCTGAGCGCAGCGAGCGGCGCAGCTCAAAAACGAAGTAGTACTGCATGAAAAAATTGAGCACAACGGAGCTGGCGTAGGCCACTACCGTGGCTGGCATATAAGGGAGGTAGCGATCTACCAGAAACAGGTAGAGGCCATAGTTGATGCCCGTAGCAACGAAACCAGTGAGGGCGAAAGGGAGTTTCTCCGCCACAAAAAGATAGCTTTTATGCAGATACAGCTTCATTTTATTTATTCCTACGAGCCGTTTCACGGCGGAAGAAGTTGCGAATTTCTAGCCAGTTATTGACGCGAATAAAATCAGTTTCGTGGAGGTTATGACTAGCGGTGTAGAGCAGTCGGGTGCCTGGAAAGCTACGCAAGTTTTTCCCTTTATCGTCGATCATGTAGTCGCCTCGTAAGACGCTCTTATCGCCACAAAAGACAAAGCGGTAGAAGGGGATAGTAGGGAAATGCTGCTGTAGCCAATCATATTTATCCGTAAGGCAAGCCCTGAATTCGGTAGCGGCAGTAGTGATCCAGACTTCGTAGTCTTGCTGTAGTTCTTCTACTACTTGCTGTGCGTTTTCCATCACGGGCAAGTGGAGGAAAAAGCCAGGTTCGTGCATTAAAGTACGCAGATCGGCCGCACCGGGCAGGTCATAGATTTTCTTCCCTGCATAGTCCTTCGGTTCGGGCCGATAGTCGAATATGGCTTCGTAATGATCGAGGAATTTGGCATAGGTATCGGCAATAACCTCATCCATATCAAGGCAAATACGCGGTAGCATGGGCAATTATTTAAACAAGCTTTCCTTATAGGCTGGTTCTAGCTCTCGGTAGTCGGGTTGCTCGCCTTTGAGCAGCGGGCCAAGGCGGCGGAAGCGATTGAGCAGAACGAGCAAAGCCGGTAACAAGAGCAGTAGCACAACAGTAGCAGCCATGAGGCCGAAGGCTACCGAAACGGCCATCGGGATTAGGAACTGTGCTTGTAGGCTTTTTTCCAGCAGCAGTGGTGCCAAGCCAGCGAAGGTAGTGACAGAGGTAAGCAAGATGGGTCGGAAGCGGCTCCGACCAGCATCATAGAGGGCGTCCGTCATGCTCATGCCATCCCGTATATTATCGTTATAGGTAGCGACGAAGACCAGCCCATCATTGAGAATAATACCAATGAGAGCGATGATACCGAGAACAGAGAAGAAAGAAATAGGCAAGCCGATGAGCCAATGCCCTCCGATCACGCCAATGAGGCCGAAAGGTAGCAGAAGGAAGAGCACAAGGGTTTGCCCAACGGAGCGGAAGGTGAGCGCTACGACGAAGAACATAAGGCCTAAAATAATAGGCATAACGGCTTGTACCGAATCTAGGGACTTAGCCTGCTGCCGAACTTGGCCATCGGCTACTGTACCGACGGAAGGGTAACGCGCTAGAATCGGAGGAAGGATAATTTCACGTACTTGCGCGCTAATGTCGGTAACAGAAACGGCATTATTGGCTACATC
>DAINNZ010000122.1:0-12173 GCA_036735605.1 Lewinella sp. | reverse complement strand
CGGGCTTCGCCCACCGCCACAGGCAGCCGCGAAGCGCAACCACTTCGTTTTGAGTATATCACAATAGCTTTTATTCCACTATTAATCGACTGCCGTCTGAGTAGGCGGAAAACTCGGGCGCGTACATACTTTGCAGCACACTCAGTCCATTACTGAAATCACCTGCATGGTTTACGAAAAGATCATATTCTAGGGTATAAGTTCCTCTTGGTAGATAGTCAATAAAATAATGGACGGCCAAGTCATCGGGGCTAAAGTAGAATCCTAGGCCACCTTCATATTTATATTGACTGAGTTGTGTAGTTGGTTCTAAGCCTGCTGCACGCCGGTCTTTGAGGTGGATATATTCCATATCCCGATCGGTTTCCACCACCAGTTGCACCACTAAGCGTTCGCCGGGGCGCATAGGCTGGCTAGGAGTAATGGCTTCCAACTGAACCCCCGCTGCTGTATTAACACGGCGGAACAAGCGGCGCTTAAGCGTTAGTGGACTTTCGTTAGCCGCCTGCACGGCGTCGATATCTTGTGTAAATTGCCAATAAAGGCCGCCCCAAGCAACACTTCCTTTTTTGTTACTTAGCTCTACTTTCGCAAAGGCAGGGCGAACGACTTCCTCCCCCCAACTGAGGCGGTAATAGCCCGTGCCGGCCTCGGCTGTTTGCTCAGCTTGATCGATAGCATCTTCGTAAACCGATTTAGGCAGGTTAGGGAATTTCACCTTCACTTTTTGCGCGCTAGGCGTTTGTAGCCAACTGCCGCCCGATTGCAAGAATGCATAAGCTGCTGCTGCGGTGGCTTTGGTGGTTTCCCAACGATTCGTTCGTTTGTTTTGTAGTAGGAACAAGCGCATTTCATCCAACTCTCCTACTTTTTGCGGATAGCGCCCGAAAGCTTCTATCAAACGACTGTGCGTTTCGGTAGGCAGTTCTTGCCAGCGGAAGCCACGGTTGTATTTCCAATACATGCCCAACTCCTCACTCCTGATAGCTCTTTCTCTTAGGCTTTCGATAATCAGGGAGCCTGTTTTGTGGCCCGTTTGTGCGAAAATGATAGCGAGTAGCGCTTGTTCTTGCAAACCATAATCAGTCCAATGTTTTTTAGCCTGCTGCATATAAAAATTGAAGGCTGTTTTCGTATCGCCTTCTAATTGAATATCCTTTGCTGGCGTGGTGGTGCGAACATACAAATAGTGTAATACGATACTAGAGGGCTGATAGGCATCTAGTTCTTTTTGCTTCATAATCTGCAGCAGCCTTTTGTACTCGCGACCCAGCTCAAAGTCTAAATATCCAATCGTTTTTATACCGAGAGCTAGTACGCGACTGCTTCGTTGGGCATCTAGTGCTTCTAGGTTATGCAAACGCGCCACCGTCTCTGCCACATATTGCGTCATGTAACGATTCGAGGGGCCTTGCGGGAACCAAGAGAAGCTTCCGTCGGGGTTTTGTCGATTTTCCAACTTAGCCAAGGTGTTATCCAATTCTTCGGCCAGTTTCCCTACTTCAAACAAGGTAGCTAAGCGCTCCTTTTGCTCGCTTTCATCGGCTGCTTCGCGCAGCCAGGGCGTCTCCTCCAATAGGGCTTGCTTTAAATCGGCACGAAGAGCCAAGGGACTCACTAACGCAGAAGAATCGCGGCGCCATTGTTCAAAAACGGCTCGAAAGGCGGGGTTTTTATCCACAATAGTGTAGGAAAGCTGATTCGCAAAAAAGCGATTCGCAATTTGCTCTGTACAATCATAGGGGTATTCGATCAGGTAAGGCAGCGATTTCACCACTAGCCAGCTAGGGTCGTTGGTGAGTTCAAAACTAAAGCCTTTATGGATTAGATTACCACCTGCCTGATTAGCAGCTTCCAAAGCTTGCAAGACTACCGTTTTTTGCTGGCCGGAGCGCAGAAAGAAAGGTTTGCTCGCGGTGAGGAAGATTCGGTTGCTCAGCACAGGAAGCACATTTTGCTCGCCGTCGCTGAATTGTGGGCTACGAGCGATTACGCGGTAGCCTATTTCTCCGGCAGCACCAGCTGGCACGGTTATCTCCCAGCGCAAGCCTTGGCTTTCACCAGCGGCTAAGGAGAAAGGGCTTTGATTATCTACTTGATATTGCGCCCCTTGTAAGGCCCGTAGTCTGTAGCCATGCTTTGCGCTATCTGCTAGCTCCAAGACAGCTTGAGTGGCCGGATCGAATAGCTCCAAGCTAGCCATCCCCGCTAAATTTCCTTCACTTAGGTTGCTTACTTTGGCGGTGAAGACGATGCGATCACCTTCCCGTAAGAAGCGGGGTGCGTTGGGCGTAATCATTAGCTCCTTTTGGGTCACCACCTCGTGGCTAGCCGTGGCGTAGGCTAAATCTTGGGTATGCGCTAGCAGCTGAAACTTCCATCGCGTGAGCGCCTCTGGGCTATTGAAACTCAATTCCACGCCACCCGCTGCATTGGTGCGTAAGTTCGGATACCAAAAAGCGGTTTCTTGTAGATTCTTGCGAATGCTTACAGCCGCTTCTTCTGAAGCCACCGCTTCTGAGATCGCTTCAACAGCTTCCGTTGCATCCGCTGCGCCATCTGCCTCCATACTATCCGCTGAATAGGGAGCGGGAGGGGCACTTCCCATCATCGGCGCAGCCATTTTAGCTTGCCTAGCTCTACCTCGACCTACTACTGCCACCTCGTTGAGTACCCCATAATTATAGTAAGAAAACTGTATAGGATCCGTTATCAATCGGGGAGAAGCTGGCATTTCCTTGTAGGGAATGCCCTCGTAATCATACTCGCCATAGGCATTCGCTGTACCGAATGCGTAGGCATTGAAAGGTTCGTAAATATAAAAGCTGTTTGGGTAAGCGGCCAGCCCCCAAGCAAAAGGCTGCAACTGATCTAAAGCAGCATCATACATACTAGCTAGCAATTGGGCATCGGCGGGGCTACCATCTTGGTGCTGAATGGTCATCTGCCAAGTTTCTTCTGCACCGGGTAGCAGCTTATCCCGAAAGCTCGCCAGCTGGATCACGAGTTCCTTCGTTGGCCAAGGCACTGTAAAACTGAAGCTTTGGTCGAACACTCGATTGTATTGAACAAAGCGATGATTGAATTGCAGTCCACCCCGATCTTCATCCGTAGTAAGATAGCGATAGTTTTTCTGCTGTTCAATACTTTCCCTGCCTGCCTTTTTACCCGCTCGGCTATTCCATTGATAGAGCACTAAAGGAATATTTTGCTGCGTCAACAAAACGACTTCGGCCTCTTCACCAGGCAATACGGGCTCTTTTTGTGCAGCTAGATAGTTAAGCATTCCCTCTGGCAACTCACCTGCCTGGGTATCTAGTACTTGCAGATGTAGCCGCTCCACTTGGTCGGCCCCGTCGGCTTGTAGGAGACGAACAACTAAGCGATAGTGCCCTGTTGCTAGCAAAGCAGTACGGAACTTAACCACTGTATCGGTAGCCGTTCGTAGCGGCTGATCTACGACCAGTTTACCTCGGCTAGGCCATTCTTCCACTGGGCCTGGAGCCGCAAAGGCTAAATGAGGAAACTTCGCTTTGAAGCCCGCCTTTTTCAAAACCGGCCGATCGGGCATCCCCCAGCGCCTTGTCACCAAAGCGGGATCGGGATGCGCCACAGGCTCCAAACTGATCTGTACGCGATGCGCTTCCAAGGCAGCAGCCCCTGGAAAACTTAGCCCAATAGCGAGGCTATCTACTTGGCCTTTGTCTATTATAGCAGGGCTATTTACTTGAAGCGCGCTCCCTTTGGCTTGTAGAAAGCGGGAAGTAGTAGCAGCATGGGTCTCGCCCGTCACATCTACCACATCAGCATATACTACAAACTGGTAGGATGGCCTAAAATAGCCTTTACCCGTAGCAGCCGTTGCGCCACTCGGCAAAATGGCTTCAAAGCGAATGCTAAAAGCCCCTGAATCGTCGGTCTGGGTGCTACCACTAGCTAAAATAGCATCTGGACTATCTTGCCCACCCCACCACCAGCGGAAGTAGGTAGGAAGTTTTCGCTCCACACGGTAGTTGACCGTAGCAGCCGCTACCGCCGGGCCTGCAAAACCTATTGCTCTACCTACCACTTCTACACTATCCCCCTCGGCAATAGGCTCCTCGTTGGGCTCAAATAGCACTTCAAAACGCGGCCGTTTATAAGCTTCTAGTCGGAAAGATCGACTTCCTGCGCCACTCACTCGCAGGTTATACATCCCATTTAAACCAGTGGCAGGCAACACGAATTGTCCATCAAAAGCGCCAAAAATATCGGTAGTAAACGTAGCCGCAGCTACCTCCTGTCCATTTACGTCATGCAGACTAAGCGATTGCGTTTCTCCTTTCAATAAAACTGGACGACCCTGTGTATCTAGTTTGGTAGCTAAGCCTTTGAAATAGATCGTTTGTCCAGGGCGGTAAATCCCCCGATCTAAAAAGAGATGGGTTTGTCGAGTCTCACGAGTATTATCATAATCTCGATGTTCGTTATAGTTGCTAATCAGTTGGTCGTCGGCTTTTTTCAGTAGGATCAAGTTATTGTAGCCGTCGTATTTGAAATCGAAGTGTCCCTCTTGATCCGATATGGTAGAGCCTATGATTTTCCATTTCGGGTTATTGTAATTGCCTGTTTGCTTATAGAAAGTTAGTTCTACCCCACTTATGGCTTCTCCCGTTTGACGATTAAGCACTAGCCCAGTATGCGCATCGTCCTGCTTATATTGCAACAAAGCCAGTTGGCTTACTGTAAAAGTCAGGGCTGCTACGGGTGCTTTTTTCTGATTGAAAGCCGCATCCGCACTGAGCAATAGCCCATATTTCCCTGGCGGTAGTTGTTCCAATGCCAATTCGGAGCTATGCTCTTTTAAATCATCATTTTTAGCGAGCGTGAGGCGACCTTTTTGTTGGGGTGTTAGTTTGCGCCACTTTGCCCACTCCTCTTCTTGGTAGTTGAAAGCGGGTAAGTCTTGTGTTAAGCGCACTAATTGATAGTGTAGCTGCTCGATGTTTTGGTAACTAAACTGCACTAGTACAGCTTGCTGCGGCACCACCACCTCTTCGGCTGTAGCGCGCAAGCGGGGCATATTGAGTTGTGCTATGAATTGTTTAGCCTCCTGTGCCGCCCGCGAAGTAGGAAACGCTTTAACTACTTGCTCGGCGATACGACGACTGCTAATTAAGTGCAGTTTTTTAGCAGCTTCATCCACACTACCATCGGCATGGATGGCACCCAATTCGGGGTAGGCCTCAAGCAGAGTAGCTTGGCGAAATAGCCAATCCCCATCGCCATTAGTGGGGTAATCGGTCTGTAAAGCCTTAAAGAAGGCGGCCTGATCACGGAGCACTTGGAAGGCCCACTCTAAACGGCGAAGATTCGCATAATGGGAGGTGCGCTTATCCTTATCCCCTTGGTGAGCCGACAATAAATCTTGGTAAATCAATAGGCTACGGTAGTGTAGGCCACTGGTATCCTGTGTTTCTACCTCCAGCTTCCTAAAAGTAGTGGCCGTAGCAAAAAGCTGCTCAGCCGTGGGCCGAAACGCATAGACGGGCTCACTCATATAAGCACTACCTTGATTCAAGGCACTTAAGACCTCAAAAACCAGTAGTTCATAAAGCGTGGGCGCTTCATACAGAGTACTACTGTGAAATGCCACAATGGCCGGTATGGCCGTTAAGGCAGTTCGATTTTGACGGGCCGTTTCAAGGGCTTCGAGTAAGTGTACTGCTCCTTGGCGCATTAACCGCTCGTTGGGCCATTCCACGATTGGCAGCTGAGGGTCTTCGACAACTTGTGCCACCGCTGTGGGCCGTCGATTGTAGTTTTCCAACTGCGCTAACAACAAACGCCCAAGCACATATTGTTGTACGGATCGCAGCACGGGCGCAGGTGCGTTGTCCGGTTCTGCCACAATTTTCTGCAGCAATTCAATGGCTTTAATTTGTCCATCCTCCTCCAGTTCTTGGGTAAAAGCAAGGCGGTAAAAAAGTGCTTTCAGCTGCTGATCTACAGCGCCATCTTCAGCCGCAAGTTGGTAGAGTGCTTCGCTCTTCTCCAGCGCACTGCGGTACTTGCCGGTTTCCTGTAAGGCTGCTATTTCTTTCCAAGCAGCATCAAAATTTTGTGCCATAATAGAATTGATACCCACTAAAAAAAAGACGCCTAGGGCGTAACAAAGTAATCGCATAAGGTGGTAATTAAAAGTAAAAGGTAAGATACGCTATTTTTTATTAACAGATGCTAATCGAGTGAAAATTACATAAAGAAGTCGCTCTTTTTCGCTTTGGCGGTTGGCTACTGGCTGTTGGCTGTTGGCTGCTGGCTGCTGGCTTTTAGCTGTTGGCCGCTAGCTGTTGTCCGTCAACGTCGCGATGGCTCCTTTACCCCTTTCCAACCTTTACCCCTTTCCAACCTTCACGCCCTTTACCCCTTTACCCCTTTCCGGCGGTGGGTTTTGGTCAGTTGGACGGGTCCATTTGACCTTTTTTTGTGGGTTTTACCCAGCTTCGCGTACCTATGCTTCTTGTTGGCGAGGGGGCTAAGTGCTCCCCACTCTTGCGCTACGAAACAAAGCCTTGCCCCTGCACTTTGTGCCAAACTATAAACTATGATACAATTCGACGGGGCTGGTGTCTGGGCAGTTAGCCAGCAGTTCTGCTAGTGTTATTTCCGGATAAAACTGAGTCTGTGCCTGAGCGATGTCGGCTAGTGGGCGTAGGACAAACATCCGTTCTGGAATGTAGGGATGTGGCAAGGTGAGCGTGGGCGTTTGCAGCTGCAAATCGTCGTAGAAAAGTAAATCGATGTCTATTTCCCGAGGGCCCCACTTTTGCCTTCTTTGGCGGCCTAGTTGTTCTTCAATAGCGAGGGCAATTGTCAGGCAATCTTCGGCAGGGTGTTCGGTCGTAAGGCTGATAACTTGATTGAGGAAGGCAGGCTGTTCGGTCAATCCCCAAGCAGTTGTGGTATAAATTGGCGACAGGCGCTTAAGTGGGCCTAGCCGCTGTTGGCAACAAGCACGCGCTTGAGCTAGCCGCTCCCACCGACTACCTTGGTTGCTGCCAAGGCCGAGGTATAACAAAGGCATGATAGCTCCTAGAAACGGAAGCCGATGCTCACTTGGAGACTGCGGTTGCGATCGTTATCGTCTCTAAACTGGCGTTGTCCGTTGCTATCAAGCTGATTGGCTAGATCGTTTTCACTGCGGGTTACATCTGAAAGGCCGAAGTTATAACGCCCACTCAAGTAGAGCCCATTATTCAAAAAATAAGCCAGCTCAGCCACTAGCCCCATATCTAATCGGCTAAAAAGGGGATCCTCTTTATCGCTATTGTAGTAAGCTCCTATCACCTCTGGCAGCAGCACAGCCGTGCCGGGGATGGGCTCTAAACTACGGCTAATGACAGAGGCTTCGCCAGCCCCATCGCGAAAATAGTAGCCTTCATAATTAAAAGCAATACGCGTGTCGGCGCCGTAAACGGTGTTAACAAAAGTTTCCCCACCGGAGCTAGTGGCATTGACCATAAAACCGAGGGATGCACCTGCAGCTACTTCTAAAGGGCCAAGACGGTGATACACTAACACAGGGATGTCAATATAGCTGGTTACAATATCGAGCTGCCCTCTTTTTGTGCCACCAATAGGTGTTTCTGTGCCGCCGCCATACACGAAAAAGTGGGCTGGCCCGTCGTAGTTTTTAGATACACCTTTTTGGTTATAAATCAGCTCTGCTTTAAACCCAAAAAGGTCGGTTACTTTGTAGGCGAAAGTAGCCCCTACATGAAAGCCAACCGTGCTAGAAAAGCTTTCAAATTCGCTTTCTGTTTCACCGTCAATTGTATTGAAATTGAGGCCCGCTTTGAAGCCGCCAGAAAGACCTTGTGCAGTTGCTTGGCTCAACAACAGCAAGAAAAAAAGACTTGTGAAAAAATAGCTACGCATAATCATAAATTTAAATTCGCCAAAGGCTAATCGGCTAGCTGTTAGGAAGAACAGGGCTTACCACCAAGCGCCATCTAAGAAATTGACAGCCTCTTACCTCCCTGCTCAAAACAGGGCCTAAACAGCCTACAAGTGGCTACCCAAAGATTCACCAAGGAGCAGTAAGGTTGGTTAGCGAGGCAAAGTTACGAATAGTTGGGGCTTGGTTCAACATTTATCCTTACTTTTGCACTTCGTTGGGAGTGAAGGTTCTTTTAGGCTCTTTAGATTACTCCCCTTGGCAGTAAAGCGTATATGACCGAATTGCTTAACAAGATCGACAAAAACAAGTTGCCAAAGCATATTGGCGTCATCATGGACGGCAACGGCCGCTGGGCGACCGAGCAGGGTAAACCCCGTGTTTTTGGCCATCATCATGCTATTGAAGCGGTGCGGGATACTGTGGAAGGCTGTGCCGAATTAGGCGTCGATTATCTGAGCCTCTATGCTTTCAGTACTGAAAATTGGAAGCGGCCGGAAATGGAGGTAGGCGCCTTAATGCAACTGCTGGTGGATACCATAGGTGGGGAAATGGATACCCTGATGAAAAATAAAATTCGCCTACAAGCCGTGGGAGAGATTAGCCAACTACCCGATCTAACGTACCAAGCACTACAATACGGCATAGAAAAAACCCGAAACAATGACCGTATGACGCTGGTGCTAGCGCTCAACTACAGCGGCCAATGGGATTTATTGCAAGCCACTCAGCAAATTGCGCGGCAAGTGGCGGAAGGCCGCTTGCAGCCCCTAGCTATTCAAGCCGAACACCTAGCTACCGCGCTCAGTACTCACGGTATGCCCGATCCAGAACTCATCATCCGAACTAGCGGAGAGCATCGGTTAAGCAACTTCTTCCTGTGGCAAGCAGCTTACGCTGAATTTTTCTTCAGCCAAGTTTTTTGGCCCGATTTCCGCAAGGCAGACCTCTACCAGGCTATCCTCGATTTCCAAGGGCGCGAGCGAAGATTTGGTAAAACTAGCGATCAAATCAGTACACCAACCAACCAAGCTTAACCTTGCTATACTCTATAGTACAATTATCCCTCCCGAGCAAGCGCTCAGCCAATGCAGCTAGTTGCCAGCTCACTGCCCCAAGGGGCTATACCACTCATCATCTTGGCCGCACCTCCTGCCTAGCAGTTCGTGCCGCTGTGCGTACAATACCACTCATGCGATTACTTGTATTATTCAGCTTTTTATCTTTATTCAGTGGCTACCTAAGTGCCCAGCAAGACTCCTTAGATTTCCCCGTCTTCGACTATGGCGAGCCCCGAGAGTACGAAATTGGTGGCCTGCGCGTAGAAGGGGCCTTCTTCGCGGAAGAAACGGCTATATTGGGCGTTACCGGCTTAAAAGTAGGGGATAAAATCAAGATACCAGGGCCTGATATTCCTAGAGCTATCCGCAATTTGTGGCGCCTCCGCTTATTTACCAATGCGGCAATCGAAAAAGAGAAAGTAATCGGTAGTGTCATTTTCCTAGCTATCCGAGTGGAAGAACGCCCCCGTTTGGAACGCTATAGCTACGAAGGCGTCAAGCAGGTAAAACACGAAGACCTTAATAAAGAAATCACCAAATTCATCACACGGGGCGGCATCGTTACCCAAGATGCCAAAGTGAACGCAGCCGAAGCGGTAAGAGCCTACTTCGTAGAGAAAGGGTACCTCGATACGAAGGTTACTATCACGGAAATTGCCGATACTATTAAACCGAATGCCGTTCGCCTACTCTTTGCTGTTGACCAAGGGGATCGCGTAAGAATTGATGAGATCAACTTTATCGGCGCATCCGAAGTGAAAACCAAAAAACTGCGCAAAAAAATGAAAGAGACCAAGGAAAAAAGCAGATTCCTCGCCTCTTCAAAATTTCAGAAAAAAGAATTTCAAGACGATAAAAAAGCGGTAATCGCTTTCTACAATACCCTCGGCTTTAGAGATGCTAGAATATTAAGCGACAGCTTGTATCGTAACGATAAAGGATCGTTAATGATTGATATTTACCTAGAAGAAGGTAACCGCTATTACTTCCGTAATATCACTTGGAAAGGGAATTCCATCTACGATGAAGAAACCCTCAACCGTGTGCTGGGTATTGAAAAAGGCGATGTGTATAACGACGAACTATTACAAACCCGCCTACAATTTAGCCAAGATAACCGCGATATTAGCTCACTTTACATGGATAATGGCTACCTCTTTTTCAATGCAAACCCAATTGAAAAAGCGATCGTAGGCGATAGTATCGACCTAGAAATTCGTATTAACGAAGGCCCGCAGGCTACGATCGACAAAGTGACCATCGCAGGCAATGACCGCACCCACGAACACGTCATCCGCCGCGAACTACGAACCCGCCCGGGTGATAAATTCAGTCGCTCTGATATCATCCGATCTCAGCGTGAAATCATCAACCTCGGCTACTTTAATCAAGAGAACTTGGGCATCAACACGCCCGTTAACCCCGATCGTGGTACCGTGGATATTGAATACACGGTTGAAGAAAGACCGAGCGATCAGTTAGAACTAAGTGCTGGCTGGGGGGGGCTTCGGGGCGTGATTGGTACCCTTGGTGTTACTTTCAACAACTTCAGCCTTCGTAACCTCTTCAATAAAGCCGCTTGGCATCCACTACCCCAAGGCGACGGACAGCGTTTTAGTATCCGCGCGCAAACGAATGGCCGCTTCTTCCAATCTTACAATGCTAGCCTCACAGAGCCTTGGCTAGGGGGTAAAAAACCGACCTCTCTAACAGTAGCCGGCTTCTACAATCGCTACAATTTTGGCACCAATGAAGTGCCTAACTCCTTGAAAATTATCCAAGCATCTGCCACACTAGGCACTCGCCTCCGCTGGCCAGATGATAACTTTATCGTGCGCGCAGGGATCAACTACCAAACGCTCGGGCTAGATGGTTGGCGTAGCGGCGGGCAGTCCTTCGTAACCGACGAAGGAGAACGAATCACAGAAGGTAGTTTCAATAACTTTAGCCTCTCCCTCGTGGTAGCGCGCAATACGGTGAACGACCCGCTTTACCCTCGTGAAGGCTCTAATATTGAACTGAATATGCAGTTCACGCCGCCTTATTCTGCCTTCAATAAAGATAAAGACTACGCCTCCCTAGAACCTTCCGAACGTTTCCGCTTGCTTGAGTACCACAAGTGGCGCTTCAATGCCGATTGGTACACCACCCTAACAGGTAAACTGGTGCTTAAAACACAGATAAAAGTAGGTCTGCTAGGTAGATATAACGACGCCATCGGCACTTCCCCCTTCGAGCGCTTTCAACTCGGCGGAGACGGCATCAACAACCAGCAATTTGCCTTCCAAGGCGTCGATATCATCAGTATGCGCGGCTACGATGTGCTAGACTTACCCGCTAATATCAACCCTGTCACGAACCAGCAAACAGCTACCCCTGCCTTTAGTAAAATGACGATGGAAGTGCGCTACCCGCTATCGCTTAATCCCTCTAGCACCATCTTCGTTCTTGCCTTCGCACAAGCTGGTAACGCTTGGCGCAGTGTCGCAGAATTCAACCCTTTTGATATGCGACGTAGCTACGGTGTTGGTGCGCGGGTATTCCTTCCTATGTTCGGCACCCTCGGTTTCGACTACGGCATCGGCTTCGACAAAGACCCAACTGCTAACCCTAGAGGCAATGGCGGCTTCGGTACCTTTAACATTATTTTGGGCTTTGAACCAGAGTAAATAGACCTATACGGCAGTTTAATAGAACGCTTTTTTTTAGTACTTCGCTCAGCCCTATCCTGAAAACTGATTCTGCGGGATAGGTTGTGCCATCTTTGTACTTGATTGATCGAACGGACTTGCGTTTTTTCCAACCTGCTTTGATCGTTAAAGCATACGCCAAGCTTACGATAGCCATCATAAGATTATTCTTGGCTGCATCTGCCAGGTTGATGTCTTCCAAGTTAAACCCGTTTGTCTTCAAGTGGTGAAACAAATATTCAATACGCCATCTTTTGGTATATTGTCGCAGTATTACCTTGCTTGGTTTTTTGATGGTTAAAAAGATGATCACCTCTTCTTTCGCATCTTTTTTTGGGTTATTGATCATGGAAAGATCATGAGACTCAAGACCATATAGTGATACTTCGTATCGCCTCGTTGCCAGCTCGTTCTTATCCAAGAGGAGGTGAGTGAATTTTAGTCCTCGAAGGGTTCGGAAGCATAGCTGGCCAATGGCGTTCA
>DAINNZ010000121.1:0-12182 GCA_036735605.1 Lewinella sp. | reverse complement strand
CGAGTGAAAAGGTGTAATTAATTTTGTCCGAGTACTTTAAAGTATAAAAGTAAAAAAAAATGAACGGCTAGGCCACGTTTTGTGAAACCAGCCTATCTTGTTAGTGTATATCCGAGTTGATTTTCAGAGCGAACTATTTAATGAAAAGTCTTAACCGCTACGGCCGTTAAGACTTTTTTTTATTGATCGTTTCAAAGGGTATTCGTTTCGGGTGACCCTAAAAGCAATCGCCCTCATTTACCGCAGTAAATGAGGGCGATTGAAGCTAGTGGGCCTGAACTAATAGCCACCACTTCCGCTGTTTACGCCAGCGGGCGGGTCTTGTTCGTATTCACCGGGGCCTGCTGTTTGGAATTCAACGCGGCGATTGAGGTAGGTTTGATTTTGTGGCACGATGTTTTCATCTTCTCCGCGCCATTGCAGCACCAAGCGGCTACGGCTAATGCCTTGCTGATTAACTAAATGGTCGATCACGGCTTTTGCACGAAGGTAAGAAAGGCGATCGTTCGCCGCTCTGTCGCCTACTTTATCGGTAAAGCCCCTAACCACCAAGCGCATACCGGGATTGCCATTCAGTACTTGGGCGATGCTAGCTAGGGTACCATAGTCGCTGTATTTAACGGTATGCTGGTTGAGCGGGAAGTAGATCATGGGGATGAAGAGCTCGCGCATGTCACCTGATACAGAAGTTGTGCTGTTTAGTCTTGCTTTAGCAATGGCTTCATCTATCATTTCTTGCACTCGTTCTTCGGTTACGGCTTTGTCGATGCGGTTGATGATAACCCCGTTGGCATCTACTTCTTCACCTGGGCGAGGCGGGAAGAAAGGCTCAAGGTCGCGGAAATCGGGAATGCCGTCTTTGTCGCTATCCAGTGTACGGCCTCTAGTATCCACTGGCACATTAGCGGGGGTATTAGGCTCTAGGTCAATCGCATCTGGAATACCATCGTTATCGGAGTCGAGGAAGGCATCGTCGATACGCTGATTCATTTTTCCTAGTTCGTTGGCAATTGGGTCGAAAGGATTTACCCAGTATAGGGGCTCACTTCGTTGGCTCTTGCTGCCCAAGTTGAAGTTAAGTGTAAGGGAGGCCGCATTCACTACATCTCGGAAATTACCATCATTTGCATAACCATCTAGCCTATCAGAGCGGTCGCCTAGGAGCATTTGCCCAATGTATTCTAAGCCGATATTAACACCACTCCCTAAGCGGAAACTTACACCTGCACCAGCGGCAACGTGGGGAGCCACTTCTTTGTCGATAACGGCATTTCTCGTCAAGCCTTCAGGAATACCATTGAATTTGGTTTCATAGGTGTTGGCACCTGCGCCGACTAAAATGTACAGGTTCATGCCTTTTTGCTTTTTCGGGCGGTCGAAGCGGAAATTATTTAAGGACATAACGCCCATAAGGGTGCCCGCTAGATAGGTGCTTTCAAATTCGCGGTTTTGCAATATATTATTGATGCCGTTATCGCCTTGCATCTTACCATAGACACCATCCAAACGCAAGGAGAAGATATAATCCAGCGCTTTACGAAAGTGAAGGCCGCCACCGAAGCCTGCTTCTGGCGTAACATCACCTCCTAAAAACATATAGTTACCTCGAAGGCCAAACTCTAACATATCCTTGGGCCGGGCTGATTTCTCTTGCTTCTCGGACTTATTCATTTCAGGTTCTTCCTGTGCCTGCAAGGTGCCGATTGCTAGCATGGCTAGCAGTACTAGTAAGGTATTCTTGAGCTGTTTCATGTAGTTGTTGATTTTGTCTTTGGGACGTTGAATAGTGAAGGGATTATTGGGTAATTTGCTTAGCTGATGAACTAAAAGTTGCTCAGCCAGTACAAATATGTTGATTGTATCGCTTAGATAGTAGCAAAGGTAAATATTTTTATTTAGATACAACTTAGCCGTATTTGCCAAAATGTGTCAAAAAATAAATACAAAGGTAGCTTATTTTTAGAAAAAGGTGTTTTTTTGATAAGAAAAGGATAGGTATTTTTTTGTCATACGCAGCTTTTTGAAGCTGAAGCAAAACTTCTTCCTCCTGTTTTTTTCAATTCTAGTGCAAAGTCTTACCTTAGCGGCATGATCAAAAACTGGTTACAAGCACCCGATCTAAGTGATCTGCCCGAAACGGCAAAGGCCTCCTTTACACTAGGAGCACAACTGTTGGTGTATAAACTAACGCAGCGTGAATTGCGTAAAGTCAAAACAGCTATTATTGGCTTAGACGTTGATTTTGCAAAAAAGACACGTGCCTTGCTTTATCCCATGAGTTGGAATTTTGGCAAGTTAGGGATTGCCGATCTGGGCGATCTTCGGAAAGCGGAGCCAGATTTCTTGACTCCTTTGCTTCGGGAGCTACAGTCGGCGGGTATTACCCCTATTTTGATTGGAAGGGATCGGCAGCTTTTTCGTGCGCAGTACCAAGCTTTTCAAGAAATTAGCGCGCAGGCTAGTGTAGCAGTGGTAGATCAACTTATACGACTGAGCACGGCGTCTTCCATAGGGGGGGATCAGTTGCTTAACCCCGCTTTTCACTCTCCGCGTAAGCTTTTTTATCACCTTAGTCATATTGGTTCACAGCAACACCTGATAGATCCGGCTGTTTTTGATTTAATTGCGGAGCGCCACTACGACTATATTCGTCTTGGGCAAGCTAGGGAGAATATCACGGAGCTAGAGCCCTTGATTCGGGATGCTGACTTGCTGGGCTTAGATATGGCTGCGCTGCAATACTTCGATGCTCCTGCTCAAGAAGGTTTTCATCCTAGTGGGTTCAGTTTAGAGGAAGCGACTCGGCTTTGCCGATATGCGGGCATCAGTGATAAGCTGAAGTCTTTTGGTATTTTTGGTGTCGATTTGTCCGTTAGCCAGCGGGATCAATGGGTCACTGCTGCTGCTTGTGCGCAAATGATTTGGTACTTTCTAGATGGCTTCGCCAATAGAAAGGGCGATTACCCTGTAACAGCCAATGGCCTCACTGAGTATGTGGTGGATATAAAAGATTATGACCGGATCACCTTCTGGAAATCACCTCGCAGCGGCCGCTGGTGGATTCAAGCCCCAGCTGGCAAGCATAAAGGAGAGGAGAGGCATCGCCTCATTCCTTGTAGCTATCAAGATTACCTGAAAGCCTGCGATCAAGAGATTCCCGATCGGCTCTTGCAGGCTTTTCGACGATATCAGGCATGATTTTTTTAAGAGTGGTTCTTAATTGCAATATTTTAATGAAATTTATTACCTTGCACCCTGATAAATAATTGGGCAAAATGGCTCGAATCGAAATTTTTGTTTCGTTTTGTCGAGCCAGCTAATCGCGTATAAAATTTCGTCTAGTGCAAATAAAAAAACCGACTAAGGAATACGATGTGGTCATCGTAGGCTCGGGTGCTGGTGGTGGTATGACTGCCAAAGTATTGAGTGAACAAGGTCTCTCGGTCGCTATCATTGAGGCAGGGCCTTATTTTGATCCAGCTGATCCAGCTACCAAAACACAACTTAGGCCAGCTTGGGAGAGCCCCCGGAGGGGTGCTAATACGGCTCGGCCTTTCGGCGATTTCGATACAGCCTACGGGGGCTGGGATATCGACGGCGAGCCCTATACAAACGAGAAAGGATCCAATTTTAGGTGGTTCCGCTCTAGGATGCTAGGCGGTCGTACGAATCACTGGGGCAGAATTAGCCTACGTTTTGGGCCAGATGATTTCCGTAGAAAAGACCTCGATGGCCTTGGTGCAAATTGGCCTATTTCCTACGACGATGTGAAGCCTTACTACGATAAGGTCGATAAGCTGATCGGTGTGTTCGGAACGAATGAAGGCCTCCCCAATGATCCAGATGGCTACTTTCTCCCACCACCCAAGCCTCGCCTACACGAATTGTACTATGTCAAGGGAGCTAAAAAAACAGGTGTTACGGTTATTCCCAGCCGCCTCTCCATCCTTACCAAACGAATTAATGAGGATCGAGGCGTTTGTTTTTACTGTGCGCAATGTAGCCGCTCTTGTGCTGTGTATGCTGACTTTAGCTCGGGGAGTTGCTTAATCTTTCCCGCTCAAAAGGCCGGTGGGCAAATTGACCTCTTTGTTAACTGTATGGCGCGCGAGGTTATCACCGATGGTAACGGAAAGGCAACCGCTGTAAGCTATGTCAACAAGGAAGATCGCATGGAGTATCAGATCAAAGGAAAGGTGATCGTTCTAGCCGCCTCGGCCTGCTCCACAGCGCGCATCTTACTGAATTCAAAAGATCGGGATAGTGGCGGTTTAGGCAACACTAGCGGCGTGCTAGGCCGCTATCTACACGATTCTACAGGAGCTAGTATGATGGGCTTTATGCCTGCCTTAATGGATCGGGATATCTACAATGAAGATGGGGTAGGGGGCTTACACGTCTATTCGCCTTGGTGGCTAGATAATAAAAAACTCGACTTCCCCAGAGGCTATCATATCGAAGTTTGGGGCGGCATGGGCGAGCCTAACTACGGCTTCGGCTTTGGCCTCACGGATCTACAACGTAAAATGGGCTTACGACCCGGCGGCTTTGGCCCTGGCCTGAAAGACGAACTCAAGCGTACCTACGGAGCCTTCGTAGGAATGTCTGGCCGCGGTGAAGCCATTCCCCTACACAGCAACTATTGCGAAATAGACCCACACAAAGTAGATGAATGGGGTATTCCTGTACTGCGATTCAACTACCAATGGTCGGATAATGAACGCAAGCAGGCAAGGCACATGCAAAACACCTTTGAGGAGATTCTAACCAATATGGGGGCTACTTATATCTCCGATAAGGCTACCAAAGAACAAGACTATGGCCTCAATGCCCCTGGCCTCATCATCCATGAGGTAGGAACCGCTCGAATGGGTAGTGACCCTAAAAGCTCTGTTACGAACGCCTTCGGCCGACTCCATGATGTGCCGAATGTTTTTATTACCGATGCGGCTACCTTCCCTAGCCAAGCAGATAAAAACCCTACTTGGACGATCATGGCACTCGCTTGGCGCACTAGCGACCACATTGTTCAAGAACTCAAAAAAATGAATATCTAATGGATCGTCGAGAATCACTCAAAAATTTGCTCATCGGCGCAGCTACCACTAGTTTGCTCTTTACCCAGAGTGGCTGTGATACCGAAGGAACCAAGGAGGCACTAGCTCCCAACGCTGGCCTACAGCAATATCCCTTCGAAGGAAGCCGCACCGAATGGGAAAAAGAGCGGGACGCCCGCCTTCAAGCAGTGGCTGCCTTCAATGAACACGAACAAAAGACCTTGGATACGCTCGCAGATTTAATTTTGCCTGCCGACACCACCGGCCCTGCGGCTTCTACCACCGGTACTACGGCTTTCATCGCCTTTATGGCCAACGATTATCCTAGCTTCAAGTTCCCCCTTCGTGCTGGCCTTGCTTGGTTAAGCCGCGAAAGCCTTAGCCGATTCGCTAATAACGATTTCAACACGCTTTCGGCAGCGCAGCAAAAAGCTATCCTAGAAGATATTGCGTATTTGCCAGAAGACCCAAAGGAAGACCTTAGTCCGCCAGTCGCTTTTTTCGATCTGCTGCGAAAACTAGTGCTCACCGGCTACTTCAGTAGCAAAGAAGGGCAAAAAGACCTTGGCTACCAAGGCAATGTGCCTAATATCTGGGATGGTGTGCCGGAAGAAGTGCTTGCTAAGCACGAGGTGGACTACGACCCAGCCTGGATCGCTAAGTGCATCAACCAAGAAACACGCGACGTGATAGCAACTTGGGACGATCAAATGAACTTACTCACTTAGTTTTCCTATAGGCTTTGAGTAGAAAGTGAAGGCACTGCTCTTTAAGTCATTGATTGCCAGAAAGCTAGGAGCTAGGATGAAAAATATTACAATAAAATTTACATTGAGCTTGTGCCAAATCTAATTTATTCTTACCTTTGCAGCTGGGCGGCGTGGAGCTAGCTCCTGCTGAACTCCCCCAGGGTGGAAACGCAGCAAGGGTAGGCGGTTGAGCAGTTGGTGCGTCGTCCTTCTTATACCCCTTCAGCCTTATCAATAGGCTGAAGGGGTGTTTTTTTTGTGTATTTTCGACTAATACAGGTCTTCATCGCCTAGCATATCCGCTAGAATATCGCGAAAAGAAAGGCTGTTTTCCAAAATGTCTTTGTTGAGAATCTCCATTTCTGCGAGGCCCTGTAAGACCAACTCCATATAAAGATAGGTCTCCTTATCACTAACGGGGCTACTGAGATGCGCTAGGACGAATTTGCGCAAGCCCGCCACACTATCAAGTTTTTCCTGATACGCTTTATCGCTATCGTCGTTCATCAAATCAACAGCGTTGCCACCACTGAAGTAGGCGCGGATAACACCATAAGGATCGCTATTTTTACGGGTGTTTACTTCCTCCGGATTGGGGAAATGCGCCAGGAAACTCTCCTTGATACTGGCATCCAATAGGCGCATGGCGACGCCATAAGGCCCTTCTTGCTCGCCTTCATATACGAGTTCTACCTTACCGGTGATAGCAGGCACAACACCCCAAAAATCGGTAATGCGAGCCATAGTACTACTTTCTCCGTTGATGAGCATGCGCCGCTCGGCTGTGGAGGCTAGGTTTTCGTAGGCACTGATGCTAAGGCGTGCACTCACCCCACTTTTTTCGTCGATGTATTCACTATCTCTGGCTGCAAAGGAGAGCTGCTCTAGCATGATCTCCAATAAGTCGGGTATGACGACCTGCTCTTTTTGCGCATCACTCAATCGAGCTTCTTGCCGCGTTATGCTGCGGGCAATTTCGATCGACTTAGGGTAATGCGTTAGCACTTGGCTTTCAATACGGTCTTTTAAAGGAGTGATAATACTGCCGCGATTGGTATAATCTTCTGGATTGGCGGTAAAAATAAAACCAATATCGAGTGGCATACGCAGCTTGAAGCCACGAATC
This sequence comes from Lewinella sp., assembly GCA_036735605.1. Classification (GTDB taxonomy): domain Bacteria; phylum Bacteroidota; class Bacteroidia; order Chitinophagales; family Saprospiraceae; genus Neolewinella. The sequence continues at coordinate 5,250 of DAINNZ010000121.1, read as the reverse complement.
TGAATATCGCCCTCTTGTAAGATATTAAAAAGGGATACTTGAATTCTAGCTTGTAGATCAGGGAGCTCGTTTATTACGAAAATACTCCGGTGTGCCCTAGGAATGAGACCGAAATGGATCACTCGCTCATCACTATAAGGCAGCTTAAGGGTAGCGGCTTTGATCGGATCTACATCGCCGATGAGGTCGGCTACGCTCACGTCTGGAGTGGCTAGTTTTTCTACATAGCGGGCATCGCGGTGTAGCCATTCCACAGGGGTATGATCTCCTTGCTCTGCGATGAGGTCTTTAGCATAGCGGCTGAGGGGGCGTAGTGGATCATCGTTGAGCTCGCTGCCTGCTACCACCGGGATGTACTCATCCAGCAGCGTAACTAATAACCTCGCTAGCCTGGTCTTTGCCTGCCCGCGTAAACCCAGCAATAGCAAGCTGTGGCGAGACAGGATGGCTCGCTGGATATCGGGCACCACCGTATCTTCAAAGCCCAAGATACCTTCAAAGACGCTTTCTTTTTTTTGTAGTTTGATGACCAAATTATCGCGCATTTCATCGCGAATAGATTTTGCTTGATAGCCTTGTGCTTTGAGGGCACCTAAAGTAGTAGTGGCGGGAGGAGTATTCATTATTGTATGGTCTTTTTTGGACGAGGCCGTGTTGGCCTAACCCTTTTGGGAGCTGTTTTTAGTAGATACGAAGGTCGGAGGCCTTTTTGCGTAGGTGAATGAGTAGCCGCTAAGCCATCTAGTAGCCCTTGCCCCTGCATTTATGCCCGCCTGCCCGTACTGGGTACTGTGGGCCTGAGCGAGAGCAACGAGTCCGTATCTGTCCGTATAGACGGACAGCGCGTGCCCGCCTGCCTGAGCTTTAGACAGGGCAAGCGAAGCGACAGCCAGCAACTACTTGTATGCGAGCAGAAGCCATTTGACCGCCGTGGATGGATTGGCAGCCATCCACCTGCTCGCCCTCTTCACCTAACAGATTTTTACAACGCAGTAAACGGCATTTGGTTTCCTCCTTTGTTAGGATTGGTAGAGCTAGGGCATTTATTTGTCTTAAAAGAACGTTAATTGGCCGCCAAGCAACAACCATTTTTGAACGTAATGCGTCTTTAATCGTTGGCCTTTCTTATATTAAGAGTTGTTCGGCACGCTCTCGCTCGTTCATGCCCCACTGAACAACGCTATAGATCAAGGTAGTGCCGAAGCCCAACTGTTTTTCAATAACCTCACAACCGAAATGAAAAAAAATCTACTTTTATTCGCGCTGCTTCTAGGCAGCCAAGCCCTATTTGCGCAAAAGGCCACCGTGAGTGGCTATGTGCGCGATGCCGAAAATGGAGAAACCCTGATTGGCGCTACGGTTCAAGCCATTGGCAGCAACTTAGGCACCACTACGAATGAGTATGGCTTTTACTCTTTAAGTCTTGAAGCTGGTCAATATGAATTGCGGTTTAGCTACATTGGTTTTGCGGATTCGCGCAGAAGCGTGGATTTAACGCAGGGAAACAAGAGTCTTAACCTCGAATTAGGCATTGCGGGCACGGATTTGGCTGAAATTGTAGTAACGGCTACGCAGGAAGATCGGAATGTTAGCGATCTGCAAATGAGCGTGGAACGATTAGATGTGAGTACACTCCAGAAAATACCCGCTTTGCTAGGCGAAGTGGATGTGTTGCGTAGTATCCAGCTCTTGCCAGGGGTAACCACGGTTGGCGAAGGCGCTGCCGGCTTCAACGTTCGCGGAGGAAGTATCGATCAAAATTTGGTGATTTTGGATGAGGCACCTGTATATAATTCTAGCCACCTCTTTGGCTTTTTTTCCGTCTTTAATCCGGATGCAGTGAAGAATGTGGAGCTCTACAAAGGCGGTATTCCTGCCCGTTATGGTGGTCGGCTTTCCTCTATTTTGGATGTGCGTATGCGAGAGGGCAATAACAAAGGCTTCCAAGCGCAGGGTGGGGTAGGTACTATCTTCAGCCGCCTAGCACTCGAAGGGCCGATTGCCAAAGACAAAGCCTCTTTCCTAGTAGCCGGGCGACGTTCTTATATTGATGTATTGGCTAAGCCTTTCCTCGATGAAGACCTAGGCGATATCAAGCTTAATTTCTATGACCTAACCCTGAAAACTAACCTGAAAGCAGGGGAGAAGGATCAATTATTCCTCTCGGCCTATCTAGGGCGCGATGTGTTTCAATTTGGGCCTGGTGCGGGTTTCAATTGGGGCAACAAGACTAGCACCCTGCGCTGGAACCACTTATTCAACGACCGGCTCTTTAGCAATTTTACGCTTTATTACAGCAACTACGACTACGAGCTCAAGTTCGGGGATGACGAAGACACCTTCGATTGGAACGCCCGTATTATCAACCTTAGTGCCAAGCCTGAGTTTTCCTACTATATCAACCCCAATAACTTGATCCGATTCGGTGGCCAGAGCATTTTCTATGAATTCCAGCCGGCTAATGCTGTTTCAAACAATGTAGGAGAAATCATCGATTTTAGCCAAGCCAAGCAGTTTGCCCTAGAAAGCGGCGTGTTTATCGAGCAGGAGCTAAAGATCAACCGGCTTAAAATCAACTATGGCCTTCGCTACAGCGATTTTCGCTACCTCGGTGGCCGCGATCGCTACGACTACGGCATCGGCCTGCCTGGCCAAGAAAGACCCTTGACCAATGTGCAAGAGGTACCCACTGGCGAAACTATCGCAACCTACAATAACTTCGAACCAAGAGCTGCCATCCAGTTTCAACTCAATAGTAGTAGCTCTCTCAAAGCGAGCTATAACCGAATGGCCCAGTACATTCACCTGCTTAGCAACACAACGGCTTCTATACCGCTAGATATTTGGACGCCGAGCACCAATAACATCGAACCTCAATTGGCGAACCAAGTCGCCCTAGGTTATTTCCGGAATTTTAAAGATAACACCTACGAGCTGAGCGCAGAAACCTACTACAAAACCTTTGATAAGCTAGTCGATTATATCGACGGAGCCGACCTCATCCTCAACGAACTCGTAGAAGGCCAAGTGCTGGAAGGTGAAGGCCGTGCTTATGGCGTAGAAACTATGCTCAAAAAGAACGAGGGGCGCCTAACGGGCTGGATCAACTACACCCTCAGCCGAACAGAGCGCAAAGTGGTAGGCATTAGCAACAATGAATGGTACCCCAGCCGCTTCGACCAAACCCATAATTTCAATATCACGGCACTCTACGACTTAAGCAAGCGCGCCTTTTTTACAGCCACCTTTATCTACAACACCGGCACGCCCGTTACCCTGCCCGCTAGTGGCTATTACCAGCAAGGGCTTTTTGTGCCCAACGTGGATGATGGCGCTCGAAACAACTATCGCTTGCCGGCCTACCATCGCCTCGACCTGAGTATTACCCTCGATAGAAACCCGAATAAACCCCAGAAAAGATGGGAGGGGCAGTGGGTCTTTGGCGTCTATAACCTCTACGCGCGCCGTAATACGTTCAGTATCTACGGCGACCAGGGCAATGTGCGCCTCAATCCTACCGATCTGGCAAATGCCGAGGCCATCCGCTTCGCCGTGTTTGGTAGTGTCATTCCTGCTATATCGTATAATTTCAAATTTAAATAAACCGATTCTGTAGTATGCCCAATAGCCATACGGCTTCTGTTTTTACTACTATTTTTGGCCCGTAGGGGCAGGGGCAAGGGTAGCCAAGTAGCGCAAGCCTATTGCTCCTAGCGTTCAAAATATTTCTACTATGCACAAGATCACGCTTTCATTTATACTCCTGCTATTAGGTCTTAGCCTATCGAATTGCGAAGACCCCATCGAAGTGCCGTCCCAATTTGAAGCCGCTCAACTAGTGGTGGATGCTTGGATTAGCATCGATACGTTGCCGCAAACGATTCGGCTAAACAAAAGTGTCGATTATTTCCGTGGCGGCCAGCCAGAAGCCGTTACCAATGCTACTGTAACGGTTTGCCGCGATCGGGAGGGGGCTTGTTTTAGCTTCATCCACCAAAGCGGAGGCAACTACGTCTGGCCAGCTGAAAACGGCCGAAGCCTAGGCCAGGAAGGAGATGCCTTCACCCTCCGTATCGAGCTAGATGGCCAAGTTTATACCCAAAATACCGAAGTAAAAGCCAATCGGACGGCTCTTATTGATAGTATCCGTGTCTTCTTTGAGGAGGAAAGCCTACTCACTACAGAAGGTTTCTACGGCGAGTTGTTCGCCAGAGATTGGCCCGGCCAAGGGGATACCTACCTCATCCGAACCTACAAAAACGATACGCTGCTCAATCGACCCACTGAAATCGGCCTAGCCTATGATGCTACCTTTAGCCCAGGGGCGGGTATCGATGGGGTGTATTTTATCGCACCCATTCGCCAAATTATCAATAGCCAAGATGAGGATGGTGTTCCTGTTCCCTATCAAGCCGGCGACCAAATCCGCGTAGAGGTGCATAGCTTGAATCGCTTGGCTTTTAATTTCCTGCAAATTGCCATCGAACAAATCACGAATACGGGGCTTTTTGCCGTTCCGCTCGCCAATGCCCCTGGCAATATCGTTAATGCTGCCACGGCCGAGCCCGCTCTGGGCGTTTTCAACGTTGCCGTCGTGAGCCGAGCCGAGCGGATTGTGGATTGAAATCAGAAAAAAAAAGCTTAAGGCGTAACTTTTCCCAAAATACTAGTATCTTGTGCTTGACTTAACATTCTTTTTCACACATTAACACATTTATACTATGGAATGGTACCTAAAAGTACTGCGGCAGTATGCCGATTTTGAGGGGCGCGCCAGACGGCAAGAATACTGGATGTTCGCACTTATCAACTTCATTATCACGATGATTCCCTATGCCTTAGGGATCGCCTTCGCTGATAGTAGTTTTGGCATGATATTCATGGCAATCTATTTTATCTATTCACTAGCGGTACTCATCCCTAGCCTTGCCGTAGCGGTACGCCGCTTACACGATATAGATAAATCGGGTTGGTTTTTGTTAATTGCTTTGATCCCAATTGTCGGTTTCATTATCCTGTTAGTCTGGCTCGCTACCGATGGCACTAGAGGCCGCAATCGCTTCGGCTCCGACCCCAAAAGTACTAGTGGCGGAGGCTTCGATGATAGCGATATTCTCGATGCAGGACTATAGCCACAACGGCTGCTTGGTTAATAATCTATGCTGTGGCGGGGCTCTTTGCTCCGCCACACTTACGTACTCGGACAAAATTAATTACACCTTTTCACTCGGCATCTTTTGCTCCCAGCCA
>DAINNZ010000120.1:11412-12187 GCA_036735605.1 Lewinella sp. | reverse complement strand
ATGGAGTCTATCAAGGCGAACGCCATCTTTAGCAACGTGGCCGTTACGCCCGATGGCGACGTGTGGTGGGAAGATATGACCAAGGAAGTGCCCGCAGGCCTTACCGACTGGCGCGGCCAAGCCTACGACCCTAGCAAAGGAAAACCCGCCGCCCACCCCAACGCCCGCTTTACTGCACCTGCTTACCAATGCCCTAGCATAGACGACCGCTGGGAAGACCCTCAGGGCGTGCCCATTAGCGCGTTCATCTTCGGCGGCCGCCGCAGCACAACCGTACCCCTTGTCTATCAGACCTTTAACTGGAACTTTGGCGTGTACCTAGCCGCCACGATGGGTTCGGAAATGACCGCCGCCGCCTTTGGTGAAATTGGCAAAGTGCGCCGCGACCCCTTCGCTATGCTGCCCTTTGCCGGCTACCACATGGCCGACTATTTTAACCACTGGCTGCAATTTGGCCGTAACCTGCCCAACCCGCCGCGCATTTTCAGCGTAAACTGGTTCTTGAAAGACGAAAACGGAAAATTTACCTGGCCCGGCTTCGGAGAAAACATGCGCGTATTGAGCTGGATTATCGAGCGTGTAAAAGGGCGCACTTCGGCCGTAGAAAGCCCGATTGGCTGGATGCCGCGCTACAAAGATTTGAACTGGGAAGGCCTCGACTTCTCGCGCGAAGACTTCGAAAAAGCCATGAACGTGGACCGCGAGGCATGGAAAGCCGAAATCCTGAGCCACGAAGAACTCTTCTCTACGCTCTACGACAAACTCCCCAAAGAAT
>DAINNZ010000120.1:0-11402 GCA_036735605.1 Lewinella sp. | reverse complement strand
TGAGTTGTTGCTCTCTGGCTTGTGGCGCTCGCCCGAGCACTGGAAACTAGCTCCGGAGCGCTAGCGAAAACCGGCAGATTTGCCCCTAAAACCCGATGGATACACAAAATCCACCGGGTTTTTTTATTGTTCTATACGTCTTAGTTTACGCTTCTCGGTTGGTCTGCTTGAGATACTCCTCCAAAATAAGACTGATAAACTTCCCCGGCTGCCGAATGCCACGCTCCTCGGCGGCTTCTTTGATTTGCATATCTCGCCATTTTACGCGTTTACCCTCCAGGTCACCCGGTGAAATGCTATGTACCTGAAGGCAGATAAGGCCGCTAGCATCCAGATCGTCCACCAAATTGGCCGTGTTGATGCCATTGATGAAGATGCGTAGTTCATGGCCAATAGCTTCGATGCGTGCCTCATTCCATGCCCCAGCTAGGTAGGCCTGCCGCGCTGCCTCGTGATAGTGTAGCGGATAAATCCACCCCCTTCGTGCTTCATCATATAAGCCGCCCGTGTAAGCGCGTGGCAGCGGGTCTATTTCCATCTGATACCCATAAATCTGCCGCACTTCCCCCTGCGCCCGATGCGCCGCGCGAAACATAACGCCAGCGTTTAGCGGTGCCTCTACCCAAAACGAAAAGGTTAAAACAAAGTTTCCGTAGGGCCGGTCAGTACACAAAAAGCTGTTGGGCGAGCCCACTACGGCCGTGCCTACTAGTTCCCCTTTTTCAACGGTGTAGGGCGCCGAACCGGTTATTTGTACCCAATTGTGTAGCGATTTTCCGTCGAATAGCGGCTGAAAATCATTAGCTTGCGCTTGCAAGGCTTGCGCCAAAAAGCAGCTTGAGAGTAGGCATAAACTGTATCTTATTGCTCGCATAGATCTTGTGCTTTTTACGCTTATTTTTCTCGTGGTGGGCTTGTATGAAAACAGTGTTGTAAAGGGTTTTTTCGGTTTTTGGCTGCCGCCCCAGGGGCTCGCAGGGGTAAGGCTTGGCTTGGTAGCGCAAGTGTGTTAAGCGCTAGGGCTTTATCTTTTCTGAAGCTTTAAGGCTTCGATAGCTCTTCCGACAGTTTTAGGCTCAAAGGCACTAATTAAGCGCAAGGAAGTGCGTAACAACCGACTTGGTGGAGAATAGATGCGCTGGGCGATACGGCTGGCCAAATGATCGGCCGCTTCAATCCGCTGTGCCCGCTGCGCCGGCGGTAATTTGGATAGGTCAACGGCCAGTAGCCAAGCATAATCGCGAGCTCTTGCCATACAGAAATTAATAAGGGTCTCATCTCGTTTTCCCCCTACACGATCTAGTAGGTAGAGCATCGGGGAGGCTCGGCTGAGCCGTTGTTGCAGATCATCCAGAATATTCGCCAAGATGCTATTTACCTTCATGAAATCGTTTTTTAATAGCTGTAGGTCTTTGCCTTCCATCAGGATACTAGCCGCTACCCCAAGATCGAGGTTGATATGTGCATTCATACCTAAGAGTACGTGCTGCATGATACTAAGGGGGGCTGCTTCTGCTTCAAAGGCCGTTTGCCAAGCTTTCCGAACGGGCTTTTTATCTAAAAAGTCTTCAAAGGCTTGCAAGTATAGGTTCGCAAACAACACATCGAAGCGCTCCATTCGCTCATTGTCTTCAAAAGCTTTTGCTTCCAAAGCTAACTGAATACCTTGGGTGGTGTAGTAATACACAAAGGCGAAATAAGCGCAGCGAATATTGGTCAATGCCCCCAAATTGGTGATCCGCCTTAGCTCGTCTATCACTTCCTTTATTGAATTTGCTTTCATTTCCAACACATTTGCGCAAAATAATAACCCTTGCCCCTGCATTTATGCCCGCCTGCCCATACTGGGTACCTGGTTCTGAGCCAGAGCAACGAGTCCGTGTAGATACAGCGTGGCTGAAAAAAGGAGCGAATGAAATTGCTAACTTCACAGACTGCCTTCTATCAACTAACTGTCGAATAAATTCGAGCCACAAGATATAAAAAAATGGAAACTACCCCATCCGCAATTGCCGATAAGCCTTGTCTAAATCGGCAGCCGATTGTTCTGCCGAGAAATGCGTGGCCACATAAGCCTTGCCTGCTAGCCCGATTTGGGTTCTCAAGGCTGCATCTTGGGTCATTATTTGCAGGGCATTGGCTAAGGCTTGTGCAGATCGGGGCGGGACGATCCAGGCCGTTTCTCCGTGGATACCCAAGTGTCGGTTGCCGCCGATGCTGGTCATAATGGTCGGCTTAGCTAGAAACATCGACTCTAGTAATACTTTGCTCAATCCCTCTCCTTTGATACTAGGGAGTAGGCTCATATCGGCGGCTAGCAAAAGTTCCAATACATCGCTTCGGAAGCCGGCAAAGCTAATACGATCAGCATAATGGCTCTGCTCAAGCACGCGGCGGTTCGCCGCTTGATCGAGGCCACGACCGATGAATAAAAAATGCAGTGGCAGCCCGGCAGGAAGTAGCCGTATGGCCTCTGTGAGGTACTGCATTCCCTTCATACGCCGTGCGTTGGCCACGATGCCTACCACGATACGGTCGGTAGGAATACCGAAGAGGGCTGCTAGGTTGGCCGTGGGAATATTTTGATACCAGCTCATTTCATGGCCTTTACCCACCACTACGGCTTTTTGGGCATTGAAAAAAGCTAAGCGATCGAAGGCCTCTTTTACGGCTGGCGATACGCAAGTGATTAGATCTACGCGAGGGCTGAGATGCTGAAAATAGGCCAGGGGATTCCACCACTCCAAGTTGCCCGTATAGCCGCGGTAGGTAGCCACTTTCACCGGCAGCCCCCTAGCTGCTAGCAGCCCATTCACGATAGCTTTGTTGTTGTAAAGATGTAGCCACTCGTATTGGCCACTGATGAGTTCCTCTCGGATACGGCGAATAGCCGTGGGTTGGAACTTCTTACTAGGATGAAAATCGATGATTCGAACCCCCGCAGCTTCCATTTCTTCGCTATAAGGGCTGCCTGCTTCCGTCATTAGGCTTACGCGCCAGCCATGGTCTCGGGCCAGCCCTATAAATAAGCGCCCCTCAGGCCGCACGGCGTGCAAGCTATTGGCATAAGAAGATATGATGAGTACAGAGGGGACAGCAGACAAGCGGGGGACTTTTTAGCGGGTGAGTAGGAGATATTCTTGGGTTAGCTGCTCGCGCTTCGGAAAACCAGCTTTGGCAGCTTGTAGGATGGGGTTAGCTTGGTAGCGACTGTCTGCCAAATCCTTGGCTCTGATCACTAGATAGCGCAGCTGGGGGTTCGAAAAAATACGACCAGCCTCCGCTTGTAGATCAATTTCTAAGGCCTCTACATGGTGGTCATAAAACAACAAAGAAGGATGAACGTAACGCGTCGGCACCGGCCGGTCTAGCAAATGATACAGTAACTGCTGGGAATTGATGGCGAATAGATCATCTGTAGGCATCAAACGAGGGCGCAGTTGGTCGGCTATAAGTCGCGTAGTATCCTCTTTTGACTGATACCTGAAAAAATGTAGGTTGCCAATGATGGCCGCTAGTAAAAAGACGTAGCCCATCCCTCGGTGAAAAGCAATTTTGGGCAACCACTTCGGCGGCGACACAATCGGTAACCACCATAAAGCCGCTAGTGCTGCCAAAATGGGATGTAATTGAATCTGGTAATGGCCAAATCTTTTACCACTAGCAATCACCACAAGACTTACGATCACCAACTGCAAGAGTAAAAAGTAAGCCCAAGGCTGCGCTGCCTTGGGTAACTGCCGCCAAGCCAAGATAGCTAGTACCACAAAAGGACTGTAGCGTAGCGCATAATCGCCTAGATATCTAAGACGCAAATACCACGCTAGATCAACCGGGTATCGCTTGGTTACCTCCCAATTGAAGAAGGCCAATTGCTCCATCATATCTAAGCGGTAATAATACAGCAGCAGCCCAAAAATAGGCAGAAAAAAACCCAAAGTAAGTGGCAGGCATACTTTGAAAATACCCTGCCAAATAACCCCTTTGACCCAAGCCCAAGCTAAGAGGAAAAGCCCTATAGCGAGCGCATCCGCAGCAGCCATTGGCTTGATGATGACGGCTAAACCTAGTAAAATACCCGCTAGCCAGTAGCTTTGCTGCGGCCCAAAATGCGCCTCCTGGATTGTCTTAGTCTCGTCGATCGAGCTAGGCATCCGGAGGCTAGCACCTGCTACTACCCGAGGAATCGTAAGCGCAAGGGCTATGGCCGTGAGCGCATTGAAGAACAGCTCCGCATTCGGTGAAACGCCATAGTAGGTGTAAATGCTGGCCATCAAGGGATACGCCAGCGCAGCGGCTATACCAACCTCCCGACTGTTGGTGGCGCGGCGGCCAGCTACAAAGAGGGCTAAAGACGTAGCAGCAATAAAACAACAAGTCAGTAAGCGAAGCCCCCATATCTTGCCGGCTGTAAGGAAATTCATAGCTGCATACAGCCAATACAGTCCAGCAGGCTTCGTATCCACCACTTGATCTAGGTAAATGCCTCCTTGCAAAAGCGCATCCCCAATTACAATATAGGTGCTCTCATCATGATTAATGACCGAAGGAAAAAAAGTGCCCCAGCGCAGTAAAACGCAATAAAACAACCAGCCTATAAAAGCAACCAATAAGGATCGTCTCATGTCACAAAGATACGTACTACTACCTTGCTAGCCTATGGCCGCAATATTTAACAAAGAAAAGGATTTTTGAGAGACTCATTTGAGAGACTCATTTGAGAGACTCATTTTTTGGCTATCGCCCTACGGGCTCGCAGGGGCAAGGGTAGCCTAGTGGGGCAAACTGTGCCACTTCTCTTCCATCCAAGTCTAGTGATCGCAACACTGAACTGCCAACTGTTGGGGCGGTATTTTGAGTGGGAGCGCGTGCGGGCTGTCTTCTCTTTTGTTGTTGGTTGGGCTTATAGCGGCTAACTGGTCGAATAAACGACTCAGCTTATCTAAATAAGCAGCTTTTTATTTGGTAGTCGGTAGGGGAGAGCCGTACATTTGGGCATCCACCCAAAAAAAACGAATCAGCATGAGTGAGTTGAAGATAAGCGGACTGAATAAAACCTATGGCAATGGCGTGCGCGCATTGGCGGATGTTGATCTAGCAATTGGCAAAGGCATGTTCGGCCTTCTGGGGCCTAATGGTGCAGGAAAATCATCGCTGATGCGTACATTAGCTACGCTTCAGGAAGCCGATAGCGGTACCGCATTTTTAGGCGACATTGATATGTTGAATGATCCGCAGGCCGTTAGGCGGGTGCTAGGTTATTTGCCGCAGGAGTTCGGCGTTTATCCACGTATCACGGCGGCTCAATTGCTCGATCACTTAGCTACATTGAAGGGAATTAGCCACCAAAGAACCCGTAAAGAATTGGTTGACTACCTCCTCCAAAAGGTAAACCTCTACGAGCAGCGAAACCTAAAGGTCTCTGGTTTTTCCGGCGGCATGAAACAGCGGGTAGGCATTGCACAGGCACTTATCGGAGATCCGCAACTCATCATCGTGGACGAGCCCACGGCCGGCTTAGACCCCGGCGAGCGCAACCGCTTTCACAACCTTTTAGCCGAAGTAGGGGAGGAGGTGATTGTCATCCTCTCCACCCATATCGTGGATGATGTGCAAGAGCTTTGTACACAAATGGCCATTATGAGCCAAGGAAAAATCGTCTATAAAGGTAGCCCGACTGCGGCCTTAGATCAGCTAGCGGGCAAGGTTTGGCGCAAAACCATCGAAAGGAACGAAAAAACGGAATACCAAGCTCACTTCACCGTTATTTCCGATAAGATGGTAGGCGGCCGGCCACAAATTCACGTACTGAGCGATCAGCAACCGGCGGAAGGCTTCACGGCCGTAGCACCTAATTTAGAAGACGTATTTTTTACCACCATCAACCAAGCGGTTGTGTAAATTCAATGGCTATGTTCCTAACTTTTTTCAAGCAGGAAGTGAAGATGGGCTTGCGCAGCCCGATGGTATATATCTTTATGCTATTGGTGGGCTTGTTGGTCTTCTTTGCCGTTGTGAGCGACAATGTAATGATCGGTGGTGCCGTAGGCGACGTTCATAAAAATGCCCCCTCTGTGGTAGGGAGTTTTGTAAGTATTATGAGCATTTTTGGGGTGCTTTTTGCTACCGCCTTCTTCAATAATGCAGCACTTCGCGATTATCAAAACCACTTTGATCAAATACTCTTTAGCACGCCTTTACAGAAGCCAGCCTATTTTTTTGGTCGTTTTGCAGGGGCTTTGTTTTTATCCACCTTGGTGCTATGTGGGGTGTATGTAGGCATGACGATAGGCAGTGTGCTGGCACCCATTTTCGGCTGGCTAGATACTAAGCGGTTGGGGCCTATTCCTTGGGGGGCTTATTTCAATACGTACTGGCTTTTTGTGCTTCCCAATATGCTTTTTGCGGGTAGCCTCATCTTCTTGATGGCAACGCAATTCCGAAGCACTATTATCTCCTTCGTAGGCTCCTTGCTCATGGTAGTAGGTTATGCGATTGCGATAGATTTTGCGAGCGATTTGGATGGGCAAGCCACTGCGGCTTTAATCGATATGTTCGGAATATCGGCTTATAACTTCGATTCGCAATACTTTACGCCGGCCGAGCGCAACGAGCTTAGCCCCGCTTTTGCAGGCTATTTACTCACTAATCGTTTGCTATGGTTAGGCGCGGGGGCTTTGCTGTTGTTGTTGGCCTACCAATTATTCTCCTTTAGCCGTAAGCGAGAAAAAAAACCAAAGAAAAAGGCTGCGACCACTGAAAAAAAGAGCGTGGAGCTGCTAAGGGCACCTGCGCTTGCTCATCCCATCGAGCCAAGTCCAGCCTATGTGGTTTTTAGTAGCTTTTTTGCTATTCATTTGCGATCGATGCTGCGGAGCACTACCTTCCTGATTTTACTCTCCTTTGCTGCTATTTTACTAGTTTCTGATTTGCTCAACGGTTTTGAGTATTTCGGTTTACAGTCTTACCCAGTAACCTATAAAATGTTGGATGCTGTGAACGGGCAAGCTGCGCTCTTTGTGATGATCATACTGGTTTTTTTCAGTGGTGAACTCATTTGGGGTGCGCGCGATAGCCACTTAAATGAGGTAATCGACGGAACGCCCCATCGTTCCATTTTGGCCTTGTTTGCGAAAGTTGTTGCACTCATCGTGTTGGCTAGTTTATTGCATTTGTGTATGCAAGGCATCGCCATCTTGTACCAGGCAGCAAAGGGCTATACCAACTTTGAATTTGGCCTTTATGCCATGAATTTCTTCGGAGAATACCTGCCTTATTATGCCGTCTGGGCGGCTGTTTTTGTGTTTATACAGGTGTTCATCAACCAAAAATATGTGGCTTACTTTGCTTCTGTGCTACTGCTCTTTATGCTTGACCTGCTCTATCTGGCACTAAAGGTAAACAGCCGGATGCTCAGTATCGGTAGTACACCCATGACTTCTTATTCCGATATGAATAGCTTTGGCCCCGGTTTAACGGGCCACTATTGGTTTATAGCCTACTGGCTGTTGTTTGGTATGCTGCTGCTGCTGGCTGCCGCCTTGTTCTGGCCAAGAGGTATGGCAAAGGGACTCAAAGAACGCTTTCAGGCGGGCAAAAAAGCGTTGGGTAAGGGCTACTATGCGATGAGCGGGGTCTTCGGCCTCGCCTTCGTGGCAGTGGCTGCCTTCGTATATTATAATACCCAAGTACTGAACCCTTACAAAGGTAGCAAAGAGGCCGAAGCACTACAGTTAGCCTACGAAAAAAATTATAAAAAATACGAAGACGCAGCAGCCCCCACCATCGTGGATGCTAAATATTATGTGGACATATACCCCGAAAAACGATCGGCTAAAGGGCGCGTGGAGCTACTGCTCGTTAACCTTCACGAGCGGCCGCTCGATTCCTTGTTCTTTACCTTAGATGAAGAATACCAGCAGCAATTAACGATTCCTAGCAGCCAATTGCTACTAGAAGATGAAGGCTTTGTGATCTACGGCCTAGAAAAGGCCTGGCTGCCAGGCGATACAGTAGCCATCACCGCCGCTTTCGACTATACCGCCAAAGGCTTTGAAAACAGCGTAAGCAACCTCTCGGTGATTGAAAACGGTACTTTCCTCAATAACCTAAGCCTGCTGCCTAGCGTGGGTTATTCCCCCGACTACGAAATAAGCGACAAAAACAAACGCCGAAAGCTAGGCCTGCCAGAACGTAACCGTATGCCCGACCTAGAGCAAGACTGCTCTACCACCTGCATGCACAACTACCTGACCAACGGTACGGCCAATTGGGTAAGCGTGGAAACCTTTATTTCCACTAGCGCAGACCAAATTGCGATCGCTCCCGGCTCCTTACTATCAAAAGATGAAAAAGATGGCCGACGGCACTACCACTATCGCGTCGATCACCCTTCGCAGCATTTCTTTTCCTTTAGCTCGGCTCGCTACGCAGTGGCTAGCAGGAAATGGAAAGGCGTTGATATTGAAATTTACTATCACCCCGACCATGCTATCAATGTAGAGCGAATGCTGCAGGCCGTGGAAAAATCTTTAGCCTATTATACCACTCATTTCGGGCCTTACTTTCACAAACAGGCCCGCATTATTGAGTTTCCTCGCTATTCCACTTTTGCGCAAGCTTTCCCGGGCACCATGCCTTATTCAGAAGCTTTTGGCTTTATCATTAACCTAGAAGGAGAAGAGAAAAACAATGTCATTGATGCCGTTATTGCTCACGAAATGGCTCATCAATACTGGGCGCACCAAGTCATTGGTGCCAATATGAAAGGCTCCACCATGCTCAGTGAGTCTTTTGCGGAATATTCTTCCCTTATGGTCATGAAACAAACTAGCGACCTACAGCAAATGAAGAAATTCCTCCGCTACGACCTCAGCCGCTACCTGCGCGGCCGAAGTGCTGAAACCGAGGAAGAACAACCCCTGCTCACCGTCGAAAACCAGTCGCACATCCACTATGGCAAAGGTTCCGTCATCCTTTACGCCCTACAGGAATACATCGGGGAAGATCGACTCAATAGCGCCCTGCGTAATTTCCTTCAGGCGTATCGCTACGCACCGCCGCCTTACCCGACTAGCTTGGACTTTATGCGCTATTTGAAAGTGGAAGTACCTGACTCGCTGCAATATTTACTCACCGATTGGTTGGAGGAAATAACCCTCTACGACCTCAGAACTAATAGTGCTACGGCCAAAAAATTAGACAATGGGCAGTACGAAATTACGCTTCACCTTACGGCGAAAAAACTGAAAGCCGATGGCGGTGGCCAAACA
Organism: Lewinella sp.; assembly: GCA_036735605.1. GTDB lineage: Bacteria > Bacteroidota > Bacteroidia > Chitinophagales > Saprospiraceae > Neolewinella. Next base: position 2,130 of record DAINNZ010000120.1, on the reverse strand, counting down.
ACGGAGGTACCCATTGCAGACTGGATTGATATCGGCTTCTATGCCGACCGAGCAGAGGAAAAGCTCCTCCTTCGCCAGCGAGTTTACTTGGATCAGGCAGAAAGCCAACAGCGATTTATCCTCGATCAAATGCCTGCTAAAGCCGCTATCGATCCGCTTCAACTGCTTATCGACCGCGTCAAGGAAGATAATGTTCAGGTCGTTAGTTTGGAATAGGAGGCTTCCTTGGTTACAATTGGTTGCCTCAGGTTGGGGTGCCCTAGGGGCGTCTTGCGCAAAAAAGTGAGACTTGCCCCTGCACTTGTGCCATCTTGGTGAGACTACACAAGCCCAAGCCGTTGGGCGTTTATGCAGTCGCTATTTTCTGCTACCGTTTTCGCTCACTTATGGCCTGCCGAACCAGTTTACTACTCAGATGGTTGGGTAGGCGGGTATAAATGGCCATCCATACGGACACGTACGGACTCGTTGCGCTCGCCCAGGCCCAGACCCAATACGGGCAGGCGGGCATAAATGCAGGGGCAAGGGCAGCTTAATAGCGCAGATGTTGCTAAAAGAGGCCGGCTAAGGAAGAGTAGGTGGTCGGCCAAGCTCGGCAGTTTTAGGCTTAGTTGGGTGGACTGATTGAGCCTTTCCCGTGCTTTTTATCCGGCTCGATGGCCTAGAATTTAGGTAGAACCATAAAATAAAAAGGTGGTCTTGGACGTAACACTTATATTTACCCTTTCAAGTGTAGATAAAAAGACGAAAGCTTGCTACAGCGTTTTTTATCAGCACTAAAACACAATTCTATCTGTTATGAAAAAAATCATCTTCTTGTTTGCCTTATGTACTTTAGCCCTCTCCACGGCCTTTGGGCAGCAGTTGCGGGGCAAAGCGAGCTACTATGCCGATCGCTTCCATGGCCGCCCCACTTCCACAGGGGAAGCCTATAGTAAGGATGCTTTTACGGCTGCTAGTAAGGAGCTGCCCGTGGGCACCATCGTGCGGGTGCGCAACGTGGCGAACGATAAGGTAACGCAAGTGCGTATTAACGATTGTGGGCCTCACCGATCCGATCGGATCATCGATCTTTCTAAGGCTGCGGCCGCCCAAATTGATCTCCTCAGAGCGGGTATTGCTGTGGTGGAACTCGAAATCCTGAGTCTTGGTAACGAAGGGCCCCCTTGCGATCGTAGCATTTATACCGCTGCAAATCCTACGCCTGCTAAGCAGCCCGAAAAACCCGTGGTGAAACCAAACCCGACTCCTAGCCCCGCAGTGGCTACGCCTGCTATACCCGCAGTGGCTAATCCTAGCCCTGCAGTCAGACCAAAAGCAGTGGTGGAAGACCCTAACGCGAGTATGCCCAGCGGCGATGATATTGTTTTCCCCCTCTATGGGGTACAAGTAGCAGCCTATGGAAAATTAGGAAACGCAATAGAGTTTATAGCACAAAATAAAGCGAGCTATGGCAACCTCTTCAAACGGACTGATACCAAGCTGATTCGGGTTTTTGCAGGGCCCTTCCTAAGCGAGCAAGCCGCCAAAGACAAAGCTGCTGCGCTCAAAGCTACCTATAAAATTGAAGGGATCGTCAGGCGCATACAGTAGTCCGGTCGGTGACTACGAAGCAGTAAGATGATCCGCCTACCAAAGCGTCAGCAAGATAGCTGGCGCTAACAATAAGACGATCATCAGCAAGGTACGGAGGGTATGATTCATGTTTTGCATGCCTCTAAGACGGCAGCGGCCTTACTTCCGATACGCTTAGGAGCTGATTTTAAAAATTCTTTAACAAAAAAGCCCGAATCTGCTGGATTCGGGCTTTTTTGTTAAACCATATCCTCGGGCCTAACCCAACGGTCGAATTCTTCTTCCGTCAGATAGCCCAGCGCGAGGGCTGCTGCTTTCAGGGAACTTTCTTCGTGGTAGGCTTTCTTAGCGATTTCGGCGGCTTTATCGTAGCCAATATGTGGATTGAGTGCCGTGACAAGCATCAAGCTATTATTCACCAACTCTTTGATACGGCTATGGTTGGGCTCGATACCTCGGGCGCAGTGCTCTTCAAAGCTTACGCAGGCATCGCCAATTAAACGCGCCGACATTAAAAAGTTGAAGATCATCATCGGCTTGAAGACGTTTAGCCCA
>DAINNZ010000119.1:7134-12195 GCA_036735605.1 Lewinella sp. | reverse complement strand
GGCAGTGTTTGCGATTGTAGCAATGCCCAAGTGGCTAAAATGCTGGATGCCCCTGTGGTGATGATTGTGGAAGGCGGTATCGGTAGCACGATTGACAAGCTGAACATGAATTTGGCGCTTTTTCGAGAGCTGCGCGTGCCCATCAAAGGCGTGATTGTAAACAAGGTATTGCCAGATAAACTATTGAAGGTGAAGAAATACGTGGGAATGTATTTGGATAAGCTAGGGATTCCGTTGTTGGGGGCTTTACCTTATGATCGGACGCTTTCGAGCCCTATTATGAGCACCATTCGCTTAGCGGTGCGAGGGAAAACAATTATTCACCGTGAGAGCATGGATAATAAGGTGGAAAATATCGTGAGTGGTAGCCTGCTGGCTAGGCGCGAGATCGAGGATTTGAGCAATTTACTGGTGGTAGTGAGTCGTAGCGACTTGGAGGTGGCGATCAATTCTCTTTGTCGGATTTTTGAGGAAGAAAAATTGCCGGGCAGCACCTTGTCGGGTATTGTGGTTAATGTAGAAACGGATTACAACGGCGAGTTACAAGAAGAGCTGCCTTGTCATGATTTTTTAGTAGCCCACAAAATTCCTGTGGTTTCCACCACTTTGGATACCTACGGAGCTGCCACTAAGATCAATCAGATGGAGGTAAAGATCAACATTCGCACCCCTTGGAAGGTGAGGCGTGCGGTGGAGTTGATTAACGAGTATGTGGATTTAGATATTATTTTCCGTTAGTATCGCGCGGGCTAATAGGTTATCTATTTCCGATTTTTTCTAGGGCGAAGCGGATGAGCCGATCGACGCTTTGGGCGGCATGTTGACTGAAGCTACCTTCACGGCGGTTGGCTAAAAGAGCGTTGAGGGAGACGGCTTTGTGGCCTAGTAAGCTAGCGAGGCCGTAGATGCCGGCGGTTTCCATTTCCAGGTTGGTGATACGTTCTCCAAGCGGTCCTTGCCAGCTAGTGAGTGATTGAATGATGTGCTGGTTAAAGCGGCTCGAAAGCCGAAGTGTTCGGCCTTGGGGGGCATAGAAGCCAGCGGCGGTGAGGGTAATACCTTGGGCTAGGCTAGGGTCGGCAAATAGTTGTAGTAAATCGTTATCGGCGGGGCAGAGGTAGGCTGCGATGGGTAGCCCTTGGTAGGCTTGGCTTGGATCATTTTGGCGGCCTTGGTTTTGCTGGAAAGCTAGATGGCGTTCGATGCTATCCAATAATAAGGTGCTATGGGGAGGGGCTTGGTAGTAGTAGAAGTGAAGCAGGCCTTCGAGCCCTAAACCATAGGAGGAAATCAGGAAGCTATCGACAGGCAAGTCGGGCTGTAAAGCCCCTGAGGTGCCGATACGGATGATGTTGAGCTGCCTAGGCTGCGCTAAAGGCTTGCGGGCTTGAAGGTCGATGGCAGCCAAGGCATCTAGCTCATTGAGCACAATATCGATATTATCGGTGCCTATACCTGTGGATATAACTGTGATGCGGTGGCCTGCCAGCTCGCCTGTATGGGTTACAAACTCCCTTTTTTGTACGCGGGTATCAATACGGTCGAAGTAGCGGCTCACATCCCCCACGCGGTCGGGGTCGCCTACTGTAATAACGGTATCAGCTAGTTGTTCGGGTAGAAGGTGGAGGTGATAGACACTGCCATCAGGGTTGAGAATCAATTCGGAAGGAGCCATAGCTAGCAGAGAAAAGGGGTGAGAAAAGAAAAAGTAGGGGAGTGCTTGTTGTGCGTAGTGCTAATAAGTCATAGTAATTAATCGCATCCGACTGCGAAGTTCGCTAGGAATGATGACCTCGTTGGCGGCCACCTGAACGGCATCGCGGAAGCGGAGCTTAAGGTTCAAGTCTTTGGTGCTAAAAAGGCTGTTTCTGCGAACATTTCCTTTACTATCGAGGAGGTATTCGCTCACGGTATTTTCGAAGCGAATTTCATCGTTGAATAAAAAATGGAGGGCAGTAGGGGACTCCAGGAGCATAAAGCTACTGTAGGCACCGCCATCGTCTTGGCTATATTGTTTTTTGTGTAAGATATTATCCCAGTTAAGTTGGCCATTAGGGTGGATGTTGAAGACCACGAGTTCGTCGTAGTAATAATCGACTAAAGGCCGCCCCGTATAGGTATTCATTACCTGGACTCGGTTGGCAGCGCCTCGTCGTTCAAATTGCCGGTTGCGCTCTGTAACGAGTAGGATGCCACCATCTCGTCGGAGGATAGCATCGCGAACGGTGATATCTTCTAGGCTGGTATTGGTATCATTTTTACTTTTTTTACCATCTAGTTTTTCGGATAAATTGATAGTGAAGGGACTAAACCGCCTTGCTACGACATTGGGCTGCGTGGGGTCGGTGGAGAGGAGGAAAACGCCATAAGCTTTGGTGAGTTCCTTGGTGGTATAAAGTCCGCTGGCTACGATGCGTTGGTTGAGGTTGTCGTATTTAAAAAACACATCGTAGGTAAGGCTATCGCCTAGGGATAGATCGAACTGTTTAAGGCTGCGGTCTTTTGCTGAGAGATATTGTACTTCGTAGCGGTGTTCTTTACGGCGGCTTTGAAAATTATCGCGCTGAATGAATAGGAAGGCGTCGCCTTCATTTGATATTTCTGCTTGGATAAAATCGGTATTAAAGAAAAACTTATCGGGGGTCACTTCTACATGATAGAGCAATTTAGCGCTATCAAGGTCTATGGAAAGGCAGTTTACTTTTTGCTGGTTTTCACCCATAAGGACTAGCAGTTTGGACTGGTCTTGGGAGCGAACCACTTCGTAGGTTGGGTTGGTGAGCCAAGCGGCGAAATTGGTGAGCGTAACACTATCGCGGATGGTAGCGGCGGGGTCGTAGGTATCTAATTGTAGGTAATTTTGTCCACCTTGCCGAAAGAGGTAGAGTAGCTGAAAGCCCCTAGGGTGCTCAAGGGCTTCGATAAGGCGGATATTGCGGCCGCGCAGGCTTAGTTCTTTTTCCCAGCTTTGCTGCATACGCCGATCGAAGGCTGTTATTAGATGCTTGGTGGTTCGGTCTTGTAGTAGCAGAACCTTTCCGCCTGATTTACCAATCAAGTGGTATTGGGTATCGGAGCGCAGTAAAATTTCGTCGCTTACCGTGAGGACTTGCGCGGCTAGCGGGAGTGCCAGGAAGCAGAAAAGAAGGGCTACTACATATAATTTCGGCATCGTTTGCTATGTTTTATCGGCTAGGGTTAGGGGCCATCATTCGATCATTCACAGGCTTGTTGATGATTCGCCGAACAAGCCTAACCATATAAACGGCTGAGGGACTGATAGGTTGAGAAAGGAGGAGGGGCCTTGTTAAAAAGAGGAGCACCCAGTGAGACAGTGAGGGTGGCAGGAAGGAACAGCAAAGACAATGAAAGAGGCGTAAAAAGACGGAGAATAGGTGTTTTTTGCGAATATATTGTGATTTTGCTACTTTTGGTTAACTCAATTGGTTGCTTGTATGTACATTGGTAGAATAAAATTAAGGATGCTGGCATGTGTGTAAAATATAGGGGCGTTTTGTTCGTATTGTGCTTAACTTTTTCGGCTGCGGCTCAGGTGGATTCTATCTTATTGATGGAGCAGCGTTTAGCGCAGCAGAGCGATGCGGATGTTGCCATTTCGATTTTGGATCGTTTAGTGAACGCATCGTCTATATCTGATTTGAGGGGTATGCGTGCTTATGCTGAGCAAGCGGCTGTTATAGCGGAGGCTAAGGTAGCAGATACGACGCGAGCGAAGGCGCGCTTGGTAGGTGGCAAGGCATATATGCATTTGGCGAGTTACGATACGGCTAGTTTTTTACTGGATGCCGCTTTACTTTTGTTAGACACGGTAAACCAAGCGGCGGCTACGGGCAGTGCTCATCATTGGAAAGCCTATGTGAAAGCGAACGTTCGGGAATTTAGTACGGCGGCAGTACATTATTACCGCGCTTTAGCGATTTGGGAGCGGCTGGGTGATAAGAAGGAGCTGGTGAGCACGTATAGTGAGCTAGCGGATATGCACGCCATGCAAGATGAATACAATAAGGCGATTAACTACTCGGAGCAAGCAATTGCTTTATTAGCGGCGATGAATGAACCGGAGCGTTTAGCGCATGCGCTCAGTAATTTATCATACACTTATGTGCTAAATGGCAACCCGAGTGCTGCACTTGATCACGCGACGCAGTCGCTTAGGATATGGGAGGAAATAGCACCGGGCGGGCGGCAAGTAGCTAGGGTTTCAAATAGCCGAGGTAATGCGTATAAGTTTCTAGGTAATTACGAAGCGGCCTTGGCGGACTACGAGCGGTGCAGAAGTCTTTCAGAGGCGGCTGGTTTTGTTAGGGGGTTGATTGTTGGCACGGCCAACGTGGGGCACGTACTACTATTGCAAAACAAGTATGCAGCGGCTTTACCTTACACCTTACGAGCCATTGAGTTGATGAAAGAATCGGGAGACACACGCAATCTGTGGGAAAACTATATGCACGCAGCTAGTAGCTATGAGGGTTTAGGCGATTACGCTAGTGCATACAGCTATCAGCAGCTGCTGCACAAGGAAAAGGAGCGAGAATACGAGCAAAAAATAACCGCTCTACAAGGTGGGCTAGCGGAGAAATACGAAGCAGGGCAGCGGGCAGCCACGATTGTTTTACAAGGCGAACAAATAGAGAAACAACGAAGCTTCCAACGGCTTTTAGGTTTTTTTGTGGCCTTATTACTACTCACTTCTGTCGTGATATACGCGAGTTTGCGTTCGAGGCAAAAAGCCAACAGGCGACTAGCCGTGGCAAATGAGCAATTAGAGAAAAAGAACCAGGAGAACGAATTACTATTACGGGAAATACACCATCGGGTGAAGAACAATTTGCAAACAGTAGCCAGCCTACTCAATCTACAAAGTGCGGGTATAGCGGATGAGAAAGCGCTGGCAGCAGTACAAGAGAGCCGTAATCGGGTGCGTTCTATGTCGCTTATACATCAGAAATTATACCAAGGGGAGCAATTAGCATCGGTGGAGATGAAAGATTATTTTGAAAGCATGGGGCAAGCGATGCTACAAAGTTTTGGAGCCCAGTC
>DAINNZ010000119.1:0-7124 GCA_036735605.1 Lewinella sp. | reverse complement strand
CAGCGTTGAAATGCCGCCTCTCTATTTGGATGTGGATACGGCCATCCCCGTAGGCCTAATTGTTAATGAGCTGATGACAAACTCGTTGAAGCATGCTTTCTCCAAGCAGCACCAAGGTAGGATTGTTGTGAGCTTATGTGCCGATGAGGAAGACAATTTAGTTCTTTACTTGGCGGATAACGGGGTAGGCCGTGCGGCTGCTCAGCAGAGGGTAGAGAAGCAAAATAGTAGTGGTTTTGGCGATAGGCTAGTGCGTTTGCTGGTGGAGCAATTGGGTGCAGTTATGGAGCAGCAAGACGAGGAAGGATGTAAGACTTCTATTCGATTTCCTCATCTTGATAAAGTAGCTTAAAGCTATGAATACAGTAAAAATTTTAGTCGTTGAAGACGAAATGATCATTGCAGCCGATATTTCTATGGTGTTGGAAAGCCAAGGCTACGAGGTTACGGGCATCCTTCCGCGTGGGGAAGATGCTTTGAATAGTATTGCGCAAAGGCCACCGGATCTAGTACTGATGGATATTTCTTTGAAGGGAAACCTCGATGGTATAGAAACGGCTCGTTATATTTATGAGCGGCATCAAATTCCTGTGATTTTCCTCACGGCCAATGCCGATGATGCTACTTTTGCGCGCGCTAAGGCTACTCGTCCTTATGCTTTTATCTCGAAGCCTTTTCAACCAGCTGATCTACAGCGCGTCATTGAGTTAGCGATGGCGCGTTTAGCGGAGGAACAGGGTGGCCAAAGCTTGTTGCACCTCAATGAAACGGCCGAAGAAGCTTACATACTTGCGGATCGTATTTTTGTGCGCCATAAAGGTAAAATGTCTAAGATATTGCTACAAGATATTCTCTATGCCGAGGCTGCACGTAGTTATTGTAAAATCTTCACAGCGCAAACAGAATACCTAATGAGTATCGCTTTGGGTACGCTAGAAGAGAAGTTACAGTCCAGTAATTTTCTTCGTATCCACCGATCTTATATCGTTAATCTTAAAAAAATTGAAACAATCAGCGATGATTGGAACTATTTAGGAGTAGGTACTAAAAACCTATCCGTAAGCCGATCTTTTAGGGAGGAGCTGATCCGAAGGATTCAAATAATTTAAGTTTTCTGATTTTTCATTCGGAAAGTCAGCAACTTCATTCGGAAAGTCAGCGGGCTCATTTGGAAGTATTGGCTTGTGGGGCTGGGCGGTAGATTGCATCTTTGAGGAAGTAGATTGTGGAAAACAGTTTGTAGGTGGGGGTAACAACCCGAGGAGCACCCAAATAGAAGAACCAGAGTCCTTTCCAAGAAAGACCCAAAATGACCCAGTATGTCTTGTAAAAATCCATATTATTTACTGCTATTGCTCGCGGCCATCCTCTATTGGGGTGGTTCGCGTGGCTTATCGGCTCAAAATCTAGAAAACCTGGGTAGCCGTCTCCGCGATGAGGGGTTAAATATCACAGGCAATCTAAATATCAACAACCAGACCTATTGGTCATCGGGCATAGCCCCGCGCCGAGATGGCATGATGACGATGGTGAATGCGGCGCTTAATTTTCGTTTCCTAGGCATTTCAGCGCCTTTCAACTTTAGTTTTGCAGATCAGAATAGTCAGTTTAATTTACCAACCTACACCTTCATAGGTATCAGCCCGCGCTATAAATGGGCTACGTTGCACGCTGGCGATCGGAGTATGAACTTTTCTAAATACACCATGAACGGAATTAGCTTTCGGGGGGCTGGTGTGGAGTTGCAGCCTGGGAAGTGGCAAGCGGCCTTCTTTTACGGAAAACTCAACCGAGCATTAGCCAACGACCTCACAGCAGTGGGGAGGCTCAATAATTTTTACCAGCGGAATGGCCTAGGTGCTCGCCTTGCTTTCAATGATCAGAACGCCAGCTACGCGCTGAATTTTTTCTCTGCCTCGGATGCTACTGATGATTTTCCACGCACCAATTTGGGCGACCGCCTCTTGCCTACCAACAATATGGTGGTGAGCATCGAAGGGCGGCAGCGCATCACCAAAAAACTAAGTATCAATACGGAGGTGGCGCACTCTGTATATAACCAAGACAGAACATCCCCCTCCATTGATGCGGCCAGCCAGACAGCCGCCAACCAGCTTCTAGGACTTTTTACGCCCACCACTTCTTTCCTCTCTGGTCAGGCGTATAATGTGGGCTTACAATATAATTTAAAACAAACGGGTATTCAAGCAGCCTACGAGCGAATCGATCGAGGATTTCGTACACTAGGTGCCTTATTTTTCAATAACGATACAGAAAATATCACGCTGGGGCTAAACCGATCTTTTTTGGAAAACAAGCTGCAAGCTTTTGTGAATGGTGGCTTAGAACGCGTGAACCTAGATGCCAAAGAATTAGAGGCTACCAACCGGGTGATTGCTTCCGCAAATATTAATTACCGACCCGATGATAAATGGTTTTTTTCGGGTATGTATGGCAATTTTCGCAATGATACCAAACTACGAGTGCAGACGGATGTGACGGTGCCGGTGGATAGTATATTCTTGGCGCAGGTCAACCAGTCGGGGAACATAACAGCACTGCGCCGCTTTGGCACAGAGGCGCGGCCTTCCAATTTGCAGCTCATGCTTAATCACCAGCGCGCCCAGAGCGTGGTGAACGATAGCCTAGTAAACACGGCCGATAGTCGTTTTACCACAGCGGCTTTAAATTTCTCTTCGGGATCCCCTTCGGTTGGTTTACAATGGAATGCTGGGCTTACAATGAATTTTATTGAGTTAGGGACGTTGAAAAACCGGTCATTAGCACCTGTTTTTGGCTTGCACAAGAAGCTATGGAACAATGCCCTAACGCTTAACCTAAATACGGCCCTGAGCTTCTTTCAGCAAGGCGGCAGTGAAGACAGTAAAGTCTTTAATTTCCAGCTAGGTGGGCGCTACCAACTGCGCAACAGCCATCGCCTTGGCCTTTCCGCTATGCACATCAATCGATTTGGTAGTGCAGATGCACTGCGCAACTTCCACGAATGGTATGGGCAGCTCAACTACGGCTACAGCTTCGGAGGAAGAATAGGAGGGACAGCCAACAATCAAAACTAAAAGACCCGCATTAAGCCATATTCAATATGAAACTGAATACTACACCTTTTGTTTTTTTGCGCCTTTGTAGCTTGCTACTGGCCCTTTATCTACTGCCTTTTGGTTTAGCAGCGCAGGGTACTAGTTTCCCTGTTACGGCTGCGGTGCAGTCTTTGCCGCCCTTTGCGCCCAATTTCAGTAATTGGGCCGATCCGGTTAACAATAAGCTGGGCGTTATTTTACTGCTCAACGACCGCGAGGAACCGGGCTATCAGGTGCGTTTGCGCCTTACGATTTCGGGCCAAGGGATCACGGTCCGCTCTCGGATAGACTGGCCTGCTCGGCCTATCTCGCTCAGTTTTGGTATTCCCACCCAGCTTAGTAGTGCTGATTTACAGGAATATTTCCGCTTGGAAAACCTAGATTTTATTGGTTATTCCCAGCAGGCTTATCTCAATAATGGTGGCTTACCTGAAGGCGTTTACTCGCTTTGTGTAGAGGCGATCGACTACAGCCGCAGCACGGAAGAAGCGGCTTCTGCTAGCGCCTGTACGTTTATTCAGGCCCAGTTGCTAGACCCTCCCGTAGTGCTATCGCCCTACGGCAACCAAACACCCATAACGCCTCAAAGCCTACTGGTGCAATGGCAAGCACGGCATACGGCTACTTTCTTGACGAATTACCGCGTGGAGATTTACGATATAGACCCGAGCTCGAACTTCACAGCAGAACAGATTTATACCTTCCAGCAGCCCGTGGTGGAAACCGAACTCGCAGGGATCACGACCACCCTGATTGATGCTTCTTTCCCGCTCTTGGAATCAGGCCGGCAGTACCTGCTGCGGGTACAAGCACTAGCGCCTATGAACGCTAATGTGTTTAAAAACGCAGGCTATAGCGAGCCAGTATTTTTTCGCTACGGCCTAGATTGTGTGCCACCAACAGGCTTGAATGTGGATGTGCAAAGCTACGACAGAGCCCAAGTGAGTTGGAGTCAAGCGCCTAACGCTAGCGGCTATGTGCTGCGCTATCGCGAGAAAAACCCGAATGCGAATTGGTATGAAGGGGCCACTACTTCCAACGCTTTACTGCTACAGAACCTGGTTTCAGATACAGAATACGAAGTGCAGTTGCAAGCGGAATGTGGAGGCATACCGGGGGCTTTTGGTAGCTTATATACCTTTACCACGCAGTCGCGCCCCTTGCTCAGCAGCGGAGATTTGCCAGACTGTGGGGTGGAAGTGGTTAGCTTACCACTTCCTACCAACCAAAGCAACATCACGGCACTAGGCTTCTCGGATACGGTGACAGTCGGCCGCTTCCAAATGCGCATCATGGAAGTTCGCCCCTCGGCAACAGACATAGGCCGCTGGGATGGTATCGGCCAAATTTATCTAGATTGGTTGGGGCGCCGCATCAATTGTGTGTTCAAAGACTTGGGAATTAATACCGATAGAGTGGTCTATCAAGGCGAAGTAGTGGCGGTAGATGATGGCCTCGCCTCGCTTAGCGGCTTTAAAACACCAGAGCAGATCAATGCCGATAGACGGGACTTACCTACGCAGGATTTCTGTGGCAGCCCCCTGCCGCCGGCAGCACCTATTGATTCCAGTGCTTACCGCGTGGCCAACGTGATGCCCAATTACAGCAATATCCTAGCTTTTGGCAATGGCGCAGCCTTTAATGGCGCGGTTAATTTACCACTCACGGTGGGTACTTTTCCGAATGCTATTGCCTTTCATAATATTCGGTTCACGCCCACTGCGGCCTTTTTGGATGCTTATATGTCGGCTGATATCCCAGTAGGGAACCAGCACACTGCTTTTCAGGCACTTAACGTTGGTTTTCATCCAGGCGGACTCCAAGGCACGGCTCGGATGAATATGCTTTCCGACATACAGTTTGCTTGGAATGGTAAGATGGAGATTGGCTTCAAAAAGGGGCCCCAAACCTATGTGAAATTCAATTGTAATGGACTGGAGGAGGTGGGCTTAGATATGCAGATCAAGCTTTGCCGCGATATAGCAGTGCCTATTAATGCCTACACCTATCAGCGCGATACCACCAGCTATGTAACCGGTAGCCTAGCACTTATAGCCAATAGTTGGGGGGAATTTTCAGGGGTGGTCAGTATCTCTCCTTTCGAGCTAGCCCAACTTCCAGGCTGGGCTTTTAATGTTCAAAATGCGGTATTTGATCTCTCGGAGTCGAGTACACCCGAGGCAGTGCGCTTTCCCCAAAATTATCAGCACACTGACGTAAGCAGTACGGAAGGTGCCTCCAACCCGCTTTGGCGAGGTTTTTACCTCCAATCGGCGCGGGTGAAAATCCCTAGCCATTTCCTCGGACAAGATTCTACCAAAAACGTCACCTTTGGTGCGGTAGATCTCATCATCGATCAAACCGGATTCACGGGTGCTATCTATGCGACCAATATTTTAAGCATCGATACAGGCCGTGTAGCCACTTGGGCGCTGGGTATAGACAGCATCGCGCTGGGCATACAGCAGAATCAGTTTTCGCACCTCAATCTGAAGGCAAAAGTAAAAGTGCCTGCCTTAGACGATCCATTAGCCGTTAATTGCCACATTCAGCCAGGGAGTCAGTACAATTTCAGCATTGCGCTCACGGGAACGGTGACGATGAGCGCTTTTGGTGCTACGGCTTCCTTGTTTCCCAACACAGAAATCGGTATTAGTTATCAGCAGCAGACGGATCAGGTATCCGCTCATGCCTTGTTACACGGGCGCATCACCTTTTCTCCGCAGGTAGGTTCACCAGATAGTACCGCTACTGCCGACGCTTCCGCTGCTACGGGGGGCGCGGCTGCTACAGCAGGCACTTCGCCGCCACCGGATACGGCTAGTAGCATACTGATCCCCTACATTGCTTTCGAAAATTTTCGGCTTAGTTCGGAGGCACCCTATGTCAATGTGGGTTCTTGGGCACTTAGCACTGGTACCAATGGACAGCCCCGTGCCACTGGCTTCCCGCTGATGCTCAACGAAGTGGGGATGTTTCAGTCGCTGGATGGCACAGAAGTGGCCTTCGGTATCGACCTGACACTGAATTTGGTGGGCTCCGACGATCAGGGCTTCGGGGCACGAGGGAGAGCTTTTGTGATCTGTGATATTAATGTGGATCCGGTTACACAATTGCAACAATGGTCTTTTAATAGGGTGCGGCTGGATAAGCTGAGCATCGATTTCACAGGCCCAGGCTATGCTTTGCATGGCTATATCCGCAATTACGAGAAACATCCAGTATATGGCAGTGGTTTCCAAGGCGGTATCAAGGCTACTTTTATGCCTGGCTTTTCCTTGGCCGTGGCGGCTATGTTCGGGCAAAAAGACGATTATCGCTATTTCTTTGTGGATGCCTTACTGGGCTTAGATCCGGGTATTCCTATCGGAGGCCCTACGGGTATTTCGCTCTACGGCTTTGGTGGTGGCATTAGTTATCACATGGAACGTAGAGGCTTCAATGCGCTTTCGCTACCCGTTTCATCCGCTACGGAATCGGGGCCGCCGGCTGAAATTGTAGTGCAGCCTGCTGTCTTCCCCGTAGGCTCCCTAGGGGCAGTTTATTACGGACAGCAAGACCCAGCCTCCTCTATGCCGCCACTAGTGGGCCTCCCATCCGAGCTAGGGCAGACCATTTCAGGGGTTACTTATGTACCCAACCGAGACGTGGGCATCGGTATCAAAGCCATGGTCGCCTTCGGGGTGCTGAAACGCGAGGTCTTCAATGGGGATATTACTTTTGAAATTATATTCAATACGAATGGTAGCCTGAACTACTTGGGCTTAATGGGAAATGCTAATTTCTTGACACCAGCGCGAACGCCCGCAAATATGAATCCGCAACCCGCTATTGGCGTATTTGTGGATATTGGCTTCGACTTTGTGAACACCTCTTTTGATGCCTACATGCGCTTACAAGTTAGTGTGCCGCCAGTTATTGGACTTATTCGAGGTGCCTATGCTAATAATGTGGCAGGTGAAGGGAAAATTCACGCTAGCCCACAAGCTTGGTATATCTACCTTGGTGAACCTAGCCGCCCTATTG
>DAINNZ010000118.1:0-12264 GCA_036735605.1 Lewinella sp. | reverse complement strand
TTGGCGCGACACTTGGATGCAAGCCGACTATTTCCAGCAGCTACCCCTTACAACTTGGGGGGCTGCCAAGCATCGACGCCAAGAACAGGCCGCCCTGCAAACAGCCAGCCGTACCCTCATCGTGAGTAAGCGCTGGGCAGAAGATTTGAAAGTAATCGATGCCCCTCGAGTGCATGTGCTCACGAATGGGTACGACCCTGACGATTTCCGAGATATGCTGCTACCGCCGCCTACTCCTTACTTCACCATCACTCATCTAGGGATTATGGGCCCCGATCGGCATCCACACGCTTTGCTAGCCGCAGCGGCGGCTTTGAGTGCCGAGCTACCTGCTTTTAAATCGCTTTTTCGGCTTCAGCTGATCGGTCAAGTGGATGAAGCGCTTATAGATACCGCCGCAGCGCTAGGACTGGAAAAAGCAAATATTGAGCTTATTGCACAACTGCCTAGGCGGGAAGCACTTGGTTATGCTGCGGCTAGTAGCGCGAACCTACTGCTACTCAATGATCAAGCTAATGCGGCTGGCCGAATTCCTTTTAAACTGTTTGAGTATATAGCACTAGGAAGGCCTATTCTAGGCTTCGGCCCTGCCGAGAGCGATGTAAACGATATACTGGCCGAACTCGGTGCGCCACCGCTCTTTTCACTAGCCGACCTAAGAGGTACAAAGCAGTATTTGAAGCAGCTTTTTGAGCAATTTCAGTCGGCACAGGGCATTCCTGCTTTAGCACTTAGTGCTACGGCTGCCTATAGCTTTGAGGCAATTACGCAGCAATTGGCAGCACACTTAGATGCGGTGACGATGCTGCCTACAAAGCCGCTTCAAGGCGGCTAGAAAGCCAAGCTGTAAGTGTTCTGCATCTGTGTTGAGTTGAGATCAACGCGCTGTGGAACAGCAGGGCGGCTTGACTGGGTCGTTCAGCACCACGATGAGGCTAGGCCTAGATATAACAGTACGGACAGCTTGATCTACTAGGACTGTTGATCGTCGTTCTTCTTTAAGAGCGCATACTTTTTTTGCTTGGCTTCCCATTTCTGAAGGGCATAGTCTTGCATGTCTTCGAACTTATCCTTTTCATCTAAGATTTCAAAACCAAGTAAGGTCTCGATGATGTCTTCGAGAGTAGCAATACCATCAACACCACCATATTCATCCGCTATAAGAGCGATATGTTCTTTATTTTTACTAAGGGTGTTCCACACCGTAAACAGATCGTTTGATTCAGGAAAGGTGAGAATCGGGCGTTTCACATCCTTGAGGCACATTTCAAATTTGTCTTCGGCAAGGTGCTCTAGCACCGTTGAGCGAAGTACATAGCCGCTGATTTGCTCGCGAATCCCCTCAAAAACAGGGATACGGGAGAAGTAGAGGAATTCCTTTTTCTCCAAAAATTCACTCAGCATCATTTCTTGATTAGCAGCCACCATCACAACGCGAGGCGTCATCACCTCGGAAATCTTTACTTCTTTAAGGCGAATTAGATTTTGGATAATCCGGTTTTCCTGGTCGCCAAAAATACCTTCCTGCGTGCCAATGGTACTAAGCGTAGCAATTTCTGCACGGCTCGTGGTGAATTCCTTGTCCTTACGCGCCAGTAACTTGGTAAGTATAGAAGAAATCATCACCAGTGGGTAGGTTATGAAGAGGATAATTTTGATGAGCAAAGACACAGGCCCTACTAATTCTCTGCTATAGTTAGCACCTACTGTTTTAGGGATGATTTCCGTGAAAACCAAAATTAGTATAGTGAGCACGGCAGAAACGACACCGAAATAAGCGTCCCCGAAAACCACGGCTGCTTGGGCACCTACCCCTGCAGCTCCCACTGTATGCGCTACGGTATTAAGAGATAAAATAGCGGATAACGGCTTATCAATATCCTCTTTAAAGTGGATCATCCTTTTGGCACCTTGGTCTTGCTGCTCTGCCTTCGACATTAGGTAGGATATAGGCACGGAGAGTAGCACCGCTTCCATGATAGAACATAGAAAAGAGGTGATGAGTGCGACAGCGAGATAAATCAGTAAAAGCGTCATAGTTGTTGGATCAGAAGTTATAAACCAGCTAAAAGCGGCGATTTCGCATTACAAAGGTACTTTTTTTTCTTTACTCCACCTCCCATTCTGTTTCTCCGTCTTGGAGGCGAATGTGGAGGTTCTTGTTACGGTCGAGATCGCTAGTGAGCCGAATGATTCGGCCTTCTTGGCTCAGCAAGGCGAAACCTCTAGCGAGGCTCGTTTCAGGGCGCAGGGCATGCAGCAGGAGTTGTTGTTGCCTTAGCTGATCTTTTGCTTGCCGAAGAGATTGAGCGGTAGCCGAGGGGATGGCTTGCTCGATGTGGTGAAGTTGTTGCCGAGCCAATTGTAACTGTTGTTTAGCTTGGCCATGAAGTTGTTGCCGATAAAGCGTTAGTTGTTCGGCATTTGCTGCTAAGTGATAGCGAGCTAATTGCTCAATTCGGCCACTTAACTGAAGCAACTGCCCTTCGGTGGCGGCTAAGCAATCGAGCAAAAAAACGGCTACGGCTGTGGGTGTTTTGAGTGCTTTCCAGGCGACTAAGTCGAGGAGCACTTCATCGGTCTCGTGGCCCACGCCCACTAAAACGGGTAGGGGAGCGAGTGCCACCTCGCGGCAGAGGGCTAAATCGTCAAAAGCCAGTAAATCCAGCCTCGAACCACCGCCGCGGATGATGCAAATAGCATCAAAGGCATCACTGCGGCGACTGATCTGTCGGATAGCTTGGCTGATCTCTGTGGCTGCCAGATCACCTTGCATGGCTGCTGCGAAAAGGGTCGTTTGAAAGCGATAACCAAAGGGGCTCTCCGCTAACTGCCGGCAAAAATCAGCATATCCCGCAGCGGTTTCACTACTAATTATTGCAAGGCGCTGCGGTAAAATAGAAAGCCGACGCTGCTGGTTGATTTGTAGTAATCCTTCCCGCCGTAGCTGCTCCACGATGGCTTGGCGTTGTAGCGCTAGTTGGCCTAAGGTATGCTGTGGGTCAGCATCTTGAATCTGTAACTTAAAGCCGTAGCGATCGTGGTAATCGGCCGTTACGCGCAGCCTCACGGCCATGCCTTCCCTGAAAATTTGTTGGATGCCAAGGCCGTATCGCTGCTGTAACTCTCGTAGCTTACCAGCCCAAAGAATAGCCTCAACTTGCGCTAGCAAAGCATCACTTTCCCCTGCTGCCTTTTCGATCAGGCTGAGATAAAGATGGCCTCTAGCGCTGTTTACTTGCCCCAATTCCGCATCAATCCAAATAGCCTCAGGTAGGTTGAGGGCTAAAATTCGACGCAAAAAACGGGTGAATTCGCTTAGCGAGAAAGTCTTCATGGAGCAAAAATACAACAAAAAAAAGAAGGGAGGAGTAGAACTCCGCCCTTCCAAGAAAAACACCTAAAACCCATATTCATCTTTGGTAGCCACACGGCAAGTTGGGTAGCTACCGTTTCTTACTCAAGATAGTTGGTTCCGTAAGGGTTTGAAAAGAGGGGGCAGACTATTTAGCCCAGCCCCTCTAAGAAAAACACCTAAAACCCATATTCTATCATGAAAAATCTTATTGGCCGCCGCAGCAGCCTTCACAGCTTTGTAAGCTGATTACTATCTGTTTTTATAGGGTGTTGTTCACCCATTTCCCCCTTGGGAACAAAGTTTGGACGCAATTTTATAGTTAGGTCACAATTAATAGACAACTTGTTAAATCTTTTTTGCAAAAAGGCTGCCACTTGTGCTATCAACTAGACGGCTGCAAGCGATACGGCGAGGTAGTCGTCATAAATTCAGTCACAAAATTACCAATTATAACTTAGTTCACAAAGTAATAAAAGAGATCGTTTTGTTTTCTACCTGTTTTTTCTTGTTTTTTCACCGCAACTACCTTGATTATTACGGTGTTACCTACGCAAAATGAGAGATGGAATCGCAAAGCCTGAGGGAGGTATGGGAAACAGCTTGGCAGCAATTGAGCCGAGCGGTACACGATAAGCGGCACCCTTTTCGGACGCCTGTTTTTTGTAGTAGTACAGCGCAAGGTCAGCCTCATGCTCGTAGCTTGGTTTTGCGCAAAGTAGTTGAGCAACAGCAATTGTGGTGTTATACGGATCAGCGGTCGAGGAAGGTAGCTGAAATAGGGCAAAATGCGCAAGTACAGTGGCATTTTTGGCATCCTCGGCAGCAGCTACAGCTCTTATTGTGGGGTCGCGCTCGTTTTTTGCCGGCTGAGGAAGCAGTGGCTATCTTCCAAACTATGCCGAAGCATAGCCGTAAAACCTACGCCACTTTAGCTGCGCCCGGCACGCTACAAAAAGAGCCAACAGATGGCTTACCCGCTCATTGGCCAACCGCCGAGCTAGCTGATACCGACTATGCAGCAGCCAACTTTCAAGTCATCGTAACGGAAGTAGTGGAGGCTGACCTACTGCTCTTGCGGCGGGAGGGGCATCTTCGACTAAGAGCAGAGCGCTCCACTGTGGGGAATTGGCAGTTTAGTTGGATTGTACCCTAAGGTTTGCATCCGCTAACGTATCTTTGCGCGATGAAAGCAATTTATATTTTTTGTCTGTTAAGTGCTCCTTTCGCATTAGGAGCGCAGGATATTTTCCCCGGATTACAAGGCCAGGCGCTCCTCGACGCGCTTGCTGCGGCTTATCGACCTGCCACGGTCTTGGATTATAATGAGGCACGCGATTTTATGTATGGCGAGCTAGATGTAGTCAACGATTCTGTCTTTTGTGTCTATACCGGCTTTGGTATTCGGCGCACGCCAGGCATACCGCCGCGTACGGATGCTTTCAATAAAGGCATCAATACCGAACATAGTTGGCCGCAAAGCTTTGGGGCTGAATTTGGGTCGCCTCGATCCGATTTACACCATATCTTCCCAACAAAAATTGAAGTCAACGGTGATCGGGCTAGCTTACCTTTTGGCGAAATACCCGACGGAGAAACCAGCCGCTGGTATTACTTAGGGCAGGAACAAAGCAACATTCCGCCCCTAGCTATACGGCCGCTATTTAGTGAGTTGCTCACCAACGTTCGCTTTGAGCCTAGAGAAGACCACAAAGGCAATGTAGCCAGAGCGATGTTTTACTTTTACACCATTTACAGAGCCGAAAGTGATGCCGCTGCCCCCAATTTCTTCCCGCCACAGATCGCTACGCTTTGTAATTGGCACGACATCGACCCCGTAGATGCACGGGAGTTGGCGAGGACGGAAGGCATCGCTAGCCAGCAAGATGGAAAAGTGAATCCCTTTGTAATTGACTGCAACCTACTTAGCAGAACTTATTGCCTCGATTTATTACCAGTGGCTTGCCTTTCAGCGGTTGAGGAGCCTAGTCGTAGTAGTAGCCTAGCTGCCTTCAGTTTGCTTGGTGTAGGGCGAGATGAGCAGGGCAGCTTCGTTCATTTTACTTTGGCTCAAAACCTACAACTTAAGATCGATTGGATGGATATGTTGGGCCGCCCAATCGAAAGCCAAGGCCACGATTGGTTGGAAGTAGGGCGCCAGAGTTTTCGCCTCAGTGCAGCTAGTGGCGGCCCTCTTTTGGGGCGTTTCACCTTCCGTGCGCAAAATGGGCAGTGGTGGATAAAGACCGTGGTGCTTCCATAAGTTTGCTGCAAAACTGCGCAAGACGGTTTTAAAGCGTTCATCACGCTGCAAAATTCTGCAAAATTCTGCGTGCCCGCCTGGGTCTGGGTCTAGGGCTGTCTATGTGTACTGGAGTGGTTTTCCCTCCCAACAAGTATAGCACCTAGGGGCGGTTTTCGCCGGCCTCAAGACAGGCCTAGTGTTAATCGTGTTGAGTCTCCAAATGACTAGTAGCCTACTTTTTCGCACACTTTGATAACGTCTAGCAGCGTGCTGTTTTTGGCCAAGGCAGGGGCAGGTGGAAATTTTTAGCGCAAGTGTGTTGGAGTATGGATAAGCAGCTATTGAGCTGTGAATTATTTCTGCGTATTTTGCAACCTTGTGCACTTTGTCTCGTGTTTATAGAGAAGTCGTAGTTTTATCTTGCTCAGACGAAAATTTGCTATACTTGCATTCGTTCAGGATCAAACGAACCAATCTAATGGAGAACAGAACACGGCATAGCGGGAGACACAACTCTATTGGCGGGTTAACTGAAAACGCCTATATTTGCTTTTGCATTTCCATTTAATTTCGTATTTTTACCGATAAATTTCTACGGAAAAGACCATTATCCCAAACAAACCAACTATGCGGCAGTTAAAAATCAGCAACAAAATTACTTCCAGAGAGAGCATCGCGCTGGATAAGTATTTGGTTGAGATCAACAAGATAAGCCTCCTGACCCCAGAAGAGGAATCGGATTTGGCTGCCCGCATCAGAGAGGGAGATCAAGAGGCTATGAAGAAGCTTACAGAGGCGAACTTACGCTTTGTGGTATCGGTAGCGAAGCAGTATCAAAACCAGGGTTTAAGCCTGAGTGATCTGATCAATGAAGGGAATTTGGGCCTCATGAAAGCGGCTAAGCGCTTTGATGAAACGAAGGGCTTTAAGTTCATTTCCTATGCTGTTTGGTGGATTCGGCAAAGCATCATGCAAGCTATTGTGGAATATTCTCGTTTGGTGCGGATGCCTAATAGCAAGGTAGCTGGTTATAACCGGATCACGCAAGCCTTGATGGCTTTCACGCAGCAGTATGAGCGTGATCCTGAACCACATGAGCTGGCTAATTTCATGGATTTAGGTATCAAAGAGGTGGAGCAAGCTATGCGTGGCCGCCAACGCCACCTCAGTTTTGATGCGCCTATCGGAGGGGAAGATAGCGAGATGACGATGCTCGATATGCTATCGGATGATGACGATGCTACTCCCGATCGGGGTCTATTGAACGAAAGCCTCAAAAAAGAGGTAGAAGCGAACCTAAGCCTGCTGGCTCCTCGTGAACGGCAGGTAATCGCTTGTTATTTTGGCTTAGATGGGGAAGCCTTGATGAACCTAGACGAAATTGGTGAACGCTTCGATCTCACACGCGAACGGGTGCGCCAAATCAAAGATAGAGGGATTCGGCGTTTGCGAAAGTTCAATATCCGTAGCAAAAGCCTACAGATTTATTTGGGCTGAGCCGATAACGCTCGCTATTCTATTGGGTTCGGTAAGCCATCAAACAGTTATAAGCGACAACGTGACCGTCGGAGGCAGCCTCCTAGCGAACTAGCGAACTAGGATGCTGCATTTCGTTTAAAAGTGTTGCCCTTTGTAGGGGTATCTAATGGGGCAAGTAGCAAGCCTTCTTAGTTGGAAGTTGCCCACAGCTTTCGTCTGTCTCCAGGCTTTTGGAGGCTTCGCAGCAGCATCTAGGCGATCGGCGGCTGCATTGTGGTGGTTATGAGCAAGCTCCGCCTATTTTGTTGCCGAGGTGTTTTTACCAAAAGGCTTGCGCTACATGCCCCCCTTTGCCCCAGCGTTAGCCAAAAAAAGGAGAATGGTTGTCTTAGACTTCTTGAAACCAAAGTGTTAGGGTATCTGTTTTTTTGTTATTACCTTTGTTACATCTTTCATTTTTTCGTCAAACCTTAGTATGCCTATTTTAGTTATTTTGTCGGTTGTTGTGGTATTGGGTCTCTTGCTGCTATTGAAGCTGTATAGTAAGAACAGTATGCCTAGTAAAAAGCGGCAAAACGCGGCTATAAAGGAGCTCGCAGCCGATATGGATACTTGGGTTGACAAACTCATCCCTTTAAATAAGGCAGAGCTCGATTTATTCAGCTTGAGCCAAGACAAGCAGCTCATTAAGACAGGACTGGGCACGACGGCCAAAGGTGTTTTTACTACCATCTTTCAAGAGCCCGTGGTAGCCTATAGCTACAAACGCTATTTGGGGAGTAAGCCAAATGAGTTGCTCTATGCCCGTACGGGAGAGCATACCTACGTTTATTGGACTAAAAACGGCCAAACGGAGTTGCATATTGATGAGCAAGCCATTGGGCGTATTGACCAAAAAGTATTGTACGGTGCTAAAAGCGGCAAAGAACTTGCTCGGATAACGACTACTGCTCGGCAAAATTACCTACCCGTAAAAGTTGGAACCCGTGAAGTGGGTGCTCTCAATATGGAGAAGCCGAAAGGCAAAGAGGCTGTAAGCCAGCGAGCGTTTCAGTTTATCCCAGAAGATTTAAGCGATCAGGAAGAGCAGCTATTTATGGCACTGGCTACGCTAGAGCTGGTAAAGCAGAGCCTGCCAGGACAATAGAAGATTAAAAACGCGTAATTGAAGATGGCATTTCCTTATAATCAACAATTGGAAGCGATGGACTGTGGGGCTGCGTGCCTTCGGATGGTCTCCCGTTTTCATGGTAGGGATTATAATTTGGAGCATCTCAGGGAGCGGACGCACATTAGCCGAGATGGTGTGACGCTAGCGGGCATTAGTGATGGAGCAGAGAATATTGGCCTACAGACGCTGGCTCTTGAGGTAACCCTAGATCAGTTGCGAGAGGATATCCCGCTGCCTTGTATTTTACCTTGGTTAGAAGAGCATTTTGTTGTACTATACAAAATAAAGGGGGAGAAATTTCATGTAGCTGACCCTGACCCGAGTATCAGTTTGGCTACATATAGTGCAGCAGAGATGCTCACTTATTGGCGTGGTACTTGCCTAGTATTGGAGCCGACGCCGGAGTTTAAGGTAAAAGGTTTAGATGAGATCGACAAAGGCAGTCTTGGCTATGTATTGGGTTATATTGCGAAGTATCGTCGTTTATTGGTTCAGTTGTTGATCGGCTTATTATTGGGGGGGGTCTTACAGTTGGTATTGCCGTATCTCATCAAGAATTTAGTAGATATTGGTATTGTTTACGACGACTGGAACTTCATTGTGCTGGTGATTTTAGCGCAAGCGGCGCTTTTCATTACCTCTACGGCCATCGCGGCACTCCGAAGAGCCATCTTATCGCATATTGGTGGGCGGGTAAATATCAGTTTGATCAGCGATTTCATCAGTAAGTTGACGAAATTACCGATGACTTTTTTCAATAGCCGGATGGCTGCGGATCTGTTGCAGCGCATCAACGACCATGAGCGGGTACAACGCTTCTTGACGGGGCAAACCTTGATGAGTTTGTTTAGCTTCGTCAACTTTATCGTATTTGGTGTAGTCTTAGCGATGTGGAACACCACTATCTTGCTGGTTTTCGTGGCAGGCACCTTATTGCATGTAGGGTGGTTGTTTTTTTTTCAGCTCCGCAAACGCGATTTAGACCACCGGCGCTTCGATCAATCAGCCGATAGCCAGGGCCAACTAATGGAAATCATCGGGGGGATATCGGAAATCAAACTCTATGGTGCAGAGCGGCAAAAGCGTTGGGCTTGGGAGCGAAGCCAAGCCCGATTGTATCGTACCGGTTTGAAGCTTATGTACCTCGATCAGTTGCAGCGCACGGGTAGTAGCCTATTCAATGAGGGTAAAAACCTCATTATCACGAGTATTGCAGCCTTAGCGGTTATTAATAACACCATGACCATTGGCATGTTGGTGGCCATACACTACATTTTAGCGCAGCTCAATAGCGTGGTAAATGACCTAACCGACTTCATCCGGCATTATCAAGAAAGTATGATTAGCTTGGAGCGGATGAGTGAAATACACAATAAGGAAGACGAAGACAAAACAGGGGAAAAGCTAGGCTATGTTCCTGAGAAAGGAGACTTAGAAATCAAAGATCTTGTTTTTCAGTACGGGGGTGCGCAGTCACCTAAGGTACTTAAATCGATCACGGCCACTATTCGTCGTGGGCAGGTAACGGCCATTGTGGGTTCTAGCGGGTCGGGTAAATCTACTTTACTGAAAATTCTAATGGGCTTCTATGTGCCGATAGACGGTAGTGTTACGCTAGATGGGACACAGATAGCCGCGATTGAAAACAAAAAATGGCGGGAAAAAATTGGGGTGGTTTTGCAAGATGGTTATCTTTTTAGCGATACTATTGCGAAGAACATCGCGCTAGGCGAGGAGATCATCGATCAGAAGCGGCTGCTTAATGCGGTGCGTATTGCGCGCATACAAACCTTTATCGAATGGCTGCCGATGGGTTACAAAACGCCGATCGGTGAAAAAGGAATGGGGCTGAGCCAAGGCCAAAAACAGCGTATTCTACTGGCTAGAGCGATTTATAAAAACCCCGAAATACTATTTTTAGACGAGCCTACGACGGGTTTAAACGCCTTCACGGAAATGCTCATCATGGATGATTTGCTGGCTCATCTTAGGGGGAAAACGGTTATTATGGTAGCGGACAGGCATACGACGATTGAGCGAGCTGACCAGATTGTCGTTTTAGAAACGGGTGAGATAGTGGAAAGTGGGCAGCACCAAGAACTGATGTATCGCAGAGGGAGTTACTACCGAATGGTGGAAAATCAAAAGGAACTAGGTAACTAAATGTATGGCGAAACGGCAAGCAAGCAGACCCAATGGTGCCGCAGAGCAGCAGCCAGCCTTTGCACCTCGCTCGGAGGCCGTGAATGAGATACTTGGCAACCCCCCTAATATCCTACTCAAAGTTGGTAATCTCATTTTGCTGGTAGGAGTGGTACTTTTATTGATAATTGGGTTTAATGCCCGCTACCCCGACACGGTGAGCGCTAAATTAACCCTCACCACGGTTAATCCAGCGGAGCGTTTACTAGCCCCTAGAGATATAACTATTGATCGGATTTTAGTCCGCAGCGGGGATAGTATCGCAGGTGGTACCGTTGTGATGGTCTTTCGGTCGCTGGCCTTGTTTCAACATGTTCTGGCTTTAGAAGACCAGCTACTCAGTATTGAGATGCCTACCGATTCTGCATTGGCATCTCTGGAGATACCCAATTTTTTAGAACTAGGCAACCTACAAGAACCGCTTTATACCTTTGAGGAAAAGAGAGAAACCTACATTACCAACCGCGATAAAAAGCTATCGGGCTTAACGGGCCAAGAAATCAGACGACGGATTGCTGAGCAACAGCGCCAACTGAGTGTGGAGCGCACCCAGCAAACGGAGCTAGAAAAGGAAGTAGCCTT
Source organism: Lewinella sp. (assembly GCA_036735605.1). GTDB lineage: Bacteria > Bacteroidota > Bacteroidia > Chitinophagales > Saprospiraceae > Neolewinella. The sequence continues at coordinate 1,230 of DAINNZ010000118.1, read as the reverse complement.
GGCCGAAAGGGCTTTCGATCGGCAACAAAACCTCTTCGATAATGGCATTGTTGAAGAAGCCATTTTACGAGAAGCCGAGCAAACCCTCGTTCGATCTCGAAGGTTACTGCGTAGTTCTGCTTCCCGAATTAGAGATTTACGTTTCAACCTAGAGTTGTTACAAAGCCAAGTTGTAAGTTCACAATCTACTGAAGACAGTGATTTGCTGCTGAAGGCACGGGATATGCGCGAAAGTTTTAGCACACTCTTTCGAGCAGTAGAGGAGTGGAAGCAAAATAATTTGCTTACCGCACCGAAGGCCGGTGTTATTATTCCGAACATCGATGTGCGGGAGAAACAACGCTTTCCCGCAGGGAGCATGCTGGCTACGTTGCTACCCCTCAACCCTGAGGGCGTATTAGGCCGCATTGATCTGCCTTTACAAGGTTCGGGTAAAGTAAGCGTAGGGCAAAGAGTGATTATTAAATTCCTCAACTATCCCTACGAAGAATTTGGCGTAGTAGAGGGCCAAGTGCTAGAGAAATCACCCATCCCTAGCGGTGAGGTAATTCCGATCTTAGTTTCACTTCCCCAAGGGATGATTACCAACACAGGCAATCAACTCGAACCCGTACCCTTTATGCTAGGCGATGCTGAAATCATCGTAGGGGAACGCCGCCTGCTGGCTTGGCTGCTGAATAAATAGCCTTAAATTTCCTCCTTTGTCCAATCTGTTTGACCGATATAAATAAGGCTAAAGCCTACTATAATCAACACGAGTCGTACACCAATAGATACAAAAGTACCTAAGTCGTAGAGCCAACGCAATAGGATGAGATCCACTCCTACCATATTCAGAAACAAGGAGAAAGCCCCCAGAAATACGAGGATGAAACCAATGACCGTAAATTTTATAGCGTGATGTAGCATCTTTGGAAAATTGATCTTGGGGAAAGGAACTATTCTATTAGCTCTATAAACCCCCAAAGGATGGCTTGGTTCTACGAAGGGCTCAAATTTAAAGTTGTTCGCTCGTTCTGTGGCTCGCCGAACAACTCTACTAAGTTAGTTTGGGGATAGGGGACAAAAAAAAAGCCACTGCTTGCGCAGTGGCCTAAAAGCAAATTTCCCCTAAAGTAATAATCTTGTTACTTGCTCGGATAGCAAGCTACCGTTGCGCAAGTACCTTTTTATGACGCTAAGTTGGGAGTTAGGTAACAAGAAAAGATTAAGAAAGAATAATTTTTTCTC
>DAINNZ010000117.1:0-12268 GCA_036735605.1 Lewinella sp. | reverse complement strand
TGGCAGAAATTTGGGCATCTGATTTCATCGCTAGCCCAAGCACAGATTGCTCTGGAGAGGTTCGTTTCTCTATCTATCACCCTGCGCAGTACACGGCTGCTAACTTCACGCCGGTTGCTGGCGTCAATGGTTTGACACTTGACTGTGACGACTTCGGTATGGTGATCGTTCGTATCTATGCATTTGATGTGTTCGGTAACAGCGACTACTGCGAGACTACACTATTTGTTCAGGCATTCCAACCAGGTGTATGTGCTGGTGGTGGTGGCGGCTCTTTGGCTGGTGCAATCACTCGACCAAACGCAGAGGGCTTGAACAACGTAGCTGTTAATATTACAAGCACAAGCATGAGCAACGCAGCTACTACGCAAGCGGGTGGTTTCTATGCTTTCACCGACTTGGCGGAAGGTAACGACTATACGGTTCAGCCTTCTCACGACCCAGCTATAAGCTTGGCTACGGTAACTACTGCTGATTTGATCATGATCAGCCGTCATATCTTAGGTATCCAAGCGTTCTCTAGCCAGTACCAAACGCTAGCTGCTGATGTAACCCAAGATGCTAATGTAAATATCCTTGATATCATCGCGATCCGTCGTGTGATCTTGGGTATGGATGCTGCTTACCACCAAACTGCTAGCTGGCGCTTCTATGCTAACGACGGTGCGGAGGTATTCAACGCTAATAACTTGAGCGGTGCAATCACTTCTGCTAACTTCGTAGCAGTAGAAATGGGTAATGTAACGGACGCAACGACTAACGCACAAACCGCTAGCGGTCGTGGTGTAGCTAGCATCAACGTAGCGGACGTAGCAGTAGTAGCTGGTAACAACTACACTGTTAGCCTAGAAGCGGCTGATCTTGCTGGTTTCCAAGCCACTATCGAACTAGCGGCTGGCCTTGAGTTGGTGAATGTTGACTTTGCTTCTGCTCAAGCTACTGGTGTAAACCTAGCCCAAGCTGCTGAAGGTGTGTTGGCTATCAGCCACATTGGTAAAGAAGCTGTAAGCCTAGAAGTACGCGCTACTGTGGACGGTCAATTAAGTGAGATGATCACTTTGAGCAACCGTATCACTACTAGCGAAGCTTACACTGCTAATGGTGGTATCGCTACGCTTAACCTGAACTTCAACGCTGCAACTGCTGAAGCTGCATTTGTATTAGGCCAAAACACGCCTAACCCATTTGCTGAGATTACGCAGATCGGTTTCAACCTTCCTACTGCTAGCAAAGTAAGCCTCTCTGTACAAGACGTACAAGGTCGCACTATCTTGGTTCGCCAGATCGAAGGTAACGCTGGCTACAACGTGGCTAGCTTGAACGTAGCAGAATTGAAAGGTGCTACTGGTGTAATGACTTACACGATCGTTGCAGGCGACTTCACGGCTACTAAGAAAATGGTAGTAGTACGCTAGTACAAAATAATTCGGATAGAATTGCCTGAGGGCATTTCTTAAATGCTTAGGCGGCTCGGTACATATTGTATCGAGCCGCCTTTGTTTTTGGGGCTGCTTTCTTAGCGTTAGTCTCTTTTAACATTTGCGCTACCAAGAAAACCCTTGCCCCTGCACGCCGTGCCAGCCTTACCCTATCAAGTTAAGGCGATAGCCCCGTGGTGTGTGTACTTCTATACGTATCCCGATACAAATTGTAGGTGCGAAGCGATAGGTATGATGGGCGATTTGTGCGGATAGGTCTTGAAAATGTACTTGCGGGAAAGCAATAGCAAGCTTCATACGGGGTGAGTGCCAAAAGGGGATACCTTTCCCGTTTACCCACTTGCGCTTAGCTATGGGGTATGTATGAAGTTAAGGCAATAAAATTTATAGGTAGATCGCCTAGTCTAGCGATGTGCTCATACGGGCGAGTGGTGAGCGCGCGTTTATGCAACCTATACACTGCATGTGGAGAAGAGAGTCCCTCAAGCCCAGCAAAAACGGGGGAGCGCGCCGTGTAGCAAAGGAGCACCAAGACGGGGACACCCCAAAGGGGGGCAGGCCAAGTATAAACAAGTGCCTAAGTAAGTACTCGGGATCTATTTAATGCAAATTTTCAATCTGGTAGATTTTGCTTTCAGCCGAGGCTTTTTAACGCTGGCTGGGAGCAAAAGAGGCCGAGTGAAAAGGTGTAATTAATTTTGTCCGAGTACTTATAGGTCATTTTATCAGCAACACGAGTGGCTAATTACCCTGCGATGGTACAGCAGTAAGGGGAAAAGCCAGTAAGGAAAAAAGCGTATTTAAACAGGAGGGCTGAACTAGGGTGCCGGATTAGGTATCTTATGGTGTACGGCTTCGATTTCTTGTAAAATAGCTGGAGATAGAGTAAGTTCGGCACTACCGATATTTTCAGCGAGTTGTTGCATATTGGTAGCACCAATGATATTACTGCATACGAAGGAACGGTCGTTCACAAAAGCTAAAGCCATTTGAATGGGATTGAGACCGTGCTTTTCGGCGATTGCTAAGTAGTGGGTAGTTGCTTCCCAAGCCAGGGCCCCCTTGTAGCGGGGAAGCTGCTGGGCAAATTGGTTCATACGGTCTTGGGGTGTATCCTCTCCTCGATGGAACTTACCAGACAGTAGGCCGAAAGCAGTGGGAGAATAGGGGAGCATGGCAATCTGTTCTCGATGGCAAATTTCCGCTAGGCCTATTTCGAAGGTTCGATTAAGCAAGCTGTAGGGATTCTGTATGCTTACGGGTGCAGGGAGGCCGTGTAGGGCGGCTAGATGCAATACTCGCATGAGACCCCAAGGCGTTTCATTGCTGAGCCCCCAGTAGCGTATTTTCCCGCTTTTTATCAGGGCATCCATGCTTTGTAGGACGTCTAAAAACTCGTCTTCCCAAGGGTCGTCTTCGCGATGAACGTAGCCAAGCTGACCAAAGAAATTAGTTTTGCGGTTGGGCCAGTGCAGTTGATATAGGTCGATGTAGTCGGTTTGTAGGCGTTGTAAGCTTTTGGAGATAGCATCGTCCAGCATAGCTCGTTGGTAGCCAAGTGGCTGGCGGATATGGCCGGCGAAGGGTAAATTGCCGGCGATTTTGGTAGCCAATATAAATGCTGAGCGATTTTGGCGCGACTTAATCCAACTGCCAATGATTTCCTCGGTTTTGCCTTGGGTGGCTGGGTTAGCAGGCACGGCGTATAGTTCGGCGGTATCAATGAAATTAATGCCATGTGCCAAAGCATAGTCTAATTGTTCATGGCCTTCGGCTTCGGTATTTTGCTCGCCGAAAGTCATGGTGCCTAGACAGATTTCTGAAACTTGTAGGCCGCTTTTTCCAAGTGAGGTGTATTTCATATAGTGTTAAATTGACTGCTGACTTGTCCCGTTGCGTCGATTTGATTAAGCTGCATATCTACCAAATGGTTGATCCAGCTAGGGGGAAGTTCTGCGCTGATTTTTATGTAGTTATCAGTGAAGCCACTGAGAAAACCTTTCGTTTTACTGGCTTCTAGGAGCACGGGCCTTTGTTGCCCTAGATGCTGCTCGTAGAAAAGAAGGCGTTTTTTGTCGCTCAAAATATTAAGCATTTCATTACGCCGCTTTCTTTCCTGCATCGGAACTTGATTCGGCAGGGTCGCGGCGGGTGTATTATCTCGTTGACTGTAGGTGAAGACGTGCAGGTAACTGATGTCTAAGGACTGCAAGAAGTGGTAGGTTTCTAAGAAATCAGCTTCTGTTTCGCCAGGGAAGCCTACGATTACGTCAACGCCAATACAGCAATGCGGCATCTGCTCTTTAATACGCGCTACTCTTTCCGCATACAGTTCGCGCGGGTAGCGCCGCCGCATAGCACGCAAGATGGTATTAGAACCACTTTGTAGTGGCATGTGGAAATGCGGCGTAAACCGTTGGGAGGTGGCCACAAAATCGATAATTTCATTGGTACATAAGTTGGGCTCAATACTGCTGATACGAAAGCGTGCGATACCTTCTACTTGGTCAAGAGCTTGGATAAGATCAATAAAAAGAGCTTCTTTTTTTGGCCGCTTGCCTTCTATAACTGCTGTGCCATTGCCAAAATCGCCGATATTGACGCCTGTTAGTACCACCTCACGGGTGCCTTGGGCGGCAATTGCTTGCGCATCGGCCACTACCTTTTCTACGGTGCTACTTCGGCTAGCGCCTCTAGCGAGGGGAATGGTGCAGAAGGTACACTTATAATCGCAGCCATCCTGTACTTTCAGGAAGGAACGGGTTCGGTCGCCGAAACTAAAAGCATTGACAAAGGCGTTAGCTCGCTGCACTTCGCCGGCTTGGACTAAGCCTTTGCTACTAGCACCGCCTGCTTGCACAGCATCTATGTAATCGAGAATACTAAATTTTTCGGCAGCGCCAAGTACCAGATCTACGCCTTCGATCTCCGCTATTTCTGTTGGTTTGAGTTGGGCGTAGCAGCCCACTACCACTATTTTCGCTTGTGGATTACTTCGCATGGCGCGGCGCACAACATTGCGGCATTTCCGATCGGCAAACTCGGTGACGGAACAAGTATTGACCACATAAACGTCTGCGGCTGCCGAGAATTTGACTTCTTGGTAGCCAGCTTGTTCAAACTGGCGGCTAATGGCAGAAGTTTCACTGTAATTGAGCTTACAGCCTAGCGTATGAAAAGCAACAGTACCGATCGTTGACATGCCGCAAAGATAGATTTTATTCCGATAAACCGACCCACTTTCCTTCTATTTTCAATAGACTGAATCGGGCGAAAAGTTCTTCCTTATACCATTTTCTTTCTCGGGTGAGGCGCACGACTTCGCGGTGGTCTTGCTGCTGGTAAGCAAAGTCTTGCATGGCTTTACCGCTACGCCACAAGCTGAATGTAGCTTGCATGAAAACCGGATACTCGCCAATACCTAAACTCAATAGCCGCTCTGGTTGCTGGTGAATAGCAGCACTGGTTGAAGGTACATACCGCCAAAAATCGAGTAGCTTACGCGTCCGTATCGTAGCGCGGGTAAGCACAGCCGTGGGCTGCTTGGGGTCGTAGGCTTGATGGATAGTGAAGGGCTGTTGCCCAGCCCATTGCCCGTGAACCATCGTGGGAACTAGCCAAAGCGTAGCCTGCTCTTGGCTGCGGCTCAGTGCCTTTTGCCACCAAGGGTGCTGTTCGAAAAAAAGCGTTGCTGCTTGCGTATTCTCCCAAACGCCTAACCAAGCATAGACACCAAAATTAGGGCGAAGCGCAAAACCGTTTCCGCCACCACTGCCAAGCAAACGACCGAACCGCAGGCCTGTTGAAGCAGCTAGGGAACTATAGGCCAGCCCCATCTGCGTGAACATCCACCAGCGGGAAGCCCAGCCATTGAATTGTAGCAATGATAGCGTGACTACCTGTGATGCAACTTCCTTTTCCATATTCAGCTTGCTAAGGTCTTACAAACCCTAGCAAGCTGAAAAGGTTTAGGATAGTTACTTTAGAACCAATTTGATCTGCAACTCGAACTCGTCGTAGATCGTCTTATCGCCTAAGTTATCAAAGAAAGAACCGGATCCAAAGCGAACGTCGTAGTCACTTCTATCTAAAGTAATATCAGCCATCGCTACTTTTGTGCCTTCCTCCTCTTGGATGTTGGCGTTGAAACGGATCGCTTTCGTCGCCTTCTTGATCTGTATATTGCCTTCGATCTTGTAAGCACCTGGCGTACCTCGGCTAACGACCTTCGTGATGGTGAAAGTGGCGGTCGGATAGGTAGCCACACCAAAGAAATCGTCTGACTTGAGATGCCCAACTAGCTTGTCGGCACCACCGCCCTTCAAATCAGTGCACTGTATGGAGGCCATGTCGATGGTAAAGGAACCACCCTTAAGTTGATCTCCTTCCATGTCAAGGCTGCCGGCCTGCACTTGAATAGTGCCCTCGTGGGAACCAGTTACTTTGTAGCCCTTCCAAGTCACTACGCTTTTAGTGGTATCTACTTCCGTTTTCTCCAAGGGAGCAGTGAAGGCAAACGAAAAGGCACAGATGGCCAACAATAAGAAAAAAGTGTTTTTCATAAGAAACAGTTGTTTAATAGAGGATATGTGAGCCAATTTTGTACGCGCACGCACGCCATGCGCGCGCAAATACAAAATCCGTTTACATATCCTTTAATGTTATTACAAAAAGTGTCTATACATTTAAATAGTTCAAAATGGTCGTTTATTTTATGCTTATATTTGCCGCTGATGCGAAAAATACGACTTACCTGCTTTATTGTATGCTTGTTGGCAGCTTGCTGCTCATCCTTGTTTGCGCAAGAACAGCCGAGCGCAGCCGAGCTCAAAAAACGGCTAGATGCTGCCAGTACGGCACAAGAGCGCTATGCGATTGGTTATGAGCTAGCGAGTTTACTGACGAAGGCGCGAGAGGAATCAGCGGCTATTTATGCTGAGCAAACCTATAACGAAGCGAAGCGGCAAGCAAAGAAACCCTTGATGGCGGATGCTGCCCGCCTAACCGCGGAAGCCTATGAGGCCACCCGTCGTTTTGGCAAAGCGGAGTATTGGTGGAAAGTAACAACCACCGATGCCATGGCTGCTAGCGATGCTGATTTGATCCTTAGGGCTGTTGATAAACGTAGCAAAATGGCTATCCGCGACCGTAACTACCAGCGCGCTACCACCATTTATGAGGAGGCATTGGATTACTTCACCAAGGACGGCAACAATATTGGCAACCTGCGCGCTAGAGTGGAAGCTGAAAGTGCAAAGCTAGAAGCTGCTCAGAAGGCACTCGAAAGGCAAAGAGCCGAATTAGCAGAAGAGTTAGAAATTTTAAAAGAAGAGCAAAGTATTCTGGAGGAAGAAAACGACCAACTCCTAACTTCACAAGCGCAAAAAACCAAAGAGCTAAAGGCAAAACAAGCTGACCTAGAGGAGATCCAGGAAGCTAAGAAAGCGGCGGAAGAACGAGTAGCTATGACTGAAATAGAGGTGAAAAGCCTCAGCCGTAGTGCCCTAGAAGCCAAGTTGATCTTGGAGGAGCGGGAAAAGGAGCTGCGCGCCGTTGAATTGCTAAAGACAGAAACAGAGCTGAGAGCGGTGCAGGCTGAAATGGCCTCGGCGCAAAGTGTTACTATGCGCAATTATGCTCTAGGCATGGGAGCTGGCTTGCTGCTGCTTTCTTTGCTATTGTATTCGCGGTTTGTTTCCAAAAAGCGTTCGGCTAAAGCCCTGAGCGAGAGTAATACCCAACTTGAGGCGGCTCGTGAGCGCTCCGACGAGTTGCTGCTCAACATCCTTCCCGCTGGCATCGCCGAAGAGCTAAAAACAGCTGGCGTGGCAAAGGCGCGAAAGTTTGAAGGAGTCACTATCTTATTCAGCGATTTCGTGAATTTTACGCGTATTAGCGAGCAACTTGGCCCCGAGCAGTTGGTGAAAGAACTGGACGTATGTTTCCGTGCCTTCGATGAAATTGTGAACGATTACCAAGGCGATGTCGAAAAGATCAAAACAATCGGAGATGCCTACATGGCTGCTAGCGGACTGGACGAGCGCCAGTCGATCCCTACCAACCTGCTGAAAGTAGCTATCCGGATGCAAGCTTTTTTACAGCAAAGAGCCGTCATACAGCAAAAGCAAGGCTTACCTTTCTTTGAAGCTCGTATCGGTTTGCATACTGGCCCGGCCGTAGCTGGGGTGGTAGGCTTGAAGAAATTCGCCTACGATGTTTGGGGTGATACCGTCAACACGGCTAGCCGAGTAGAAAGCCAGTGTGAACCCGGTAAAATAAATATCTCTGAAACCACCTTTAAATTGGTGAAATATCAGTTCCACTGCGAGTACCGAGGTAAAGTACAGGCTAAAAACAAAGGCTACCTCGATATGTATTACGTAGTCGGTGAGCAATAGGCACTAAACTAATTACCCGCCTTAGAGCGTTATTGAGTTGTAAGCTAAGTCTGGAAGAAAGATGGCATAAGCTCGAATAGCTGATATAGCTACATTCAGGTAGTTGTAGCGGCCGTTTTGTATGTCTTCATTTTATGGCACTGTGTGCAGGGGCAAGGCTTAGCTTGTAGCGCAAGGGGCTTCACTAGCCAAGCAACGCTTACTTGCCGATACCAACCCGCTTCCTGAATGGGTAGCGGCACTTACTCTTGAATTGAAAATTGTTATAGCATGTTGTTTCGTAAACTGTCACTTTTAAGTCTTTTTTTTCTCTTAGCTTTCACCAGCCTCCGCGCTTCTATGATCTTGATCCCCATGGATCAGGCGCAGACGGATCATCTTAAGGCCTACGGTATTACTTATTGGGTGCTCAGTAATGAGATACCCGCTTGGTGGTTACTCAATTACAGAGGCGGTAGCTTTGCCTTTCAACATAGCCGCGTGTTCGAGCGCGAGTGCCTCACGCGCGGCGTGAAGTATGAGGTTATACCCGATACAAAGTTTAACAGTATCCTGGCTGAAATTGCTAACCCAGAGGTGAATATGGATGCTATGAGGCTTGAAAAAGCACCGAAAATTGCTGTCTATACTCCCGAATTTAATTTTCATCATGGCGGCCGAATACAGCCTTGGGATGATGCTGTTACGCTAGTGCTTACCTATGCTGAGATTCCTTATGAAACAATCTATGATACGGAGGTTCTTAATGATATGCTTGTTAAATACGATTGGCTGCACCTTCACCACGAAGATTTTACAGGCCAATATGGCCGCTTCTATCGCAGTTTCCACAATGCGCCCTGGTATCGCGATCAGGTAAAATACCAAGAAAGTTTGGCGAGCAGCAACGGCTTCCAAAAAGTAAGCCAACTGAAATTGGCTGTAGTGAAAAAAGTAAAAGAGTTTGTAGTAGGCGGCGGCTTTATGTTCGCCATGTGCTCGGCTACAGATAGCTATGATATTGCTCTCGCAGCAGAAGGGGTAGATATTTGCGCACAATACTACGATGGCGACCCCATCGACCCGCAGGCACAAGAAAAACTAGACTTTAGCAAAACTTTTGCCTTCGAAAATTTTCAGCTACAACGCAACCCGCTTGAATATGAGTTTAGTTCTATTGATCATAACCCTAGATCTGTGGCACAAGATCAGGACTATTTCACCCTCTTCGATTTTAGCGCCAAATGGGATCCAGTGCCTACTATGTTGACGCAAAACCACAGCAAAACAATCAAGGGCTTCATGGGGCAAACCACGGCTTTTAGGAACGAGCATATCAAATCGGGCGTTTTGGTGTTAGGGCAAAATAAACCCGCCGACGAGGCTCGCTATTTGCATAACCAGTATGGTGAGGGCTTTTTTACCTTCTACGCTGGCCACGATCCTGCCGACTATCGCCACCTAGTAAATGATCCGGAAACCGATCTTAGTTTGCACCCCAATAACGCAGGTTATCGGTTGATTTTAAACAACATTCTCTTTCCGGCGGCCAAAAAGAAGAAACGCAAAACCTAGTTATCGTTCACAACATCCCACAAGGCTTATGAAAAATTTCTTTCTCGGCGCCGCTATGATGCTGTCGGCCTTCTTGCTGGGGCGTTACTTCGCGCCAGCTAATAACAGCACTAATACTACAGAGGCTGCGACCACACAATTAATAAAAACGGATACACGTGCTCAAGACACCAAGGGACTTCAAACAGCTAGCGTGACAAGCACTGTGGAGGATACCAGTACGGCTACCCTTTACACCGACCAAGAGCTACATACTATCCGGCTGTTTGAAAACAGCAGTAAATCGGTTTGCTATATCACCACTAGCAGCCTTCGTCGAGATTGGTTCTCCTTGAACGTAACGGAGATACCGAGTGGCTCTGGCTCGGGCTTTGTTTGGGATGAGGCAGGCCACATCATCACAAATTACCATGTGATTAAAGGAGCTAGTAAGGCGATGGTTGCCCTTGCCGATGGTAGTAGCTACGAAGCCACGCTAGTAGGGAAGGCTGCTGAAAAAGACTTAGCCGTGCTGAAAATTGATGCACCGAAGGCTGTTTTACGCCGTATTCCATTAGGTACTTCTGATCAGTTACGCGTAGGTCAGCAGGTCTTTGCGATTGGAAACCCCTTTGGCCTCGACCAAACCCTCACGACGGGTATTGTCTCCGCTCTAAATCGAGAGATTAATAGTGTCGCAGGGGTTCCTATCCGGGGGGTGATACAAACGGATGCCGCTATCAATCCGGGTAATTCAGGTGGCCCACTGCTCGATTCCAAAGGGCAGCTTATAGGGGTCAATACGGCTATCTATAGCCCTAGCGGAGCCAGTGCGGGCATCGGGTTTAGTATTCCTGTGGATGTAGTGCGGGTAGTGATCCCCGACCTGATAAAATACGGACAGCTACGGCGGCCTACCCTAAGTGTGGAGTTTACCCGGCCGCTGTATAATGTAGAAGGAGTGGCGATTTACTCCATTGAAAAAGGAGGAGCCGCCGATCGCGCTGGCTTGCAAGGCATTCGAAGAGACGCCAAGGGGGCGCTAGCACTTGGTGATATACTAGTGGCTATTAACGGCCGGCCCATCAAGAACACAAACGATCTTTACTTGGAATTAGAACGCTATGAACCCGGTGAAACCGTAGAGGTTGCCCACATCCGAAACGGGAAAACCCTCGTAACTAAAATAGAACTCGACAGTAGTATTTAGAAGCGGGAGCGTCGCCTTAAGGAGCTACAGCCCGGTTTATTTCCCTACTTCGAAGTATTGCGCAGGGGCACCAGGAGGAATGATGCCAACTTGTTCGCCTCTCAGTGCCGTAAAAAGCGATTGCCCAGGGGCGCGATGCCGCTCGATGAAGTCTATTTCGTTGTAAAAGGCATCGAGGTATTCCGCTAGTTCTATTCGATGAATAGCCTTGAGGAGTTTAAACTTTCGAACCGTATTGAGGAGTTCCTTTCGCTTTTGAAAGAAGTGGGCTAGGGCAGGCTCCAGCAAAGCGTCTTCTACGTTGAATCCGAGATACACGCGCTGCTGTACGCTGTACTGGCCAACGCTGTTGCTAGGCGTAGCGTAGGGCGCTGCAACGAGGCCGGAGAAATCAAAATCATAGGGAACAGGAACTATGGTGCCAGTGGGCAACTGAATCATCTCCAAGTTATGGCTGGAAGTGATGCTCCAATCCGTGTTGCCAATGAAATAAGCAAAAATGGCCTGGGTCGTTTCGGCCTGGCGATCCAGTTGCTCGGGCCCAAGACCTCGGGCTGTTTTCAACTTGACGCCACCCAGGCGCGCGGCCAATTCGTCGGCATCTTCCACCACAAACGCATAACGCAGTTGGTCGGGGTGATTACCATTACTGTCTTTATAGGTGATTGCTAACAACTGCACGCGAAACGAATTCGGCGTAAGCTGATTGAACAAGCGATAGGATAAGTACTCCTTAAGGATAAGTTGTTGGGCTGTTTCGTCGTTAAAACAAGGCGTAACGAGCTTCAATTTGTCGAATTCCTTCGTGAGGCCATTGGCTGCAAGCATCTTCTTAGAGAAGTTCAGCTTTAGGGGAGGAAAGGTGCAGGTGCGGCGGCGAAATTTGCCGCGCACACCTACCTCAAGGGGCCAGCGCTGTGCGAGGCCCGTAGCATCGTTAAATAAGAAGGTGGCCGCTTGTACATGGTTGCTTTTGGCATACAAACTATCCATTGGCACTTCTAGCGCTACCGAAAGAGCTTCGCCTTCAAGAGAGGCCAATTGCTGTAGCATACCAAAAACGCTATTACCTACTACAGTAGAAGCAAGCAAGAACTGAAAAAAAACGACCAGGAGGAAAGATTTGCCGGCCATAAGGTGGGATTTGATTTTCATGGGGTAGCTACAATTAGGCTAGCTACTACGATAACGCAAAGATAGGGTGAAAAGTTCTTGTAAAACTTACACTAAGTAAAATTTAATTTGTTTTTTACATTAAATCTTTACTTATTTTAGAATATTTGTAGGCTAAGCTCTTCTTTTTTTGCAATAAAGGAGGCTATCTTGCTTTTTACACCTTATAGATATTGGTAAGTTTCTTGTTTTTGGCAATAAAATTTTTTATACCGCTTGTGTTCTTATTGCTAGGCACGAATGCCCTAAGTTGTAATCTACACTAAGTGGCAGCAGTTCTCCCTATCCGTCTTTTTCTTGTGCCTTTGGCCTAGATTTCCTTTCCCTCCTTGTCTTTCCTTTTTATTGGCCGAAGGCAGGGGCAAGGGTTTGTTTTGGAGCGCAAGAGCGTGACCAACAAGCCTCGATAGGCGGCCTCGCTAGCCTCCTTAGCCTTCCTAGCACCTTGGCCTCCCTAGCCGCTTATTCAGCGAAGGAGCTTATTCAGCGAAGGAGCTTATTCAGCGAAGGAGCTT
>DAINNZ010000116.1:0-12275 GCA_036735605.1 Lewinella sp. | reverse complement strand
GGAAACCGTGCTTATTGACGCGCTTGCGCTTGGAGGGTTGGAACGTTCTTTTCATTGTCACTTTTATTTAGCCAGGCCTTGGTCTGGCCCCGGAATTATTAAAACGGAGCGCAAAGGTACGTTTTCTAATTTAAACAGCCAAGTGTTTTTGGATATTCTTTTAAAATAGGCTTGTTGTCGGGCTCAGAGCGAGCGACGACGTAGCAGCGCAGCCAAAGCGCAGCGCAAAACTTCGCTACGGGGCTAGTTCGCTACGGGGCTGCCTACGGCGGTCGTGGTTTCGCTTGCAGCCGTTTGATGGCTCGCGGAAGCAAGTCTAAATGTCTGCTGAAGCCGATCATAGCAAAACACGGGATTATAATTTTATTTGGCCACGTCCTTCAAAGACAGTATTTTTACGGCCTTTCCCGTTCAGTCTTTCGACGCTGATTGGATAATTGGGTAAACAGTCCTCCTTTATGTTAACTAGCAACATTCTTATTATGCAACGTATTTTATTTGCATGCCTAATGCTTTACAGCCTGGGCTTCTACGCGCTACAAGCGCAAACGGCGGCCAGTGGCCAGTTAGACCGTATTCCGACCTATCAACTACCGGCACTCGACAACGAGGCACTGCTGGCGGAAGAGCTGGCTGCTCGTCGGCCTGACCGAGCTCCCCGCTTTGCCTACTCTCATGAGGTGGATATCCGCCCCAATACGCATGGGCAGTGGATCAATCTGGCAGGTGGCATGAAAAGCTGGCGGCTGCGCTTAAGAAGCAAGGATGCCAAATCGATTAATCTTGGCTTTCTGGAATACTGGATGCCTCAAGGGGGGCAATTATTTTTGTATGCTGGCGGACAAAAAGGCCCAAAAGTCTTAGGCCCTTTTAGCCCAGCGGATAATGAAGTACATAACCAACTTTGGACGCAAGTAGTGAGTGGCGATGATCTCGTAGTAGAAGTCATCTTACCTGCTAGCGAGCAGGCTAATTTACGCCTTTGGCTCAAATACGTCAACCATGACTTTCTCGGTTTTGGCGCGCAGTCCGCTGCTTCTGGTTCGTGTAATCTCGATGTAGTTTGTAGCGCAGCGGATGGCTGGGGTATTGTGGATCAGTACCGCGATATTATTCGTTCCGTAGCCGTTATTAGCACGGGTGGGGGCACTTTCTGCACGGGCTTCTTGGTCAATAATGCTCGACAAGATTGTACGCCCTATTTCATGACGGCCAACCACTGCGGTATCAATGCGGGCAATGCTCCGTCCTTGGTTACTTACTGGAACTATGAAAACAGCTTCTGCCGCCAACCCAATACACCTCAAAGTGGGGCAGCAGGTGACGGCCAACTCAATGAGTTCAACACAGGGGCTATTTGGCGCGCTAGCAACCCGGCTAGTGATATGACCATAGTAGAGCTAGACGATCCGGTGTCCCCTACCTCTAATGCCTTCTTTGCAGGCTGGTCTAGAGAATTTGCGCTGCCTACCGATACCGTAATCGCTATCCACCACCCGCGAACCGACGAAAAGCGCATATCTTTTACCTTCCAAGAAGTTTACAGAGCTAACGGCTTAGGAGGCGCACCCAACCCTAATGGCACCCACCTAGAAATTCCCGACTGGGATATTGGCACCACGGAAGGTGGTTCTTCTGGTTCGCCCGTTTTTGATCGCTTCCATCGCGTAAGAGGCCAATTACATGGAGGTGGCGCAGCCTGTGGCAATGATCTGTACGACAGCTATGGCTATTTTGCTATTTCTTGGGAAGGTGGTGGCGCGCCTAACTCGCGGCTCCGAGACTGGTTAGATCCCGACAATACAGGCGTAATGTTCATAGATGGCAAAGAATTACTGAGCTGCCAAATCTCTGTCAGTGCTAGCCCAGCAGTCATTCGTAGTTGTGCCCCAGCTCCTAGCACCTTCCAATTGCTCGTAGGCGGGGGCTTTGAAAACAATGTAAACCTGACGCTAGCGAATTTGCCGGCTGGCCTCACCGCCGCCTTCTCCGCTAATGGCGTAGCCCCCAACTCTCCTGTTAGCCTTGTTATTACTGCTGCTGCCGGTGTGAGTGGTAGCTTCAGCTTCCAAGTACTCGCCTCCGACGGTAACTTGAGTAGTGAAACGAACCTTACGCTTACCCTTATTGACGGTGTACCTGCAGCCCCCACGGCTATTAGCCCCGCTAATGGTGCCACCAACTACCCCGTTGTAGCGCAGCTTAACTGGGCCGATTTGGAAGCCTTGCGCTATTCTTACGAGCTAGCCCTCGACCCCGCTTTTACCACTATTATAGCTAGTGGTGAAACAGAAAGTACCCGCTACACACACGGCAATCTACTAGCTGGCCAAACCACCTACTACTGGCGCATAAGAGCTGCCAATGAATGTGGGGAAGGCAACTGGAGTGCTCCTTTTTCTTTCACCACTCTCAACCAGGTTTGTGGCGCGGCCATTGAAAGCGAAGACGTGCCCATCGAGATTGCTGGCACCGGCACGCCCACTGTTTTCTCTGTCTTGGACGTAGCCACCACCACACCGGTCTCCTTCATGACGGTTGCACTCAGGATCACGCACACTTGGGTAGGCGACCTGCGCATCACCCTCACTAGTCCCGATGGAACGGAAGTAACGCTCGTAGATCGTATCGGCGTGCCAGATGGCACCTTCGGTTGTAGCGGCGACAATTACGACCTTCTCTTTAGCGACGGTGCCACCAATACCGCTCAAGACTTAGAAATTACCTGCGGCGATATGCCCGCAGCAAGCGGCACTTACCAGCCTCTTCAGGCACTCGCTACCTTCAATGGCGAAAACCCCGAAGGCGTTTGGCTCCTAACTATCTATGATGAAGCTGGCGGAGACGGTGGCACCCTCGATTTTTGGGACATTACGCTGTGTGGTGCAGACAACAGCAGCGACTTTAGCCTCTCCCTAGTAAGTGAATCACTGTCTGTGTGTGCAACGCAAGGAGGTGATATACAGCTCATGTTGGGTGCCGATTTCGGCAACGAGCCTAGTGTCACCGCAGCAGCCAACGGATTAGCAATCAGCAATTTTAACGCTAGTTTTAATACTAATAGCCGTGTTCTAACACTTGATTTCGCTAACTTTGCTACACTACCCCTTGGGGCGCAAAATATCACACTTACCATTAGCTCACCAAGCGGGAGCCGAAATATAGACGTGCCCATCACGATCCTCCCCACACCACAACTCGCACAGCAATTGCAGCCGGCCAATGGCAGTAATTGGCCCGACGAAGCCATCACCTTTAGCTGGAACGCCGCGCAGAACGCAGACGAATATACCCTCCAGGTAAGCAACGACCCAAGTTTTGCTACGATTGGTTACACAACCACCCTCAGCAGCACCAGCTTCACTACTTCCACCCTCGGTTTAACGGGCCAGCTCTATTGGCGCATCGTTGCTAGCAACAATTGCGGCGATGCGATTGGCTCGGCCTTTGGCTTTGTTTATTCGCCTAGTAGCCTCCACCAGTTTGCGGAAGGCCGCAGCCTCTTGCTGTATCCCAACCCAAGTTCTGGTGCCTTGTATCTCGATTTACAAGGCAACTGGCAAGGCGAGTTAGACCTTCAGTTGTTCAATCTACAAGGACAAGTGCTGCGGACTTGGTCGCTTCCTGCCACGGGGCGGCAAAACCTGCGTGTATCCAACCTGGCTAGTGGCACCTACCTGCTTAGCATCCGCAACGGTGCCCAAAGCACTGTTGAGCGCTTGGTTATCTTGCCATAGCCGCCGAGTACTTGCCTAGTCAAAAACGGCCTTTTCAGCAGGTAGCCATCCTGGGGAAAGGCCGTTTTGCATTCCGCAGCCACCGTTTGATGCCCCCCTTGAACAAGCCTATGACTATGGTTTTGGCCGAAGTCTTGCCGAGCAGGCAACTCTTCCTGTTATGAGCGCAGTTTATGGCTCTCACTCCGTTCGCCCTTTTTAAAGCCTATACGGGCAGGCGGGCACGCTGTGCAGGGGCAAGAGTAGGCTTTGTAGCGCAGATGGGATAGGAGTTAAAACAAATTGTTATTAAAATAAATTTTCGTATATTTGCCGCCTAATCAGCACTTCGAGATGGAAACAAACAATGGCCAGCCACTGCCAGGGGAGCAAGATAAAGTAAGTACGCTTAAGGGAATGTATGAGGATTACTTCCTTGATTACGCCTCCTATGTGATATTGGAGCGTGCGATCCCGGCTGTCTATGACGGATTTAAGCCCGTCCAGCGCCGTATTCTCCATGCGATGAAAGAAATGGACGATGGCCGCTACCACAAGGTCGCTAATATCATTGGCCAAACCATGCAGTACCACCCGCACGGTGATGCTGCTATCGGAGACGCGCTCGTTAATTTAGGTCAGAAAGACCTTTTAATCGACACGCAAGGTAACTGGGGCAATGTTTACACAGGTGATAGCGCAGCAGCCTCTCGTTATATTGAAGCACGACTTACGAAGTTTGCGCTAGAGGTGAGTTTTAATCCAGCCACCACACGTTACCAGTTAAGCTATGATGGGCGCAAGAAAGAACCGATCCATCTCCCCGTTAAATTCCCCTTGCTTTTAGCCCAAGGTGCCGAAGGAATTGCCGTGGGGCTTAGTACCAAAATTCTGCCGCACAATTTCGTAGAACTCATCAAGGCTAGCATTAAGATACTAGAAGGCAAGAAGGTTAAAATTTACCCTGATTTTCCTACTGGCGGACAAATTGATGTCAGTGATTACCAAGGGGGTAAACGAGGCGGCAAAGTGAAAGTGCGTGCTCGAATTGAAAAGATCGACAATAATACCGTTGCCATCCGTGATCTTCCCTACGGCGTGAACACCCCTAATTTGATTGATAGCATCATTAAGGCCAACGACAAAGGCAAGATCAAAGTTAGGAAAGTAGTAGATAACACGGCGGCTGAGGTAGAGGTGCTAGTGGAATTAGGCAAAGATTATAGTGCGGATATGGCTATCGACGCGCTGTATGCCTTCACCGCCTGTGAGCAGTCGGTTTCGCCGAACGCTTGTATTATTTTAGACGATAAGCCGCACTTTGTGACGGTTGAAGACATTCTGCAGTCCTGTACCGAACAAACCCGTGAGCTACTTCGGCAAGAGCTAGAGATCGAAAAGCATAACTTAGAGGAAAAGCTCCACTTTGCTAGCTTAGAAAAAATCTTCATCCAAGAACGCATCTACCGAGATATTGAGGAAGCCGAAAACTGGGAGCAAGTGTTGCAGATCATTCGGGTTGGCCTTAAGAAATTCTTTAGCGAACCAGCAGATCAAACCAAGCCAGGCGACCAACGTATCCCACTGCTTCGCGCCATTACTGAAGAGGATATTACTCGGCTAACGGAAATACGCATCAAGCGTATTTCCAAATATAACAGCTTCAAAGCCGATGAGCGAATTGCCGAACTACTAGAACAGCTCAGCACGGTCAAGCACCATCTAGCGCACCTTACTGAATATGCCATCGCCTACTACGAGCGGCTGTTAGAAAAATATGGTAAAGGCAAGGAACGCAAAACCCTCATCACTACTTTCGATAAGGTAGAGGTGACTACCGTGGTGGCAAACAATGCTAAGCTCTACGTGGATCGCATCAATGGTTTCATTGGCACAGGGCTTAAAAAAGACGAGTTCATCACAGATTGCTCCGACATAGACGATGTGATTGTGATTCGGAAAGACGGTAAGATGATCGTTTCGCGCATTGCTGAAAAAACCTTTGTTGGCAAGGATATTCTACACGTTGATATTTGGCGAAAAGGGGATGAACGCACCACGTACAACCTAGTATATTTAGATGGAAAAACAGGGCGCTCCATGGCCAAACGCTTCAATGTAACAGCCATCACGCGCGACAAGGAATACGACCTCACGAAAGGGGATAAAATATCTAGAATCACTTACCTGAGTGCTAACCCCAATGGAGAGGCAGAAATCATTACGATTAGCCTGAGTGCATCGGCGAAAGCCCGGCAGAAAGTGTTTGATTTCGACTTTGCAGAGCTAGCGATCAAAGGCCGATCGGCTGGTGGAAACATACTGACGCGCTACCCCGTGCGCAAGATTATTTTGAAAGAAGCGGGTCGCTCCACCTTAGGAGCCATGCACGTTTGGATGGACGTGGTGAGCGGCCGCCTAAATCAAGACGAACGAGGCTTGCTACTTGGTGGTTTCGACACGGGCGAGCAAATTTTGGCGGTTTACAAAAATGGCACTTATGAGGTGAGCGATTTGGACTTAACGCGTAAATTTGATTCGCAAGACTTGCTTTACGTCGGTAAACACCGGCCCAAAGACGTTGTAAGTGCTATTTATTACGAGGGGGAACGAGATCAAACGCTCGTTAAACGATTCCATGTTGAAACTAGCTCAACAGGCCAATTATTCAACTTTATCAGCGAACATAAAAATAGCCGGCTTTACTATGCAACGGCACGGCCAGATGCAGCGGTTGAAATCAGCATCCGAAGAAATAAGGAGAAGCTGGTAAGAACCGTTCTACTAGCCGATTTTATCAGTGTAAAAGGTTGGAAATCGCTGGGCAATAAACTGGAAGAGGGTAAGCTCATCGGCGTAAAAGCTTTGCACAGCCGCGAAGAGATCGAATCCCCCGCTATAATAGCGAAAGACCAAGAAGAAGACGCCAAGCCAAACACTCTTTTTGCCGATAGCCAGGATGAGGAAAAAGAAGGGCCGAAAGGGCAAGAGGAGGCGACAAAAGCACAAATATTTAAACCTGGCGATAGCATTGAGTTCGACTTTGGCGAATAGCCTTGGGTATATTTGTCACAAATGCTATCTTTGCCCCGCTAATGTCCGATGAAAGCTTGTTTTCTTAGCCAAGCGCGTCGGTTTTTTCAACAAACGCTAGCCAATGCCCTTTACGGGCTTGCGCCCAACAACCAGTAAAATGGCCAATACCTCAGATATTCGAAACGGTCTTTGCATCCGACACAACCACGACATTTTCGCCGTAGTGGAGTTCCAACACGTAAAGCCTGGTAAAGGGGCTGCTTTCGTACGAACCAAACTTAAGAGCCTTACTACCGGTCGGGTATTAGACAATACCTTCCCCGCTGGCCACAAGATTGATGAAGTGCGAGTGGAAAGACACCAAATGCAGTTCTTATATAACGACGAATCTGGCTACCATTTCATGGATACCGAGTCTTATGAACAAGCTACTATTGATGTGAAGCTCATCGATAATGCAGGGCTGCTCAAAGAAGGGATGCTGGTAGATGTGCTCTATAACGCGGCAGATAATTTGCCTCTTACGATGGAGATGCCGCAGTATGTAGAGATGCAAGTGACCTATACAGAACCAGGGGTGAAGGGCGATACGGCTACCAATACACTCAAGCCCGCTACGGTAGAATCCGGTGCCGAGATCCGAGTGCCTCTCTTCGTGAACGAAGGTGATTTCATAAAAATAGATACCGCTACCAACAGCTATGTGGAGCGCGTTAAAAAATAATCTTTCGCTATGAATTTTAAGGAAATCCAAGAACTCATAAAGCTAGTAGCGAAAGCGGAGCTAGCGGAAGTGAAAATAAAAGACGGCGATTTTTCTATCCATTTACGGGGAAAAGGCGACGTGACTGGCAATACCTATGTGAGTGCGCCTACAGCTACACCGGTTTATACGCCAGCACCAGCTGCCGTACCTCCTCCCGTTGCCGCTAGTGGGGTAGCTGTCCCAGATTTTGCTCCCGCAGTGGCAGCAGCTGATTCAGATACCTCGAATGGCAACTACCTTGAGATCAAGTCGCCTATGATTGGTACCTTTTATCGTTCTTCCTCCCCTGATAAGGGGCCTTACGCGAAAGTAGGCGATAAAATACAAGCGGGTAGCACCGTATGTATTATTGAGGCCATGAAACTCTTCAATGAAATCGAATCGGAGGTAAGCGGAAAAATCGTTAAAGTAATGGTAGAGGATGCACAGCCTGTAGAATACGATCAAGTGCTCTTCCTTGTAGAGCCCGGTGCTTAGCGGCTTATTCCTTTTGTCTTGCGCTACCAGGAGAACCCTTGCCCCTGCATTTTGCCCCATTGAATAGAGCAGAAGAAAGCCAGCAAGGCGGTTGTATTTATTTGGCTCGCCTACTGCAACCTAGTGAATATACTACTTCGTAGCTGAGTTGGGCTGTTCAATTGCCAACAGGAAGGCGAAGCATCCAGCGTTTTCCCAAGTAATTTGGCGAAAGCAAAATCAAAAAAGCCAATGTCCAAAAAGTTTAAAAAAATACTAATTGCTAACCGAGGTGAAATAGCCTTACGCATCATCCGTACTTGCCGCGAGATGGGTATCAAGACAGTAGCAATTTACTCTACGGCTGATCGAGACAGCCTCCATGTTCGTTTTGCCGATGAGGCCGTTTGTATTGGGCCGGCGGCTTCTTCAGAATCTTATCTAAGTATTCCGAAGATTATGGCAGCTGTGGAAATAACCAATGCAGATGCGGTTCACCCCGGCTACGGTTTTCTTTCTGAGAATGCCGACTTTGCTGAAGTGTGTGCAGAGTATGGCATCAAATTTATTGGCCCCACCCCTGACATGATTCGGAAGATGGGGGACAAAATTACGGCCAAAGAAACTATGATCAAGGCGAAAGTGCCGGTAATTCCGGGCAGCGAAGGCTTGGTAGCGAACATCAAAGATGGCATTAAGCAAGCCAAAGAAATAGGCTATCCAGTGATCATCAAAGCCACTGCTGGCGGCGGCGGTAAAGGGATGCGAATTATCTGGAAAGAAGAAGAATTTGAAAAAAGCTGGGATAGTGCCCGTGCAGAGGCAAAAGCTTCTTTTGGCAACGATGGTATTTACATGGAGAAATACATTGAGGAGCCTCGGCATATTGAATTTCAGATCGTTGGGGATCAGCACGGAAAAGTAGTGCACCTCTCGGAGCGCGACTGCTCTGTGCAGCGCCGGCACCAAAAGTTATTGGAAGAGTGTCCTAGCCCCTTTATGACTGATGAGCTGCGTGAAAAAATGGGTGCTGCGGCTGTTCGTGCAGGGGAGGCAATTCGCTATGAGGGGGTAGGTACGATTGAATTTTTGGTGGATAAGCACCGCAATTTCTACTTCATGGAGATGAATACCCGCATCCAAGTGGAGCACCCTGTGACGGAGGAAGTGATCGACCACGATTTGATTAAGGAACAGATCAAGATTGCCTACGGTGAACCGATCAGTGGCGACAACTACTTCCCCCAAGGGCATGCGATGGAATGCCGCATCAACGCAGAAGACCCACTCAACGATTTTCGGCCTAGTCCGGGTAAAATTGCCAGCTTTCATAGTTCGAAAGGGCATGGTGTGAGAGTGGACACCCACGTGTACGCAGGCTATACTATTCCGCCTTTCTATGATAGCATGATCGCTAAGCTCATTTGCCGAGCAAAAACCCGCGAAGAGTGTATTACAAAAATGGAAAGAGCCTTGGATGAATTTATCATTGAAGGCGTAAAGACCACGGTACCTTTTCATCAGTGGCTACTCAAGCAAGAAGACTTTCGCAATGGCAACTTTGACACTGGCTGGCTGGGTAAGCAAGACATCATGGACAAGGAAGCGAATAAGAACAAGTAGCAATAGCAGCGGAAGTGCTGCCGCAATGAGAATGGCTTCCGATGAACAGCTTCTTGTTAGAAGCTACTAGTTAGGAGTAAATCTATATCGGTGGCTTTCATTTCGAAGCGCTTACCTAGATAGTGGTTGGTCAAAGAGCCTCGGTAGGTATAAACACCTCGCCTCAGGCCGTGGTGGTGGAAGATAAAGCGTTCGAAGTTGCGCGATTCCTCGGCCTTAAGGAGCATAGGTGTGAGGATGTTGCTGATGGCAATACTCGCGGTGCGCCCTACTCGGCTGGCGATATTGGGCACGCAGTAGTGAATGACATCGTGTTTGATGAAAGTCGGCTTATCTAGCGTAGTCATTTCGCTAGTAGCGAAGCAACCACCTTGATCGATACTAATATCGATAATAACGGATCCTGGTCGCATGGCTCTCACCATGTCATCACTGACTACTACGGGCGCACGGCCACTTTCCGCGTGGATAGCACCAATGGCTACTTCTGCGTTCAGCAATTCGCGGCGTAAATAGACTGGATTGATAGCGGAGGTGTATAATTGCCGACCTACGGCCGTTTGTAGGCGCATTAATTTGTGGATGTTATCATCGAAGATGCGCACCTCTGCCCCCATGCCTAAAGCGGCGCGAGTGGCATATTCAGCTACTACCCCGCCGCCTAATATAACCACGGTGGCACTCGGTACGCCAGAGATGCCGCCCAATAAAATACCAGGGCCGCCTGCACTAGCACTTAGCAGCTCGGCAGCCGTTTGAATAGCCGCAATACCTGCCATTTCGCTCATGATCCGCACAATAGGAAAAGCGCCCTCTTCATCTTGGATATACTCCATTGCTAGTGCGATAATCCGTTTGTGCTTAAGGCGATAAAGATATTCTGCTGAGATCGTAGGTAGTTGTAAGGGGGAAATTAAAATACTTCCCTCTCCCATCATGTCAATCTCCTCCAGAGTAGGAGGGGCTACTTTGATGATGATATTCGATTTTTGATATACTTCTTTGCCCGAGAAAGCAATCTCCGCACCCGCTTCTGAGAAATCGTGGTCTCTGAAATTGCTATGCAAGCCAGCCTCGGTTTCGATAATCACTTCATGGCCGCGACCGCAAAGGGTGGATACACTACTGGGCACCAGCGCGATGCGCTTTTCTTGCAGGGTGATTTCACGAGGAATCCCAATGCACAATTTATTGGCTTTGGGCTCCCGTTGCAAGGTCTCCGTTTGAGTTTGTCCATAGCTAGACTTCAACTCTTCGGGTAATGAAATTTTCTTATCCTTCTCACTCATAGCTCGGCGGCATTACATACAGCAAGCGGCAAGGTTCGCCACGGACTGTCTGGTAATGTTCAAAGCGTAAATATACAACGTTTTGCGGTAAGAAGGGCTCAATCAATTCAGGCCACTCAATAAAACAGAAATAAGCTTGCTCAAAGTATTCTTCTATTCCAATATCCATTGCCTCCTCAACACTTTTCAAGCGATAGCAATCTAGGTGGAAAATGGGCCCTTTCGCTGTAGCATACTCGTTTACAATACTGAAAGTGGGACTAGACGCTTCATCCTGTGCGCCAAGTTGCCGGCAAAATTCGCTTACAAAAGTAGTTTTACCAGCACCCAGCTCCCCGATTAGGGCAAAAAATCTTTGCTCGGGGTATTGTTGCCGAATTTTTTCGACCCACTGTGGTAGTTCTTCTAGTTGATAGCTAATCTCCCAAGGCACCATGCTTTCTGTTAGTTGATGATAAGCCGACTGCTATACAGCGGCCGAGGGTTTTGCGCATCTCCGCTCACCCACCGCAGCAAATATACACCTTTTGGTAAACCCGCCACGGAAAGACCATTGGTCGCCTCACTGGCGGGCCAAGCCCGCAATTGTTGTCCGATACTGTTGCTAAGGCTTATTTGCCCTCCAACATTGCCATTTTCTATCTGTATAAAAAGTAGGTCTTTCGCGGGGTTGGGGAAAACCCTTACCTCTGCCGCCGTCGGCTTACGGTCAATCACAACCGGCCCGTAGTATGCAAACTGCCCGTCGTAATCCACCTGCTGTAAGCGATAGTAGGTAGTGCCTACGTAAGGAAGCCGGTCTTGAAAACGATAGGCCTGTTGGCTAGCACTATTTCCGCTGCCTGCTACGCGCCCAAGGGGCTCCCATTGCCGCGCGTCGGTACTGCGCTCAATATTGAAGTAGGCATTGTTCTCCTCCTGTGCTGTAACCCACGCCAGTTCATTGTAAGCACTTTTGGCTTCGCCCGTAAAGGAGCTTAGGCGGACGGGGAGGGAGGCGTCGATGCTGAAGGTAGCAAGGTAGTTTGAAGAGTTGTTACTATCGAATATTTCACCCGCCGCATTTACCCCGTTTGTGGTGATTCTTGCATACACTTCTAGGGTGTAAGTGCCATTGGCTCGCGAGGGGCCTAGAAGAATATTGATAGCTAAGTTCGTACCATTACTGCCGTTGATGTCTGTACCCCATTGCTGGTCACTATTAGTCCCTGTATTAAACTGGAAGGCATAAGAAATTTCTGTAAAAGTAGGCGAAGTTGGGCGATTAGCCACTGGATAAATAGCATAAAAGATCGAAGCCCCTGTTACATCTGTACCGTTATCTTTAAAAGATCTGGTTCTTTGACAAAAAGTGTGGTCTAAGCAGATTCGACGAGAATCCGTAACCGG
>DAINNZ010000115.1:0-12443 GCA_036735605.1 Lewinella sp. | reverse complement strand
CCCCCCGCCGTACCAGAAAATTTTCAGGGGTATATCGACAGTAGCGGATTGGCTCACCTTAGCTGGATCACCAGTGATGAACCAGACCTAGCTGGCTACTACCTCTTCAAAGGCTATATTAAAGATCAAGAACTGGCAATGATTACACCTGAACCACTCTCAGGCCCTACCCATATAGACAGCGTAGACATGGTTGTGGGCAATGAATGGATTTATTATCAGCTTCGCAGCGTGGATGATAGAGGGAATAGTTCTGCCTTTACCCCTATATTGTCACTTAAAAAGCCAGACGTATATCCTCCTGCGGCTCCAGTAATCACGCAAATCAAAGCCAGTGACAAAAGTATCCTTATTCGTTGGACAACTAGCCCTTCGGATGATGTAGAAAATTACCGTCTCTATAGAAAAATCAGGGGAGAGCAACAAGAATGGCAAATCATACACGAATTTCATAAAAATGATTTTATTGATAGCTATCTTGACACCTTAGTGACCTTCGACAGAATATATCAATATACTTTACAAGTAACTGATGACGATGGGCTGAACTCTAGGTTTGCTCAAATGGCAAGTACGCAATTAGAGGACTATGCTATAAGAGGTGCCTTTTTAGATTTCTATGCGGAGGCCTCTTTTGAGAATAAATCTATTCAACTGAACTGGGATTTCGACGAAGATGCTAGAGAGTTTTATCTTTACAAAGGCCAAGGAAATACCCCTCTTTCCCTCTTTAAAGTGCTAAGTGGGAAAATAAACTCAATTACGGACGAAAAATTAAAAAATGGAGAAACCTACACTTATGTCATTCGAGCCTATTTCGCCAACGGAAATGCCTCTCCTTTTTCCAAGCAATTATATATAACAATGGAATAGGCCGCCGATATCCTTTTGTTTCAACCTTGATTTTATGAAAAATATCACGCTTAATTTAATTGGCTACTATTTAGTATTTATCCTTCTTGCCGCTCATCCATTGCAGGCACAAGAGGTAAGTTCTTTCTTTAGTGATATTAAATCACGTATTGAGGCAAAAGAATATCTTAAATTATCCGGCAGTAGCCAAATAAATATGCGATGGAATCACATTTCCGGCATTGAGCCAAGAACAGACCCCTTCATGGCACGTATCAACGCTGCTTTATTAGTCGATTTTTTAGGTCTAAAGGGGCCGTTTTCTGTTGCATTCTCTGATGGTAATTCAAATTATAATCTTCCCGCATACGCCTTTTATGGCTTCAGCCCCACTTATAAATGGATCAAGCTGCATCTAGGAGACCGCTCTATGAATTTCTCGCCCTACTCCCTTAGTGGCCATAATTTCAAAGGCGTTGGACTTGAATTAAATCCAGGAAAATTCTATGTTGGCCTTATGGCAGGTAGGCTACTGAGAGCCCGCATCGCCGAGGCTGGTGCCATTCAGAACCTCGATCCCGTCTATAAACGAACGGGGAAAGGCTTAAAATTAGGGTTTAAAAATGAATCGGATGAGCTTAATGCCATCCTTTTCCATGCTGCTGATCAAACCGAATCGACTTTTATTTCTGATAGTGCACGCATTCGACCACAAGAAAACCTTGTATTAGAAGTTCAAGGTAAAAAATCACTCGGCCAATTATTTGACTTCTCTTTTGACCTTGCTCATAGTGCTATCACTAGAGATAAATCAGCTCCACTTATTCAAAATCCAAAGGCTGGCTTTAATGGCAACATATTAGGCTTATTCAAACCACATAGCTCCACAGCCTATGGGCAAGCGTGGAACTTCGAGCTCGGTTTTAGACCTACTTTCGCTAATTTCACCCTTAGCATAGAGCATATTGGAGCTGGCTACCAATCTCTTGGCAGACTGGCCTTTCTTAATGACACAGAAAACATACAATTGGGTGCTTCCACTAATTTACTTAAGAAAAAAATCACCTTATCCACTGCTATCGGTATTCAGAAAAATGGTTTAGCAGCTACCAATGAGACCAATGGTGCTAGGTTTATAGGGAGTGCCAACGTTACCTTTGCCATTTCTCAACGATTCAATACTAGCATCGCGCTCAGTAATATGAACTATACCATCCGGCAAAGGGTCACTACAGCCCCCTTCGTCGTACTTGATTCGATTGTAATCGTTCAATCCAATATAAGCACACAAATAGCTGCCTCCTACCTTCTAGGATCAAAAATGCAGTCTGTACTGTCCTTTTCCCTGTCCTACCAAAATGCTAATGCCATCAATAATGATCAAATTGATGTACAAAATGAAAATTCCTTTTATGCAGGAATGCTATCTTACACCTGGAATTTAGAAGAAAAAAACTGGACGGTTACCACTACTTGTATGGCTAATTTAACAAGCGTAGGTATCGGAAATACCAATATTATTAGCCCCTCCATTTCCGCTCAAAAAAAACTGCTCAACGATAAATTAAACCTTGACTTTGGAATTTCCTACTCTCGCGTTCAAACACCCAACAATCAAACAAGTGGCGTATGGGAAAATAGGCTTGGAGGACAATGGAAAATCACTAAAAAACAGGGTATTCAATGTCAATTAGCTTATGTCAGCAATACTTTCAGCAGCGAACTCATTTCAGCTACACCTTTTACCGATTTTAACGCACAATTAGGCTATATGCTAACCTTTTAATCCTATTATTTACTACTTTTAGCTACGCCTGTACTGGCAAAAATGCAGGGGCAAGGGTTCCTTTTTAACGCAAGAGCTTGATCCCACAATTCAAAAAAATTCTGACTATGAAAACAACCACACGACCTTCTCACATCCTGCCTTTTCCCTTAGCCAAGATTGCTAAGCTTCCCGTGGCAACTTGGATGCTGTGCTTCCTATTTGTGTTTGTAGCACAAGGTCTAGTTCGTGCTCAAAATTTCCCCGTCACAGCCGTAGCGCAAGTCACCCAATTCAGTCCCTATTTGGAAGCTTACGACGACCCCGGAAAGGTAGTCATCACCCTACTTAGCACTGATGAAAGACCCGAATACCAAGCTATTTTACGCATTTCGCTTTCTGGTCCCGGATTCAGCATCCGCAGCCGCGAAGACTTTATTCCCTTCCCCATAAACCTGCGCAGAAACGTACCCCTTGTCTTAACAGGCAACCAATTAAGAGATTATTTTGACCCTGCTAATCTTCTTTTCGCAGGACAAAGCCTAGCGGCCTTTCAAGCAAATGGCGGACTTTTGCCCGAAGGTCCTCTTTCCCTCTGTGTCGAGGTCTTTGACTACAACCGCTTTTTTGATCCGCCCGTTTCCAACACCGGCTGCGCCAACGGATTGCTCTTCCTTCAACGACCTCCTCTACTCATCGAACCTATTGGCAGCATTCCCCTTTCTTTCCCCCAGCAACTCCGCTTTCAGTGGCAACCACAACATGCTGGCATCGTTGTTCGATATACCTTACAAGTATTTGAAGACTTATTGCCTGGCATGGGCGACAACCTAACCCTCTCTGCCACACAACCCATCCTTGAAACCACTACCCTATCTCCCTTCTTCCTTCTTACCTCTACCGCTCAGCTACTGCAACCCGATACTCGCTACATCGTTAGGGTACGTGCCCAAGATGTGCTAGGCCAAGCTGCATTCCTCAACGATGGATGGAGCGACCTATCCGACTTCACCCTCATTGGCTCCCAAGAGGAGGAGGAGGAGCAAAATCAATGCCCACAAGACTTTAATTTCAACTTTGTTCTCGACCCAAACAATACCGTAAGCTTTAGCTGGCTAGATCATCCTTTCGTCTCTAAATGGAAGCTGAGCAACCAAGCCGACGAAGTCTTTTTCTTCGGCAACACGACCACCACATTCCAACAGCAGACCCTCCTCAGCGACCAAGAATATACCTATACCCTTTGTGCTTTGTGCAACGATGGCAGCCAAAATTGTAGCAGCATTACTTTCTCAACACCCCCCTCCCCCCAAGAGGACTGTGGCCCAGCCATCGTTGCTTCCCAAGCAGCCATCGAAAATGATCAACTGTTAGTCTCTTGGCCAGCCAACCCACAAGCACAAGCATTCACCCTCCGTTGGCAACTACTATCCACTTCCGCTACTAATAACCGACGGGCAGAACGGCTAATCGAACGTAGCAACACAGATAGCCCTGAAAACCAAAGCGGACAAATCAATATACCTCAGGGGCAATATCAGGCAATTGTCGCTGATTTGCGCCTAAATCGATCCTACTATTTCACCCTTTGCAAACAATGCCCTGACGGAAGTGAAGTGTGTACTAGCTGGACGCAGCCCTTCCTCGGACTTCAAAATGAATGTATTACCAGCCTTCAATTCAACCGCATTGATAGCAGTGCCAACAGCCTGACCTTAACTTGGGATTACCAGCCCAACCAACTGAGTGTCGATGGCCAATTCTTGCTTATCTGGCAAGTCGCTGACGGCAGTATGCCCCCAGACACCGCTCAGTTGCCTTATGAATTAAGCACTTATACCATCTCGAACTTATTAGCCGAACGGACTTACACACTCCGTGTCTGTGCGGAATGTGCCGAGGGCAATAGACAGTGCACAGACCTCGAACCGATGGGAGGATGCACCGCCGCCTACACCCCATTCCTCGCCGATCTTAGCATTAGGGAAGCTTTGATTGCTTGGAACTTGCCCTCTCAAGAAGATATCCGCGACGTGGAAGTCCGATATCGACCCATCGCTAGCACCTCTTGGCAAACCGCTACACCAGTGCGCGAGATCAGTTTCGATCTCAGCTCGCTAGAACTTGATAGACAACAAGTCATGGAGCTCCGATCCCTCCATCGGCAGTCAACCTATTTAGCTCAAATTAGAACAGCCTGTAGCGATGGAACTTGGTCTGACTGGTCGGCGCCCGTTTCCTTTTGCCTAGACTGTAACATCGAAAGACCACTCAGCCTACTCAGCCTCAGCGATCAGACTGCTAGCATGATGGGAACGGCTGTATCGAATGCCGTTTATTACCAATTCCTCTACCGAAAACAAGGCGATTCCGAATGGCAATCTATTACGGATTTACAACAACCCCTACTGGAGCTCGACCAGCTTGTGCCGCAAACTACTTATGAGGTAAAAATGCGCTACTGGTGTAACAGAGGTGTTTGGTCAGATTACAGCAGTCTGCTGCTCTTTACCACGTTTCCAGTATGCCAAGCACCTACCGCTTTGCCAGTAGATCCGCTATTTGCAACGGCTGCGCAGATCAATTGGCAGCCAGGTGAGCTCGCCACTACTACTGCTATTCGCTATCGGCTAAAACCCCTCACCGCATTTGGGCTACCCACTCCTTGGGCAACCCTGCAAAGTAACCAAGAATTTCAACTCTTGACTGATTTGTCAGGCGGTGCTACTTATGAGTTTCAACTCCAGTCTATTTGTCCGCTGAATCAAAGCGATTGGACAGCGCGAACTCCCTTTACGCTAGCTTGTGCAGCTCCCGATAACGTCCTAGCACAAGAAGTTAGCTTCGATGCCGCTACCATCAATTGGTCACAATATTCCCAAAGCGCAGCAGGATTCGATATCGCTTATAAGCGTTCCGATGAAACGGAATGGACTATCAAAACTAGTATTCTCCCTTCCATTGTTTTAGAACAACTCGACGACTTGACCTACTACGAGGTCAAAATCGCTACCCGTTGCTTCTCAGGCGAAACATCTGATTTCTCCTCCCCTATTCAGTTCTTCACCCCGGTGTGCTGTCTTACACCCACGCCTTTGTCTGTTGCCGACCTACAGCCTTTTTCGGCAAAAGTCGAATGGGGCGTAACTGGTAGCATCTTTGAATGGAAAGTTTGGTTTAAAGACCCTCGATTTGCTGCTGTCGAAACAAACGAACAAGTCCTCTTCCTTTCGGACAATGGTACAGACAATGATACAGACAGTGGGACAGACAATGGCAATACCGATTCGCCCAGCTCTCCAAATGAGGCCGTCGCAACGGCTACGACGACTAATCCGAGAAATACAGACAATCCAAACGCAGGAAATCTAGACAACTCGATACCCGATCCTAGCCAATCTACTAACCAGCCTACTAACCAGCCTACTAGCCAAAGCAATAGCTTTCCTACTACTACTTCTGAGCAGCAGCCAGCCAATCGCGATGCTGCTAACGATAATTCCAGTAGCGATAATTCGCCTAGCGGCAACGAGGTAACGACCAACCCGTATGCTAATTGGCAATCATTCATCGTGACCGACCCCACTAAGCTATTCGAACAATTAAGACCTAACACCCCCTATACCGTAGTGGTACAAGGGCACTGTGTCGGCGGTGCTTGGACGGATTTTAGCGAAGAACTATCCTTCCGTACGTTAGATGATTGCAGACCCCCCGAAGTGCTGGCTGTAGATCAACTCTATCAAAGAAGTGCTAGAACCCTTTGGGAGCCTGCCAACCAATATGATGATCGTTATGAGGTAATTGTACAAAGTATCCTTCCCATCAATACCCCTCTTGCCTCCTTTAACCAAGCATTAGACCGCGATGTAGCAACCCCCAGTAACAACAATGCTGAAAATACTGGCAGCCCCAACGCTGCTTCCGAGCCAATCTATTATCAAGCGGAAAGACAAACAACCGAAGTCGCAGCCGTATTTGAAAACCTGCTGCGCAATACCGAATATCGATTTAAGGTCAAAACGCAGTGCGACAATTATGGATGGACTGACTACAGCGATTGGCTGCCTTTCCGAACCGACCAATGCTCAGTACCTCAAGATATCGTCGAGCAGATCATCGATCGAGCCACTATTCGTATCTCTTGGCAACATGACCAGGGTACCGTCAATGAGTATGAGTTCAAATACAAACTCGCCGATGATCCGGGCGCAAGCTGGGTTTTTATCAACACAGAACAGCCTTTCGTTGAGCTTTCCGATTTACTCACCAACCAAGTTTATGACTACCAAGTCGCTGAAATTTGCCAAGGTGGATTCGGTACATTAGCCGCGCCTCAGGATAGCTTCTTAATGGAAAAGCCTAGGCTCAACAATGGATTGTATGCCTGCGGATTGGAAACAGAGGTGGATATCTCCAACCAAACCCCCTTGCCTCAACTCCGAATAGGAGACAGCATTGTCGTTTTCGACTTTATCATCGTCATCACCTCCGTGAGTGGAAGCAACGGTTACTTCACCGGAAGCGGAGAAATTCAAATGCCCTTTTTCAATAAAGCTAAATTCGCCTTCACTTTCAATAATATATTCATCAATGACGAATATAGAATGGTCGGCGGCTTTATTGAAGCTACCGGTTTTGGCGTAGAGCTATTGCCGCCTTGGGCCGACGAGCTCCTCGGAGGATTAATCGAGGTCTTGGAAGAACTCGCACAAGTCTTAGACCAAGCACTGCTCGCTGAACTCGAAGAACTCATGCAATTGATCGAGCAAGTACCTCTCAGTGAAGAGCTGCAGAACCAAGTGCAAGAGGTCATTAACTGCTTCCAAAATGCTACCAATGAAGCAGAAAGAGAAAACTGCGTACAGCTTTTAAACCAAGCCATTGCCGATGTAGAAGCCTTTGTCGAAGAGCTTTTTAATGGCGACTTTCAAGTCATATTCTCCCCTGACGAAAACCAGCGATATGGATTCGATCAAAAAAAGGAAAATGATCCAGCAGAGTGGTATGAAACCAGAGTAGTAGCAGGACAAAACTATACCGTCTCTTACAAATCTACCCAGCGACTACACAATCCGGAAACCGTTCTAGCTGCTTTGGATGTCGCAGCAGAAAGTGAATTCTCCTTAACAAACGTTAAATTTACCCAAGGAACAACAACAGCACTACCCGCACAAAATAATACAGAAGGCAACCAGACTACCGTTACTTTTACGGGCAAAAGCCAAGAGGAATACTATATCTCGGCTAACCAAATAACCCCAGAAAACGAACCAGACTACGTCGCAGGATTACTCAAAGTAGTTACCTACAATGAAATACCCCTCCAAATAGTTCTTGTTCCACTTAGTAACGCGGCAGCCAACATAGATGTCGAGGCGATCCAAGATCGGGTTGAGGCTATTTACAAACAAGCACTCGTTAAACCTAGTATCTCTTTAGCAACTGTTTTCTCCCCTCCCAGCAGTACACTACCACTCGCAAATGTCAGTAGTGGCATTCTAGCCAACTACACCACTCAAATGCGAAGAATTCGAAATGCCTATCAGGACGAAGGCTTCGTAGAACCAAACACCTACTACCTTTTCTTAGTAGATAGCTATGAAGCTACCACCCGAGCAGGCTTCATGCCCCGAGGCCGAAAATTTGGCTATATCTACATGGGCAATGCTGGCAGCGGCGATGCCCTGGCTCGTGTCATCGCTCACGAAATTGGCCACGGTGCCTTCGTACTGGAGCATACCTACGAAGCATACCCCGAATTAATGCCCCAGCAAGCTACCGACAACCTCATGGATCAAGGTAGTGATAGCGATATAAGGCTCTATAAATGGCAGTGGGATCTGATTCATAATCCCGTTAGCCCGCCTTGGTTGGAGGGGGATGAGGAGGGGGAGTGTGTGGTGGTAGCTGACATGCAGGTATTCAACGAATTTCGGAATATTGACAGTACTCTGACTTTCAATATTGACAGTACTCTGACTTTCATTACCCCTTCCGGTAAGATAATCACACTTCCTAAAGGAGTGTCAGAGATAACTTTTAATAATGGTGACGACATCAATGTTGATTGTATAGACGATGAATACTCCTATGATTTGTGTGTCTTTGGTTCACTTCGCTCATTTAAGTTAAATGGGCTTGAATACCTCACATCAATTTATTGCTCATCGGCAAACTTCGCTGGTTACCGAACTAATGAAAATGAGTTTTACGTAGATAATATTTCTAGGGAATTATACCAGCTTCAACGCCTAAGACACGGTGTAATAGGATTTCCGTGCTACCAAAATAATCAGGTTAAATTTAAGATAGCCAAGATTCCTATTGAAGAATTAAATGTACCTCCTTTAGAGGAAATACAACAGAATTATACTGCAAGAGGTGTACGCAAGGATTATACTTATCTACAATCTAAGACCTTCGAAAATGAAAAACTGATAACTGCTACTTTTTACCCTGCTTTTACAGCTGTTGGTATTGGATTTTTGGAATATGTATCTGAAATTTCAGAATGTGGAACCAACACTTTCTTTTATACTTTTGCCCATGCTCATCAGGTAGAGCGATACCCAATGCTGTTTAAACTATGTAGCGGAAACATACAAGGAAACCAAGTAAACTATGACTTAGCTGGTGTTAGAGGATTAAGATTCATAGAATTTATGAAAGATCGAGGTGCGTTATTGCTACCAACAGGCTATTTTCAAGAAGATGTAGATAATGGTGAATTAGATATAGAAGGAATGGTTGGGGATAACAAAGTAATTGAATTATTTCAAACATTTGGTGTTCCAGTAATTTCCCCAGTCATTTATACGGGCTCTAGAGGTACAATTTATCACCTTGTAGAGGATTTTGTTAATAAATCTGTCACAGAAGAAAAAATACTTGAATATACAGAAGGGAATGAAATGTCTGCCAATAACTTATATAGCGTATTAAAAGAATTATATGCATACGGGCCTTGCATATTTCAAAACCTTTCAGAAACATCAAGAATTCATATACTAAAAGTTCTTTCACATGGTGATTTAAGTGAAGGTTTTATGAGTTTGCCTGCAACTTTCGGGTTTTCAACTGAAGAAACGATATTCAACTATATACTCTCTAGTACACCTGAAGAACAAAGAGGTGCTGTGTTATCCGCTTTTATGGCGAATAACAATGAATTGTTTTGGAGGGTTTACACCAAAATGAATGATCCATGGACTTTCTTTGGTGGTGATGTAGACTCTTATGGCTATGAGGATTTTATAGCTAATATTTACATTTTATCAAGCACTATATATCCACCAGAAACAAGTGTTGTTGGTCCTCGGACTATCCCAGTAACTTATCCATACAACTCTGGTCCTCCAATGATGGGGAATTTTTGGGGCTATAGTGGTAATGAGTCTGTTAATTTCTTTGCGCATTCATATGATAATGAAATTAGCTACCCAGTAAATTTCATGGAATCATCTTTCAATGCGGGGGCAAATACGATGTCTTTTAACACTAGAGAATCTTACGATTATCCATATCCTAATGAAACAGCTGCTTTAGGGGATCCTTTTGCACCTTGTATAATAAAATTCGAAACAAATGTAACGTTCAAATACCACGCTAATGCATCTATAGTAGCAGGGCTAGATTCCAATACTTATGTAGTATTACCTCTGTTTATGGGAAAACACTTAATTGATAAGTTATTAGATGCGAGTGATGACGTAGGCACACGTCAATTTTTAGCAGCAATTGGAATTGTAGTTGCAGTTGCAACAGTACCTGAAACAGGAGGTATGTCTTTTCTGGCTTGGGCTGACATTTTTTATAATGCATCTGATATATTAGTATTCTCTGGAGATGCATATGAATGGCAAACTACAGGCGATGGTACATTCTCTCAAGAGGTACATCAAATATGGGGATACCTCGGGTTTATTTCTTTAGCAGGCACTGGAAAATCAATTTTAGAGTTAGCCACAGGAAATAAACTTATCTATCATGTTAAAAACATTCCAGAAGTTTATCAACATATTAAGACTAACTTTCCGAACCTAATACCGGAATTAAAAGCTAAACTACAATCATCTATTGACTTATTAGTTTCTAAAATAATACAAGGAACTAACCAGCCATTACTTCATAGTACAATAAGGCAAAATCAAGCAATATTATCATCCATAAATCTTGTAGAAAATACAATGCAATTAAATAGCGGATACAAGCTTTATATTTCTTCCGATGATTTACATTATGCCGTTGTAAAAGATGGAGGAACGCCAGTTAAAATTGCTGATGGTGTATATAATGAAGGAGCTTACACATTAACACCGAGTGGCGCAGGAACTTATTCGGGTAGCGGTGGGACATTAGTGACTACTATAGAGAATGTGTTTATCACAAATCCTTCAGGTAGTCAAGTTCTGGCAAAAATAAAAATCTATTTTAAAAACGGCAGTTATAGGTTCAAGATTGTCAACGCTGTTTCTCCGCCTTCATTAGCTATCGACTTTCCACAGTTTTATAGCTTGTGTACAAGCAAAAACTGGAATTTCAACAATATTTTCACACAGTCAATAGCTGATTTTATCTCGAATATGTCTTCTTCCCGTTCCGCTTGGGTTAGCCTATTCGATGATCTTCCAGAAGGAGGTATAGGAAGTGTAGGTTTTACAACATTTTTCAATCAATTGTTATCTAGAAGTAATTTGTCCAATGCAATCAATCAATTGGATAATGGCGAATTTTTGGCCAGATTGATTAAAGATACGCCTGACAATGGATCTCGAGTAGCCCTTTTGACTGATTTAGATGATATGGCACTTAATAACCCAAGTAAATTAACTGATGTTAATACAAGGTTAGGAGCTTTAGATAACCTTGAAAACAGCCCAGCGAGAGGTATAACCAGTTTAGGAAGTGAGTTAGTATCAAATATTTATCGTACTGCCATTCTAGCTGACCCTGAACTCATTGATGCTTTCAACGTCATTCAACACAAACCAAATTTCAGATCATCGATTGCAAATCTTAGCACCTTAAAACAAGTCGCACCATTTTTTAAATATTCGTATACATCGCAAACAGGGTACAAAGGGTTAACTTCCCTATTTTCTGGTAATCCAAGTGTCCAAAAACTATTTGATAACTTTAACTTTGTTTTAGGTAATTCAAATTTTGTTTCAAGAACAGATTTTTATGTCACAGGGATTAAAGCCGGAGATTTGAGAATAAAATCTAACACCAATATTAGAATTGCAAAGGTTGAAAACCAAAAACTCTTAATTGATAAGTTTCAGGTAGCTGGTACTCCTGTAAACAATGGAAATATATGGGGATTCCAGATTGTGAAAGATGGTCCTTTATATGGATTTAGAGTAGCAGACAATACTATTCCATACGGCGGTGCTACATTTAATGATTTTAATGGCTCAGTAAGTGGGTTTTCCACAACTAATGTAATTGCTCATGAATCATTTTTCTTATACCGATCAAGAGATTGGCCTAAACTTGAACAGTTATTTATAACACATGGATTAAATGATGGGTGGCCCCCTATGAGAGGAGGGTATGATTTGGCACCAATTACACCAGCTGTAGGAGATATTTTTGATCGCTTTCAAAATACATCTTACGGTCTCACTACAGTTCCTGGAGGGCAGTTCCCCATTTGTGCAGGAGGATTTACCTCCCCTGCAATGCCAGGAGGAGGGTTTTATCCATACCCACAAAGGGCATTGGCACCTGCCCAATCAGCCAATGATCTATATTACAAGATAGAAATTTTGCAACCGATGGAGGTATCAGCTATGCAGTCTAAAATTATTCCTTGGTTTGG
>DAINNZ010000114.1:0-12687 GCA_036735605.1 Lewinella sp. | reverse complement strand
CTGGGCCTGGGCGAGAGCAACGAGTCCGTACCTGTCCGTATGGATGGACATTTATGCCAATGATAAGACCGTGCTTGTGAACAACCGTCCGTTGAACAAAAAGCCCAGCGAAAACAGCCCCCATTAGGAAAATAAGCCCTAAACGCTTTCAAAAATGTACCTTTGCGCCTTTAACACAGCAATATGGTAGTTATTGGCACGCGCGGCAGCCAACTAGCGCTTTGGCAAGCGGAATATTTCAAAGCGAAACTAGAAAGCATCGGAATCGAATGCCGCTTAGAAATCATCAAGACACAAGGCGATCGCATACAGCACCTCAGTTTTGACAAACTGGAGGGTAAAGGCTTTTTTACGAAGGAAATTGAAGACGCCCTACTGGCTGGTGCGATCGATCTAGCCATTCACTCCCTCAAAGATATGCCTACTAGCCAGCCGGAAGGACTAACCTTAGCAGCCTTGAGCTACCGCGCGGATCCGGCCGATTTGCTACTCATTCACCCCAAAGCTTACGATGCGAAGCAGCCCCTTAAAATTGCGCCAGGTGCCAAAGTAGGTAGTAGTAGTGCTCGACGAAAAGCACAGTTGCTCGATCTACAACCGGGTCTTTTGCCCCAAGATATTCGGGGCAATGTGCCTACCCGCCTGCAAAAAGCACGTGATGGCGAAGTAGATGCCGTACTACTAGCGGCTGCTGGCTTAGAGCGTTTAGCACTCGATTATAGTGATCTGCATTGCGTAAGACTGCACCCTAGAGAGTTTGTGCCAGCCGCAGGACAAGGCGTAATGGCCGTTCAAACGCGCCTACATGATACGGCCTTACGCCGGCAGCTTGCACCGCTACACCAAGCCGTGGTAGGCAATTGCACCAATGTGGAACGAAAAACGCTACAGCTATTGGGCGGCGGTTGCCAAAGCCCGCTCGGCGTACATTGCTTCACAGATGCAGCGGGTAACTACCATGCCTACGCCGCCTTAGCCGAACGATGGGATGGCCCACTGCGACGGGCACATCATTCCTCTTCTACGCACGCAGGCTTGGCTGAGCAACTGCTGACCAAGTTACAGGCTTAGTAGCTAGTAAATCTCGGCATCCCGTCGGCGGCGATTCAGCTCTGCCTGAATTCGGGAAGCAATTTCCTCACTATGAAACAGCCGCTGCTCATCCCGCTGCATTTGTAAGAAGCCCACCCCTAAGACAATAGCTAGCAAGGCAGCAAAAACCAGCAAAAAGTACGTGAGCGGGAAACGATCCAGCAAACAACAAAAGATCGAAGCACTCAGCAGCATCGGCAACCATACCGCAAGGAGAGTAAGCCGTCGCCGATAATCGGCAAGCCGCTGACGAACCAGCTTGATCTGCCGCAATAAAAAGTGTAGCTCGCTGGTGGCATAGGCTGCTGCGGCTCCGTCTAAAAGAAGTAACTGAAGATCGTCGTTACCGAAGTCTTCCAAAGCACGTAGTTGCCGATCTATTGAACTAAGCCCTTTCATACACCAAAGATAGGCAAAAAACCTATCATTAACCAATTTCGGCCCGTAATTGCTGCAATAAACTACGCTCCTCCGGCCGTTGTCGCCAAGCTTTTCGAGCAGCATACCAACGCTGGGTTGCTTCCCACTCTCGCAGAGCCCAGCGCACCGAAACCATCGCCAGCAAGCTATAAGCCATCGCCCAAGGCGATAAACCGATCAACCATAATAATGGATAAACCAGGGTACCTACGGTGATGACCGCAAAACGAACCGAGGCATAAAACGCTATTAATCGAGTGCCAACACCGCCGATATACTCCCCCAGCAACCAGAGTGGTAGATGCCACAACAGCAACAGGATCGCTAAGAGCGTCTTAAGCCAACTCCAAAAAGAGCGATTTAAATAGGGCTGGTAAGTGCCCTGCACGGCCGCCTCTTCCAGCCCCAACTGCTGCAAGCGGCAAAAATAAGTACGCAGTGCCTGTGTTTGCGCCGCCGCTAGCGGTAATTGATCTACTGCGGCTAAGTCTAAATCTAGCCAAGTGCTTTCTTGCGTAAGCCCTTCTTGTAGCGGCCAGCCCGCTTTATTGCGCGCTATCGTTAGGTAGCCCTCGGCCACGTCTGCCTGTTCTAAGTCTGGTAATTGTAGCACCAGGGGGCTCAAAGCCGCTCGAATCGCTTCCGTAAGTTGGCTCACCCCTCTATTCTCGTGTGCCTGATAAGCACCTAGAAAATCAGCGGTTCGGATAGCGGGCCCGAAACGTAGCAACACCGTACTACGGCTGCGATCTGGGTGCGAAAAATTGGCACCCACCGGCACAATGGGAATGTCTTGCAGGCTAGTAGATTTACTAAGTGCTCCTAGGGCAATTTTGGCCGTTCCTTTGCGGAGTGGGCGCAGCTTTTTCTCGTGCACGCAACTGCCCTCTGCCATAATCATCAAGGCTTTGCCCGCTTCGAGAGCAGCGTAGCAGTTCTCGAAAGTTTCGTAATTGTCTTTCAAGCGGCCATAACCGGCATCTTTGAGCCGAAAGACCGGCAAAATATGCAAAGCTCCCAGCAAAAAACGACTCCACGCGGAATGGAAAAGGTTCCCACGGGCTAAAAAATGCAAGCTACGCGGCTGAAAACAGGCTAACACACAGGGCTCGATAAAAGCCGTAGGGTGGTTCATCGCTAACAAAACAGGGCCGCTGGCTGGAAGGTGTTCTAGGCCACTCACTTCGATATGCCGATAGTGATACAACAAAACATAGCGGGCAATGGGGCGGGCAATTGAGTAAAGCATGGGCGAATTTACTACCTTCGCTCCGTATGCACACAATTATTGTTATCGGCGGCCCCACCGCCAGCGGAAAAACAGCCCTAGCTATCGAGCTAGCTAGCCAACTGAACTGCCCCGTTCTCAGCGCAGATAGCCGGCAATTCTACCAAGAGATGCGCATCGGCAATGCCCGCCCCTCCGAGGAGGAACTAGCCGCTGCAAAGCACTATTTCATCGCCGATCGGTCTATTCAACAGCCTCTCAGTGCCGGCCGGTTCGCCGAGGAGGCCTTGGCTTTACTAGCCAATCTTTTCCCCCTACACCCCCAGATCGTACTAGTTGGTGGCAGCGGGCTATACATTAAGGCACTTTGCGAAGGACTCGATGACTTCCCACCCATTCAGGACGCGACTAAAGAGCTAGTAGCTCAACTCTTCGCTAACCAAGGTTTAGCCGGCTTGCAAGCGGCACTAGCCAAAGCCGACCCCGATTACTTCGCTTCGGTGGATCAACAAAATCCCCGCCGCCTACAACGAGCCTTAGAAGTGAGTTGGGAAGCCCAACAGCCCTACTCCTCCTTCCGCCAAGGTGCGCAAGATCGGCCTTTTGCCGTACGTTACTTCCAGCCGGCACTCGGTGCCACACCGCCACCACCGCAGGTGGCACACAGCCGCAGGAAACAAGACCCGCAGCGGGAAGCCCTCTACGGAAAAATCAATCAGCGCGTAAAGCAAATGATCGGAATGGGCCTAATAGAAGAAGCCCGCAGCCTACTACCCTACCGCCATCTGCCTGTTTTGCAAACCGTAGGCTACCAAGAACTTTGGCCTTATTTTGAAGGCGAATACGATCTTAACACGGCCATAGAACTGATACAGCGCAATAGTCGCCGTTATGCTAAAAGACAAATCACTTGGTTCGGCAAAGATAACATCTACCAAGCCGTTAGCTCCGCTACTGACCTCCTAACGCATCTACAGGAAAAGTAGCAAGAGCGTCAGTACAATACCCGCCAATGTGAAATATAAGCCCTTTTTGAACACATCTGTCTTCGGCATGAACATCCAAAAAGAGGAAATAACAAAAAACAGGAGAGAAAGGCCAAAAAATATATTCAAGAAGAAAAGTGGCTCGGCCGATTTAGCCTTGTGCAGCTTGGTCATCTTGTCCAACACATAGGGCAAATGCTTTTCTGTATAGGTAGCCACCCCCGTAGCCTTGTCATATTGGCCGTCTTTAAACAGCAGCAGCGTGGGGGTTTCTTCCGCCACTTGTAAGTTACGAATACCCAACAAGGGCCCTAGCTCATGGGCAGAAGCCTGTGCCTTTACGGTCTTAACAAAGGTGCTCTCCCGCTTCAAAAAGTCGGTATCCCTAAAAATAAGCACAAGACCGCTAATGGAATAAACGGTCATAATACCCACTAAAAAGAAACCTAGATAGCGGTGAATAATCCGCATATTCATCGAGGTCGTACTGTTCTTTGCCATGTTGCTTAGTCGCTTTGTTTTGAGTTGTTGAAACAAAATAAAAAGAATTCATTTGCTAATCGCTAGGTGTTTATACTTTTTTTTGGCTAACGCAGGGGCAAAGGGCTCTTTTATAGCGCAAGTGTGAACGAAAAAATCAGTTCGATCCCCCCCCACGCTATTGTGCCAAGATCCCACCGTCACTAGCTTTAAGACGAAGGAACGGGCAAAGGGTTTAAGCAGTATGCAAAAAACACAGCAGCGGATCCCCACTGCTGTGTTTTAGCCTCTGATTATGCCCAAATTAGAGGGGTGCCGTGAGATGGCTCAGGCTTCGCCCAAATCACCTCATTATATACTTGAATCGATGTGGTTTAGGAATTTCTCACTTGCTCTCCACGTCTTGGGTTGCGTCAAAAAGCCTCGCCGCCCGTACGGGTGCCTGCGTTTTTTTGACTTGCCAAAGACGCAGATAAGGGCGCCATAATTTTCCCAACGCTGAGTGAAACGCTCACCGAAGGTAAACCACATCGGCTCAAGTATAGCTATTGCTTTACTATAGGGCGCATGACACTAGCATCCGCTCCAATCAACTGTAACTGATAAAGACCCGCCGCTAGCTGAGACACATCCACGCGAAGCTGCTCCCCTTGCCGCCAAGCCGACTGCAATAAGCGGCCTTGCAAATCATACAAGCGATACTGCTCCACCGCTGCCGGAGCCTCCACCCGTAGCCATTGGCTAGCCGGGTTCGGGTATAACTTTAAATCAGCTGCCCACGCAGGCTCCCGAGTAGCTACCACAAACTGAAAACTTTCCTGTCCGCAGGGATATAACTGGTAAAACCCATCGAAAGGACTATCAAAATCGCGCTGATAAACTAAGCCTGTCACCGTATAAAAGTCAACCGCCGCACTGCCGATGAAATTAGCCAAGAAAACAGAATCCACCGCAATTTCATTCTCTACTCGGATAACAATCGTATCTCCATTATTTTGAATGGCCGACACATTAAAGCCCCCTCCCGCACGTACGATCGGGTTAGCAGCCACAAAGTTATTAAAGCTGAATGACACATACTTGTTTTCTTGCGCCTCTCCTAACACTTCGGTTGCCGTTGCAGTAGCAGGGGCATTGCCCGCCGAAACAAGCGTGATGGCCGTTGGAATGATCTCCAGCAAACCTCTAAACTGCGCTAAATCACCTGTTACAATCAAGGCATCTCCTTCCGCTGGGTCGGTATAGTCGCTCACATTGGTAGTAGAGAATACAAACATCCCATCTCCCGTAGCAGGCTCAATGATCCAGAATTCGTAACCATTACCGCCTCTGAAATCAATACACTGTACGACACCTTGCAAACTCACTGTTTGGCCTACGCTAGTAGCCACCCCATTGGCATCCACTGCATTGATGCTGGCAATCGGCACCACGGTTACTTCCGTGTCGTTATCGCTGATAAAAATCCGCATATTAGCATTGCCAATTTCGCCATTGCCACTCAAAACTAAGACAATTTCTTCCGTAGATTCTTCTATCAAATCATCTACTATCGTCAGCTCAAAGAAGAAGGTGTCCAAAGCGGTCTCCCCATCCGTGAAAG
The DNA here is from genome assembly GCA_036735605.1 of Lewinella sp. GTDB lineage: Bacteria > Bacteroidota > Bacteroidia > Chitinophagales > Saprospiraceae > Neolewinella. The sequence goes on along the minus strand of DAINNZ010000114.1, from coordinate 6,878 downwards.
TTATAGGTAAGGCGGGGTTGGTGGTAAAATCACTACCTAGGGTAGCCGTGCTGGCAGCTGCATCTAAAGCAAGCAGGATGGTGGGGCCAAAACCAGTATTGAAATTCCGAACTACCACGCCCACGCTCACCGTACCCTCTGCCTCATTGACGTTCAGGCTGTTGCGCAACCAGTTCACGCTCGGCGTTGGTGCGCCACAAACACTCAGGACACCAGGGTCTCCTTTAAGCTCAGAACCTTCAAAAAACAAACCTGTGCCTGCAGAGGCTGCTTGCCAGTTGTTCCCGTCGTTGTTATCGGCTGTAATATCACAAAGTACTAAACTCGGCCCGTTGCCATCGGGCTCCATTGGCCAGGGTGCCACATCATCGAAAGTTACCTCATCCACTACATTACCGTTGGCATCTACAAGAGCAATGCGCTCCCCGTTGTTACTTAATGCACCCATCTCCCATTGCAACACATCTCCCGTATAACTGAAGGCATTGCGAAAAGCCATTTCATTCACAGCCAAAATGAGGAATTCCCCTGCAGCTAAAGTATAAGCCGGGAAAGTGAGCACAAAGCCATCCGTCGTCCAGCCTGTCATCTCAACTGCCTCCGTACCGAAGTTATAAAGCTCCACATACTCTAAAGAGTCCGTACCACTTTCAGGGGGGTTATACATGATTTCCGTAATCAGCACGGTACCACCACCAGCACCCTCCACAACTATCTCGCCTATCATACCCAAACCTAAGTGCGGGTCGCATTGATAGTTGTAAGTGCCTGGCGTATCAAAAACGAACTGAAACGTCCAAGGGGGTGGCAGCGCATTGCCACTCCGAAAACCTACCGGGTTATCAGGATACGATTGGCTAGAGCCATTGACATTGTGCACTCCTTGCACATTCGTCCAAGTGATGGTATCCCCTACCTGAATAGTTATGCTAGCGGGATCGAATACGTTACTACGCACCTCTACCGCATGATTAGTTTGCGCTCCCGCATAGGAAGCCATACAGAGCAAAAGCCCTACTGTAAAAAGCCGCATGTTGTGATTGGGTTTGATTAACAAAGCGAAAAGAAGCGCGCTTGCACCTCGAGCAGCTAAGGTACTTCATTTTGTAAGAAAGCAGCTAAAAAATATGCTTTATTAACAATTACTTCATCTCCGTAGCCGGCCTTTCGCACTTGCCCTATTCCTTCCAATCTGCTAAAAACACATTGGTGTCGCTGCCGCCGCCATTGAAGCGATTGCTAGAAAAAACTAGCTTTTTACCATCGTAGCTAAACATCGGAAAGGCATCGAAGGTCTCATCAAAAGTGAGTTGTTCTAAGCCTGTTCCGTCTAGGTTAATCATAAAAAGATTGAAGACGCGACCGCTAGGTTGATGGTGGTTGGTAGCAAATACCACCTTTTCCCCACTCGGATGAAAGTAGGGTGCCCAATTGGCTTTACCCAAATCTGTAATCTGCCGCAGATCGCTTCCATCTTCCGCATTACACACAAACAGCTCCATATTCGTTGGTTGCACCAAACCTTGGCGCAGCAGGCTTTGGTAGGTATCGATTTCTGCCTGCGTCTTGGGGCGCGAAGCTCGGAAAATCAACTGCTTGCTATCCGGGCTGAAAAAAGCCCCCCCATCGTAGCCTAACCCACTGGTTATTTGCCGCACATTCCCCCCGTCAAGGTCCATCGTAAATAGCTCCAAATCGCCCGTCCGATCGCTGGTGAAAACAATTTTTTTGCCATCTGGGCTTACCGTAGCCTCCGCATCATAGCCGGGGGAATCCGTCAACTGCCGCTTAATATTGCCTTCTAAATCGGCCACAAAAATATCAAAGCTGGAAAAAACCGGCCAAACATACTTACCATCCACCACTCTAGGCGCATCCGGGCACTCCTCGCCGCCTAAATGCGTGCTAGCGTACAGAATTTCCTGATTGCCTGGCAGAAAAAAGGAGCAAGTCGTGCGCCCTAAGCCGGTGGATAACATCGGCACCACTTTGCCCTCACTCCCAGCAAGCGGCATAAGGAATATTTGGTCGCAATTCGCATTCCAGGCCGGATTAGAAGCCTGAAAAACTAGATTCCGATCATCAAAACTGAAATAAGCCTCCGCATTATCCCCTCCAAAAGTGAGTTGCCGCACATTTTCTAAGTGTACCTCCGGAGCATACCGAAGTGTATCCGCCACCACCTCACTAGTGGCAGCGGCCGAAGAACTACTCGGAGATTGGCCACAAGCAGCCAAAAATAGCACTATACATAGCCCCCAAAAACTACAATTTTTCATCCAATGACAATTTAGAGCGCAAAAATGCAAAAAAAACAGCGATCTGAGCGTACTTTGAGTGGAATGCTGATCTTTTGACAGCCTTTTGATGTTAACCCTAGCGCCGGCCGAAGACTGCTGAAGGCTGCTGAAGAGCACCCCCTTTTTCAACGGCTCGAAGCAAAGCCTACCTTTACTGGTATTTTTCCACGTTTTTTTGGCTTACGCGGGCGCAAAGCTAGCTTTGTAGCGCAAGACTACTAAACAAATCACCCCCCCTCAAAAAAATAGATCATGGCTTCCGCCCTTAAAAATTTAAGCGATTTTGATGCCGAGCAGCTACCTAGTGCCGCCGACATGCACTTCGGAATTGTAGTAGCAGACTGGAACAAGGCAATCACCCACGCCCTCTATGAAGCTTGCTTCAACACCTTAGTAGCCCAAGGTGCTAACGTAGAGCATATCACCACAATGCAAGTACCCGGAGCCTTCGAACTACCCACTGCTGCCCGCTTACTAATCGGTAAGGGCAAAATGGATGCTGTTATCTGTTTAGGCTGTGTTATCAAAGGCGAAACCGATCACGATGTGTATATCAACCAAGCCGTCGCCAATGGCCTAGTACAGCTTAGCCTAGCCAGCGGCAAGCCCTGCATCTTTGGCCTGCTTACCCCTAATACAGAACAGCAAGCACTCGACCGAGCCGGTGGTAAACACGGCAACAAAGGGATTGAAGCAGCCGTAAGCGCTATCCGTATGGCGCAACTCTACAAAAGTAATAAAACAGGCACCAAAGCTAGCATCGGCTTCAGGAACGACTAGGGCTTCTAAGAGCGCTTAGCACAAACCCGACCAAAGCTACCCATCCTATCCATCTGAAGGATTTAAACGACCATTACCGACTTAGTACAGTAGGCTAAAAAGCGATCTAGTGCTATCCGTTTCGGTGCATCTAGTTCGTAGCTGATATAATTGGTGAAATAATCCACCAAGTCAAAGTCTGGATCCGGATTAGGTAGTAAGAGTTGTAGCTCGGGGATATGAGCTAGCCCTTCAGCAAGGGCAGCGTTAAAGGCCAGCAGAAAATCAGGGGGCAAGGGCTTAGTAGTTACCCAAACAGCGAAGACGAAGGGCAGCCCTGTGTGTTGTTCCCATACCTGCCCTAAATCATAAACATAGGGAAACTTTTTATCGAGCCCGATGGTGCGGTCTCCGATTACTAAGCCGCCTGTGCGGTCTTTTATCTTCGCGATATAGCCTTCTTCAGCTGTTAGCAAAGCCGGCTGTAATTGCCAGTATTCTTCCAGCAAAAGCCGACTTAGTTCCACCGACGTACGGCTATGATAATCGAGATAAATAGCCTGCATTTCTTCAATCGGCACCTCCCCGTAGAGGCAAACGGTTTTAACGGCTCCCACGGTGCCTATGCAGTAGTCGCTCACCAGTTCATAGGCTGCCAAATGAGGTAAGACAGCCACCGGCACCAAGGCTAAATCGGCTATACCTACTTCCAAACGGCGAGCACACTCACTGGGAATAGCCATATCGATTGCGAGCTGATCGGCAATCGGGCTACGTAATAAGCCATACAAAAAGGGCTTGGTATTGAGGTAAGAAACCGCACTAACCCGAATTTTAGACATGCTTTTCGTTTTTGGTTAAGGTGGCCAAATGGCTTGTATCATTACGGAGTAAAAAGTGGTAATGATCCGCCTGTTCTTCCGCTAGCCAGAGACCCGTATTGCTATGCTGGTGTTTGTACATCTCTCCGATCGGCTCGCCCATCATGAGCGTCACTAGCCCGCAAATAGCTCTACCATGACTACAGATCAGGATGTTTTGTTGTGGCATGGCACGTAGGCTTACTAGAAAACGGCTAAGTCGCTCCCCCATTTCGCGGGCACTTTCCCCGCCACCAATTCGCTGGTCGATTTCACCGCTTGCCCAACCTGCTTTTACTTGGTTGTATAGTTCGATGGATTCCGCGCTGGAGGGCTTCCCCTCGTGAGTGCCCCAGCTCATTTCGTTGAGTGCTGGCTTGCGCAACACGGTAACCCTTGCCCCTGCATTTATGCCCGTCTGAACGAGCGAATCGACAGCCCGCATAGAGGAGCTACTATTTGGCGATGGGTCGGCTGCTATGCTTGGTTCAAAAGCGTCTATTTGCGCCAAAAAAGGTGCCACGGTTTGCCAAGTTCGCCTCAGGCTACTCGTGATGATGGCATCGAAGGCCAGCTGCTGATACTGCTCGTAGAAGGCCTGCGCCTGCAAGCGGCCTATTTCACTCAAATCCGTATCGATACTACTACCTTGCATGATGCCTAGGCGGTTGTAATCGGTTTCTCCGTGGCGGATGATGTAAATTCGCTTAGCCATACGCTAGTTATTAACCACGGGTAGTGCTAGGTAGCCCCGGTAGCTATTATCGTCATCAAAGACAACCTCGCTGTAGTCTTGTATAATGCCATAAAGCGTATCCCGCTCGATGGGCTGCCGTCCTACGGAGCGAATGAGCTTAACGAGTGCTTCGGTGCTGAGGGCAGGGTTTTGCTCTTCGCTGCCGGCCATAGAATATATCTTGGTGGTATCATCGATGGTGCCATCTATATCGTTCACCCCGAACGCTAGGGAAAGCTGGGCCGTGCTACGACCGATCATGGGCCAATAGGCTTTGATATGGTCGAAATTATCTAAATAAATGCGAGAAACGGCATAATTTCGTAAATCCTCAATCGTACTGGTTTCCGGCAGGTGGCTCATTTCGTTGTCTTTATTGCGAAATTTGAGCGGGATAAAGGTTTGGAAGCCAGCCGTTTTGTCTTGTAAATCGCGTAGCCGATTGAGGTGATCGATGCGATGGTGATATTTTTCGATATGACCATAAAGCATAGTTGCATTAGATCGACCACCTAGGCCGTGCCATATTTCGTGGATACGCAGCCATTGCTCGGGGGTGCATTTGCCGCCAGCAATTTGAGCGTGCAGTTCTTCGTCGAAGATTTCAGCACCACCACCAGGAAGGCTATCCAAACCGGCTTCTAACATCATTTTCATTCCCTCTTCGTAGCTGATTTTCGCTTTTTTGAAGATGTAATGATATTCTACGGGCGTGAGTGCCTTGATATGCAGCTCGGGCCGATGCGCTTTGATCTGGCGGAATAGTTCCTGATAAAAAGGCACATCATACTGCGGCAACACGCCTCCAACGATATGTACTTCTGTAACAGGTTTAGCATCGTAGGAGCGGATGATTTCCATCATATCTTCCAAGCTATATTCCCAGCCATCTTCGCGTTTTTTGATACGGCGGCTATAACTGCAAAAAGAGCAGGTGTAGAGACATACATTGGTGGGCTCGATATGAAAATTGCGGTTAAAATAAGTCTTATCGCCATGCTTTTGCTCGCGCACACAATTGGCTAAGGCACCTAGGTAGGCTAAGGAACCTTTTTCAAACAATTCCAGCCCTTCGGCAGGGCTTAAACGCTCGCCATGAGCTACTTTTGTAGCAATGCGCCGTAGAGAAGGAGCTAAAGATGGATTTTTAAGAATAGTATCCAGGCTGGCAGTGGCCATGTGTGAATGTTTTACAGCTACACGCAAACCAATATGGCTGGTGTTCAGGAAGTTTACTTGAATCGATGTGCTTTACCTTCGGTGATCGGTTCAAGCATATAACAAGCTTCTAAGCTTTCAGTTTTAAATGAAAGTTTGAAAGTGTAGTTGTTCTCAGCTTAATTTTTGAAGCTGCCGAATCAGAGCCACGATATCTTTGGGTGGCTCGGCTTGGAAGGAGCATCGCTCAGCAGTGAGTGGGTGGTTGAAGGCCAGTTGGTAAGCATGCAGTGGCACCCTATTGAGAATGGGTTGTTCTTCCGTGTTTTTTTTGAGCTTAAATCGTCTTCCTTTCAAGGAGGACAGAAAAAAATCAGCTCGATGCCCATAGTCGGGATCTACCAATAAGGGGTGGCCAATGTGGGCTAGGTGAAGGCGAATTTGATGGGTGCGGCCTGTATGCAGCTGCACTTCTAGCAAGCTAGCCTGGTCGAAGGACTGCGCAACTACATATTCCGTTTTGGCGGGCTTTCCTTTCACCGAAACCATCATTTTGCCTGCTTTAGTAGGGTGAGGAGCAATGGGTTCTTCGATTAGACCCGCAGCTAAACGGGGCTTCCCTTCTACGAGAGCAAGGTAAATTTTATCCACCGACCGCGCCTCAAATTGCTGGCTGAGCGCGCGATGTGCTTCCGCTGTTTTAGCAAAAACAAGCAGGCCACTAGTAGGGCGATCCAAGCGGTGCACCGTCATCAGTCCGTCGGGTTGCAACTGCCCTAAGCCGTGCAAGAGAGAAGGAATAGTAGGATCGTGGCGATCAGGAATCGTCAATAAGCCCGGGGGCTTATTGACGACAACCATGACCTCATCTTCGTAGAGTATCTCCACTTTCATTAGCAGAGAGGCTACTATTCTTTTTCGCTACTGCTGTTAGTGATCTCGCTGATCGCCACGGCATTTTCTACGGTAGTAGCAGCAGCTTCGGCTTCGGCAACCACTTCGACTTCGGCAACCACTTCGACTTCGGCAGCAGCTTCGGTTTCAGGGGCAGCTTCGGCAACAGCT
>DAINNZ010000113.1:0-12703 GCA_036735605.1 Lewinella sp. | reverse complement strand
AGTGTGCGCGATTTGGCCGTCGTACACTTTTCGGCTACCAATGAAAAGACAATTGTAATGAATAATTACGGCAAGGGACAGTTGCCCCCGTACAGCGTTCGCACAACGGTGAGCTACCGTAGGAATGAGGAAGGAAGGTGGGTGCTGGGGGCTGTGTCATCCTGGTTGCCTTCCATAGTGGACGAACAGGCATTGTCCATGCGCAGCTTGGTTCTGTTCGATGAAAAAGAGACTCCTGCGCCAATACATGCTGAACAAAGTACATCAGAATGGCACTATATGGACAGTCGTAGCCGATTGGTATTCCAAACAGATTATCATCAGCCTTCATTTTGGGAATCTTTCACCGCTTCTACCCATTACCAGCGAGCCAACTTGTTCGATGCAGATACTGTAACTTATCCTATCCCTGCTCAGGAAAGGTTTCAAGCACCCTTCATTATCAATAAAGTGGATACACCGGCTTTGCCACCCCAGCCCTCCAGCTATAGTATAGGCACGGCAGCTATAACGGATAATTATCGGCAGTTGGAAACATTCAGCACTGAAACGCAAGCGTATCTAGCATGGGAAAACAGGTATTACGATTATTACTTCCACCAACGTGGCTCTGCCCTGAAAGCCATAGCCCGCACGATGACCCCAAAATCGCTGGGTTTCATTTTTCCCAATGCAGATGATTGCCCTGCCAAGAAGGACACGGTACTACTATCCGACAACGACATCTGGGGCTTTTATGAAATTCACCCCGACGCGATGCCCAAGCTCATCGCCCAACTACCACCGCCTTCCCCTGGCTATGTAACTGTCCGGCACGACTGGAGTCCAAACGGCTTATATTTCACCCGACTACAAGCCAACAGGGCTTACAACCAATACTTGGAAATAACCTCAGCTGCAGGTCTCGTCGCGGAGCGCCACCAGATAGACGATTACGCATGGCAATCGGATACGCTCTACGCGACGGTCAGCGACACACTACTTCAAGTGCCGCATCTTTATCAATGGACGGCTGCCAAGGGCTGGCTCCATCAAATGACAGAAGCCAACGAATCCGTCGGGTTAGAATTGGAACGCGATGCAGACGGCCACCTGCTGCTAAACGCAGCCGGATTTACACACATCACGACCTACCAATTCAAGGACGGGAGCTGGACCTTACCGCTAGGTGGTTCGCTTCACACCGATATCGTCAGCAGGCAGCACGCCCCTATATGCAGGGATATGGAAGCACAAGGTATCCCCGTAGATTTTGTTTGGGACAGCAAAATAACCCCTGCTGGCCAGTTCGCCATAGCCGCCAGTGCAGCAAGGCAGCAAATTTGGTTCAAACCACGCGGCGACACCACTACCTGGCATCTGACACGTATGCCGCCAGAATGGCTTGCGTTCGACTTCGATGCAACAGCATCGCAGGCTGCCATTTACGCAGAAAGCGTAGAAACCGACCGTCAATATTTTATCTTTGAAACCAACACAAACACTTGGGTGCGGCAAGACCAACCCTGCATGTACAAGTATGAGTTGTCTGGTTTTCAGGATACCATCGTCTGGATAGTCGCTGAGTCAGATGGCGTCCCTATACCTGTACAATTACGGTGGCAGGCATCCCAGCACCACAGCCTGCGCGGAACCCTCTTAAAGGTATATGCAGCTTACGGAAATCCCTATCTCATCGGTTACAGCGACACCGATATGTACTGGATGCAGCAGGGGTATGCAGTTGCTTATGTGCAAGCGCGGGGCAGCGGTGCTCAAGGCAGTGCATGGTATCGGGCGGGTAGCGGCATCAACAAACTTACAGCTTGCACGGACTACCTATCCGTAGTGCGGGCATTCGCAACGGCGCACCCTTTGGGCAAATCCACGCCACTTATTGGCTATGCCCAAAGTGCTGGCGGACCTATGCTTGGCTATGTCGTCAACGAGGCACCGCAGTATCTCGCGGCGGCTATTTTTGACCACGCCTTCCTTGATGTTGTGGGTACGATGTCACGCCCCGAGCTACCCCTGACGCGGGCCGAATACCCCGAATGGGGCGATCCTACAGACCCCAGCGTACTGGATGCTCAACTCAGGTATTCACCTTACCAAAATATCCGAAAACAGCCCTATCCGGCCAGCCTCTTCCTTGCGGGCTACTACGACCAAAACACGCCCTATTGGCAGATTGCCAAACAGGTAGCAGCCATGCGTGCTGCCCAAACAAGACAGTCACCCATCCTACTCCATACAGCTATGCAGGGTACGCATCCAGGCACCCCATTTGGTCCAAACGCCGAACGGCTGGTGGAAATGGTAGATTTTGTGAACAGTACCTTAGGCTTCGAGGATTAAAATTCGGCACAAAGTGCCTGAAGAAAGGTTGTAGTTGTTTGGTCGTCAGGTACTAGCTTTTTGGTGCCCCAACTACCTCTAATACATTCCGCTCAATCCGCCCCACCATATCGCTGGTATCAGCTGCTACGAAGGTTTTGCCGGTGATGCGCTCGTATAGTTCCGTATAGCGCTGGGTGATTTCAGCCACAAAGGCATCGGGCATATCGGGCATTTGCTGGCCTGCTAGACCTTGGAAGCCGTTTTCCATTAGCCATTCTCTTACAAATTCTTTGCTGAGTTGTTTTTGTTTTTCGCCTTTGGCTTGGCGCTCGTGATAGCCCTCGGCGTAGAAGTAGCGAGAACTATCCGGGGTGTGGATTTCATCGATGAGATAGATTTTTCCCTGGTGCTGCCCAAATTCGTATTTGGTATCCACTAAGATGAGGCCACGCTCGGCCGCCATGGCGGTGCCTCTAGCGAAGAGGGCAAGCGAATAGGCTTCTAGTTTACGATACGCCTCCTCCGGCACTATGCCTTTTGCGAGGAGCTCTTCGCGGCTGATATCCTCATCGTGGCCTTCTACCGCTTTAGTAGCGGGGGTGAGGATGGGTTCAGGGAAGGGATCATTTTCGCGCATGCCTTCTGGCAGGGGAACGCCACAAAGCAAACGCTTGCCCGCCTGATATTCTCGCCAAGCATGCCCCACTAGGTAGCCGCGCACTACCATCTCCACCATATAAGGCTGGCAAGCTAAACCGATGGCTACATTCGGGTCGGGTACTTGTTGAAGCCAATTCGGACAAATGTCCCGAGTAGCTTCTAGGAAATGAACGGCAGTTTGGTTTAAAATTTGTCCCTTGTGCGGTATTGCTTTAGGCAGAATGTAATCAAAGGCAGAAATACGATCGGTGGCTACCATCAGCAGCCTGCCGTCGGCTAGGGTATAAACATCTCTCACCTTTCCCTTGTAAAAGGCCGTTTGGCCCGGTAGCTGTAGCTGCGTACCTTCCAGAGCTTTTGCCATGCTTTGCTTGAATTTGACGCTAAGGTAAACTATTCTTCCCAGCTTAGGCTTGCCTAAGGGCTAAAAATACTACCTTTACACCCTAAGTTGTATTTACGCATGCTGTTTTCATTTGCTTTCATTCCTTCACAGCCGGCTTTTACCCGCCTGTTCCTATTCTTACTTTTTCTATATGGCTGTGATACGGCCTCGGCCGCGCAGGTAATGCCTGTGCCGGTGAAGGCTTGGGAAACCCACCGAAAACACTATCCCGATGCCGAATCCGCCGAGTGGGCTAAGCAAGACGAAGGCTATGTCGTTAGTTTCTACAACCCCAAACTACAACAAGCCGTTTCTATGCGCTTTGATGCTAAAGGAAAATGGTTGGAAACCCTCACCGCCATACCCGTTGAAAGCCTGCCAACGATCATCAATACGTATCTTGCAGGCCGCTTCGAACAGTATTATGCCACCGCTTTTGAGACACAGGAACGGAAAAATAAATACTTTTATCATCTAGTCATCGACACACCCACTCACCTCTTTACCCTTACCTTTACTGCCAAAGGACAGCTAGTTAAAGAATACAGCGAAGGAATTGATGGCGACTGATGCCGACTGATGCCGACGCTTAGTTGCTGTTCACGGAGTTAAACAAACTGCTACCAACTAACTGATCGTATCGCCCACCAATGGGCCGATAATATACTAGCACTTGGTAGTCATTTTCTGTTTCCGTGAAGTTGCCTTCCGTTTCACTCAGAATGGCTTCTTCCGCTTTTTCACCCCTACGGCCAAAGGCATCCGTGTCGGTTACGTAGTAATAGTTATAAAAACCTTGTTTGAGGAGCACCTTGGCCACATAGGCACCAATAAGCTCGTTATACACCATCTTGAAGGCCGCTTGCTTGCGAAATTCGGTAAAGCCACCAAAGAGGTAAATATCACTGTTCAAAGGCTGGCTCGCATTAAGGATGAAAGTGGTGTAGATATAATCACCTGTATATTCCAAATTCAGTCGCTCAAAGTTCTGTTGAAAGTATTCATCCCCTAGGTTCAGAATAGGCCGATCATCGCGGAAGTTGATGAAATCACCGTTGAGGTCAAAGTAATTCAGGAAGATGTCTTGGTTGCGCAAATTTTCAGGAGCCAAGACCATGGCGTAAGCATCTCCCTCGTTCGTGATGCTGCTAACGGCCGTCCTTGGAGCTGCAATGGACCGAATATCGAGGTTCCTAAATTCATTGCCGCCTGCAAAACTTACTAAGCCTTGATGATTGAAATTGAGTTGCTCTTTGCTAAGTAGTAGGGGAGGGATGTTGCTAACAGCATTGTCCCATCGGCCATTTTGTATCACGGTGGCCTTCACTTCTTGCATCGGGTTACGCAGCGAAAGGCGCTTCGTATTCACCATAAAGTCCACTTCTTGGTGCGTAGGCACTTTTTGCACTTCCATCGCACGAGTCACGGCACCACTGATTGTCGTAAGCGATTCTACCACCATGAAACGGCGAGTAATGGCGGGCTTTTCATCGTCTTCATTATCCGTAATCAACAGTAGGTAATTGCCGCTTTTCGTCAGTTGCATATCCCTATGTGGAAAGACCAAGGTGTAATGCACATAAGCCGAGATCGTTCGGAAGCTAAAGTCAAAATCGCGAATATTATCTTGTAGTATCCCATCGATATACTCCAAGGGGCTCAAGGCCGAGGGATCCCAGTTGCTATTACAATGAATGAGCTGATAGCTGTAACGCCGTATATCATCACTGATGTCGTCAAATGAGAGGCGCAACTGCGCAGCCCCGCCCAGCTCAATCACGGGATAAGAAGAAGGAAAGCCCTCCACATGAAACCGTACCGTTTTGATGTTCTCCAAATAGGTCTTATTCTCGTACGCAAAATCATCGGCTCCCCACAATTGCGTGGCCAGCAGAAAAGTGAATACTAGGATAAATAGTCGGTTCATATTTATTTGATTAGTGTGGGTTTTTTGAAAAGTATTATTTTTGGCCCGTAGGGCAGGGGCAAGTCTTTCCTTGTAGCGCAGGCGTGGGTTGTTAATCATCCTTCGCAAGACAGCCTATTCCTGGTCTTCGTCGAAAAAAATTACCCAAGCTTTGTCTTATAACGACAAGAAGAAAGTTTTTAGTGGTGGTGTAAGAAAAAAACACCATTTTTACGCCCTGAATGAATACAACTACGGCCATCTTATTGTTTGCTCGCTCGGCAGCTGCGGCTGCTCAGGAAAAGCAATTGCTGGCTGGTGCTGCCGAAAATACGCGTCTTTTGGCAGCCATGACAGCCCGAACCAAGCAGCTTTTACAGCGCAGTGGCTTGGCTTTTTTCCACTTAGATGAATCTAGGCAGCAAGGGGAAACCTTCGGGCAGCGCTTGGCGCAGGCTGTGCAAACCGTTTTCCTACAAGGCTACCAAAGCCTAGTGGTGGTGGGCAACGACTGCCCTGAGCTTTCGCTCTTTCACCTGCAATCGGCCGCCCAGCAGCTGGCTAAAGGCCGTTGCGCGCTAGGGATCGATCAGCGCGCTGGTGCCTACCTCATCGGCCTACAAGCCGCCTCTTTTGATTCGGCTACTTTTGCAGCCTTGCCTTGGCAAACGACGGAGCTGGCAGCGGCACTAACACAAGTCCTCGCCGCAGATTCCTCCCTTCAGCTCTTGCCTCAACTAGCCGACGTGAATCAAGCGGCTGATCTTTGGGCGCTCTCCAACTGCCTACAATCGCTCAGATGGCTAGCTGCTTTTGTGTCTGCTTGCTCGCCTAGTTCTCGCTTTTGGCAGTTGTCTCCCCCTTCTTTGCGTAGCTGCCTCTTCGTAGCGGCTCTACCACACCGAGGCCCTCCACGCCCAAGCTTAAGCAGCCTCCTAAACGGCCCTGCGATCGGCCTAGCGGCCTAGGTCGCCTAGGCGAATGAATGGCTTTCGCTTCGCAGCCGCACTTGCACTTGCGCTACAAGGCTGCCTTTGCCCCTGCATACTGCCAGTATAAAACTAACGGGTGTCCCTTTCACTGCCTTGCGAGGCAATTGGACGCATGTTTTTCGCATCACTAGTGCTTGATTTGCCGCAGGGTATCAGGTGGTTTTTCGCCACTCGTTCGTTCAAGACCCGCCGAACAGGCTTATTGCCAATCCGCTGCCTATTATTTCAACGTATATGTCAAGGTTTTTTGGTCTATCCTGCACGCAAAAAGCACCGCAACTAAGGGATAGCGACCTGGAAAAAATAAAATTGTGGAAAAAAAAATTATTCTCTTACTATTGCACGTTTTGCTAGCGAGCAGCTTCCTGCAAGCGCAGCGGAGTGTGAATGGTATGGTACTAGATGCCGAGGATGCTACGCCGCTGGTGGGGGCTTATGTCGCCCTAGTAGGGCAAAGGCAAGGAACGGTCACAGACCTAGAAGGGCGTTTTAGCCTGCAACTGCTCGCAGACGTAGATCGGGCATTGATTACCTACACCGGCTACGAAACGCAGGAGGTGACTTTGGAAGCGGCCTTCCTAGAAATACGCTTGCAGCGGGCTGCCATCTTAGAAGAGGTAGTCGTGACGGCCTTAGGCTTGCAGCGGCAGAACCGCGAGCTAGGCTATGCCGTGCAGTCGGTAAATGGAGCGGATATTGCAGCGGTACAGGCCGTCAATTTCCTCGACAACCTCAGCGGGCAGTTTGCGGGGCTAACAGTCACGGCAGGGGCTACGGGCCTAGGTAGCTCTAGTAAAATCGTGATCCGGGGGGAAAGCAGTTTTACCAATAATAATCCACTATTTGTGGTGGATGGCATCCCGATTAACAACAATAGCCTGATTAACCCGACCGATGAGGCTGCCGCAGGTTTTCAAGAAATCGATTTCGGCAACGGTGCTATGGATGTCAACCCAGCCGATATAGCTAGTGTTAGTGTGTTAAAAGGCCCGGCAGCCGCTGCCCTCTACGGCACCCGAGCCGCCAATGGTGTGATTTTGATTAACACCAAAAATGGAGGCAAACAGCAGGGTATAGGCGTTCAGTTCAGCAGCGCTTTCACGGTGGATAGCCCCTTTCGCTTACCGCGCTATCAGAACACCTATGGCCAGGGGCAGGGCGGCGTTTTTGAGTTCGTAGATGGCTTAGGTGCTGGCACGAGTGATAATATCACTTACAGCTTCGGCCCGCGTTTGGATGCGGGTCTCTTAATTCCTCAATTCGATAGCCCAGTAACACTGCCCAACGGACAAGTGGTGCGAGGCGGCGATGTGGCCGTACACGGCGGACTGCCCATCCCGGCAACACCTTTTGTGAGCCAACCGGATAATGTGAAAGACTTCTACCGCAGCGGCACTAGCTTAACCAATCACTTGGCTTTTAGCGCAGGGAATCGGAACACCCATTTTAGGCTTTCACTCACCGACTTACAGGCCGAAAGCTACATTCCGGGCGTCAATTTAGATCGAAAGACCGTGCATAGTAAGATGCAGTTCCGCCTGAGCGAGCACTGGAAAGTGCAGGCAGGTTTAACGTATATCCACACGGCTAGCGACAATCGGCCCGCCGCCGGTTATGGTTCTGAAAACATCAATTATGATCTAACGGCTTGGCTAGGCCGGCAGACCAATATTAATTCGCTGCGCGACTATTGGCAGCCTGGCTTAGAAGGCGTGCAGCAGTTCAGCTATAACTATACTTTCTTTGACAACCCTTTCTTTACGCTGCTGGAAAACCGTAACGGCTTCGAGCGGAACCGCTTTTTCGGCTTCCTCTCCACAGCCTATCAGATCAGTCCCGATTTAAAAGTAAGCCTGCGGTCGGGGATGGATTACAGCCAGGAGGAGCGTAATTTTCGGCGCCATTTCAGTAGCAACCGTTTCCCGAATGGTGCCTACGCCGAGCAGCAACTAGGCTATCGGGAAATTAATACCGATTTCTTACTCGATTACCAAAAGCAACTGGGGCACTTCCGTTTCAACCTCCTAGCAGGCGGTAATCGCTTAGACCAAATGGCCGACAATACCTTTAGCCAAGTGCGTTCTTTGGCGCAGCCAGGTATTTTTCGCCTCAGTAATGGCGCTAGCCCGGTGGAGGTGCTGGATCAATTGGCCCGCAAGCGGATCAACAGTGCGTATGGCTTACTCAAAATTGGCTTTGCCGATTATCTCTTTGCCGATTTTACGGGCCGAAACGACTGGTCGAGTGCCCTAGCAACGCCTAGTAGCGCAACCAATACTTCTTTCTTTTATCCAGCCATTTCGCTGAGTTTGGTAGCTTCTAAAGTACTGAAGCTGCCGAAAAAAATCAGCTATTTACAACTTAGAGCCAGTTGGGCACAAGTAGGCAACGATACCGATCCCTACC
Organism: Lewinella sp.; assembly: GCA_036735605.1. Classification (GTDB taxonomy): domain Bacteria; phylum Bacteroidota; class Bacteroidia; order Chitinophagales; family Saprospiraceae; genus Neolewinella. The sequence continues at coordinate 4,035 of DAINNZ010000113.1, read as the reverse complement.
GTACCGCCTCTACTTTTGTGGCGCGTACCCCCTTCAACGGGCAGCCGACTTTTAGCGAGCAAGCTTTGTTGCCCAACCCCGATTTGGTGCCCGAACAAACCAGCAGCCAAGAGCTTGGTCTCGATATTCGCTTTTGGGATGATCGGCTGGCCTTAGACCTGACTTATTACCAACAACAGACGGAGAACCAGATACTCTCCCTTCCAGTGCCACTTTCTTCGGGCTATCGGCAGCAAATTGTCAACGGTGGTCGTGTGGATGCCAAGGGCCTAGAGGCGGTACTGTCCATCACCCCGATTTATACCCCTAAATTTCGCTGGACGAGCCGCCTCAATTTCAGCACCAACCGTGCAACGATCGTGGAGCTACCGCAAGGAACGGATCGTTTCACCTTAGGCTATAGCCGGGTGTATAACAGCGTAGATCAAACGGTCTTCTTCATCGCAACACGCGGTGGCCGCTTGGGCGATATGTGGGGCACGGGCTACCAACGAAATGAAGCGGGGCAGTTTATCGTGGATCAAAATGGCCGTTTTATAGCGGATAATACCTTGCGCAAACTAGGGAACGCGAACCCCGATTTTATACTAGGATTTGTAAATCAACTGCGCTGGGGTCGTTTCGGCCTCAATATGCTGCTCGATTGGCGGCAAGGAGGACAGCTAGTGAGCCGCACCCTCTCTTTAGCTGCTGTGGGCGGCCAGTTAGCCGAAACGGAGTTCCGCCCAGAAAGCGGTATCATCGCGGATGCTGTGGTGAACATCGGTACGGCTGAAACCCCCAATTTTGTGCCCAATATGGTGGCTGTATCGGCGGAAAGCTACTACCGGCAGTTCTACGATCGCAACCATGAGGAGAATAATATTTACAATGCCAGCTACTTGAAAATAAGAGAAGTGGCTTTTTCTTACCAGCTTACGGCTAGCCAATTACAGCAGTCTTTCTTATCCGGAATCGGCGATCTCACCCTGTCGATTATCGGGCGCAATCTTTTTGCCTTTTCTGCCATCCCACATTTTGATCCTGAGCAATTTGCCATCCAAGGCCAAAATTTGCTCGGTGGGGTAGAGGATATGACCTATCCTAGTGCGAGGAGCATAGGGGTACAATTGCAGTTGAATTTTTAGTTAGCCATTTAAAACTATCCAATGAAGTATCTTATCACTTTGTTTATCAGTACTTTACTGCTGTATTCCTGTACGAAAGATTTTAGTGCGATTAATACCAATGAAAATGCGCCGACGGAAGTAGTACCTGCTCTTTTGTTGCGCCAAGTACTCTACGGTTTTGGTAATGATATGAGCTATGAAGGTTTCGTAGCCGGTAGCCTATTGAGCCAACATTTCTCGATGACCGATTTTAATCTCTTCGATCGGCACGCACTCGCTAGCCCGCAAGAAGGCGGTAATCCTTGGGACATTCTCTATCTCTACCTGCGCGATAATGAAAATATGCTGCAAATAGCGCGAGAGAACCCCGCTCAAGCTGTTTATGAAGGACCTGCCTTAGTACTGAAGGCCTACTTTTCGGGGATGCTAACCGACCTGTTTGGCGATGTGCCCTATAGCGAAGCCGTGAGCGGGCGTATAGGCATCGTGAACCCCGTTTACGATACCCAGGAAGCTATTTATACGGCTGAGCAAGGTCTATTTGCGCTGCTCGACGAAGCCGTGACGGTGATGGAAGCCTACAACGGCAGCCTCCCTTTAGCAGGCGATATTCTTTTTGAGGGCGATCTGACGGCTTGGATCCGCTTCGCCCATTCGCTGCGCATCAAATACTTGTTGCGTGCTAGCGACCGCATCAACGTCTCGGCTTCGTTACAGGCTATCTACAACGAAGGGAACTATTTGCAAGAGAATAGCCAAAATGCTACTTTTCAATTCAGTGATGCCTTACCGAATAATTACCCTATTGCAACGGTGCGGGTAGGTATTTTTAATGTGTTTGTTATGTCGGCACGGGCACAAAGTCTTTTTGCCGACTTAAACGACCCTCGCTTAGCCGTTTTCTATCGGCCCAGCGGCAACGGGCAGCTTTTTCAAGGTCTCGTCAATGGCATCAACGCAGCGGCCACGGCTATCACCGTAGATGATTACGCTCGACCCGGGCGCATTTTCCGCGAGGAAGCCGGCCGGATGCGATATAATTACCTAACGGCCTGGGAAACGCACTTCTTCTTGGCAGAGGCCGCACTAAAAGGCTACATTGAAGCCGACGCGCAAGCCTTGTACGAGCGCGCCGTTGCGCTAGCGTTCGACTATTGGCAAACGCCCTTGCCTGCCGATTACCTCGGCCAAGGCCCAGCTGCCTTTCTACCTGAGCGGGGGCTAGAGCAGCTCATGACGCAAAAATGGATCGCCCATATTGGCAACAGCTACGAAGCCTGGATCGAGTGGCGTAGAACGGGCTTTCCCGCCTTATTACCAGTGGCTGCTAGCTTAAACGACGGTCTTTTGCCCGTTCGCTTGCCCTACCCGAATGACGAGCAAGCCCTGAATTTTGAAAATTACCAAGCAGCGGCGGCTCGCACCCAAGGCAATTCCATCAACGCGAAGGTCTGGTGGGATCAATAAAACAGCAGCAATGAGTATTTTAGCGTGGCAATGGTTTTTGGTAATTGCGAGTAGTTTATTGCTACTACTCATTACCCCTTGGGCGCGCAGCTCGCAGCAGTTTTTCCAAGGGCGCATCCAGTCGAAGGCACCCTCGGCATGGGTGTTGTGTAGCAGTTTGGTGATTTCTTGGTTATTTGCCAAATCGATTACCAATGCGGCTAATTTAGGATTGGCATTCGGCTGGCTGGGAGGCCTAGCGTATGCGGCTTACTATCTCTCCTTCCTAACGGCTGGTTGGGTCATCTATCGGCTGCGAACGCGCGGCGGCTACCAGAGCATTCATCATTTCCTCGGTAGCCGTTTTGGGCAAGGGGCGATGCGGCTGTTTTCGCTACTGATTGCCTTCCGACTTTTTAACGAAGTTTGGTCGAATACGATGGTCATCGGCAGCTATTTTGGGGAAGCAGGCAGTGGCCGCTATTATGCCTCTATTCTTGTTTTTACAGCCCTGACGCTGCTGTATAGCTTGAAAGGAGGGATGAGTAGCTCCTTGCTAACGGACGTAATTCAAATGCTCTTGTTTGGGGTTTTGCTAGCTATTATCCTAGGCGGTATCGGGCAATTAGAGGGATGGCCGCAGTGGCTTAAAAGCACTACCGGCATCGCCTCGAAGCCGCCACCCCTAGTTGCTACGAACTGGTTAGCACAAGGTGGCAATCTCTTGCTGGTAGCCATCGTTCAAAGTTTAAGCTATCCTTTTCATGATCCGGTGCTGACGGATCGGGGCTTCATCAGTTCACCGAAGACGAGCCTGAAAGCCTACCTTTGGGCGGCACCCTTGGGTGGCCTTTGCATCTTCCTCTTCAGCTTTGTCGGCGTCTTTGCTCGGCAGCGAGGGCTAGCAGGAGAAGCCGCCGTGGAAGTGGCCAAACTCTTCGGAATAGGCATGATGCTAGCGATGAATTTCATTATGATCACCTCGGCTGCTTCTACGCTCGACTCCACCTTTGCTTCCTTCTCTAAGCTAGTGGTGGAAGATTGGGGCAAGACAAAAATCAGCAGCATTGCACGTGGGCGTTGGGCAATGGTATGCTTAGCACTGCTGGGTTCTATCCCGATTTTCCTAGGGGCTGAGGTGCTCGCAGCCACCACCATCAGCGGCACCATGGTGATTGGTTTGGCCCCCGTTTTTTTAGGCGGTGCTGCACCTAGTTCGCCTTGGTCCTTTTATTTACCCGTAGGTGGAGGGCTGCTGCTCGGCTTATTACTCCTCAATGGCTACTGGCCGAGTGCTTGGCATATCTCAGAAGGCAAGTACGCCGATCTGCTCAGCGTCAATCTATTTGGCACCATCGGCTGCTTCGGGCTGTATTATTTACCCATACTGTATGAACGAATACGCAAGCAAAGCAGTTAAGGGAGCAGTTGACAGCAGAAGCGGGCATACATGTCCATCCATACGGACAGGTACGGACTC
>DAINNZ010000112.1:0-12729 GCA_036735605.1 Lewinella sp. | reverse complement strand
TATCCCAATCCAGCAAGAGATTACCTTTACATCCGAAGTCTTTCACCTAGCAGTAGCTTGCTTGTGCAAATCCTTTCCGCTGCGGGTCCACTTGTATGGGAAGGTTCGGCTGTAGAGGAGCGGAATGCGGGTATTTTTGTGCTCCCGATAGCCAGCCTTCCGCGTGGGCTCTATTATTTAAAGCTGGGAGATTGCGTTGAACGCTTTGTGAAACGGTAAAAGGCTCTGACTTTCCGGGAATAGGGAAGCCGTGAGAATGGAATTCGTAAGTTCTCAATCCGTCCTTAAAATTCCGCAGGTTTTAGCTTCGCCGCTACTACGTGGCCGCTCGTTCATAGCCCGCCGAAGCAGTCTAGTTTTGATAGCGTTGGGAGCTTCCTCGCTTTTGATACCAAAGGAAGAGTAATGCGCACAAAGGAAGGAGTGCTAGCAGCCAGTAGCTATATTTCATAGTAGCTTTAGCTTGTAGCTGGATGGGATCGGGGTTGCCATAGAGGGTGAAAGCCGACCAAAAATAGGGGTGAGCAAAAAGCGGTTGGGTGGCCAAAGCATGTTGGGCGGAATGGAGGGCTGCTGCACGGCTTTCACCTTGTTGTAGGGCTTTGTAGTAGGCGAGCATAAAATCTTTGGTGGCTTCGTCGTCCACTTTCCATAGGCTGGTTAAGGTGGCTTTGACGCCGGCATGGGCGAAGGCGCGTGCTAGGCTGAGAACCCCTTCGCCGGGCATGAACTCGCCAAGGTTGGTTTCGCAAGCAGAGAGCACGGCCAGTTCAGCACTTAGGCTGTAGTTGTACAAATCATTGAGGTAGAGTACTTCTTCGGTCTGTAGGCTATCGCCTAGTTGGGTGAAGGCAATAAAACTTTGCTTGGGGTCGTCCGCATTTACTAGGGCATGGGAGGAGAGGTGGATGATACGGTATTTGGCGGCTTCTTGTTCAAAGGTGAGCCGATTAGCTGCTGGGCCGATGTAGGCATCCGACCGGGGTAAAAGCCCACAAATGGCTTGCACTTCCTCTGCATTATAGCGCAGTGGTAGTAAGCCAGGAAAGGCTCGTTCTGTATTTGCCGAGAAGCCAGGTGTTTGTGCTTGGGGCGTGGTGGCGAAGGTGGGTGCGAGGGCTAGGATATTGCGATTTTGCTTCGCCTTTGCGCCTTCGGTGGTAGAAAGGGCTAACAAATATAATGCCGAGTAGCTATAGCTAATTTGCCAAGTATTTTTCAGATAGGGCAGTTGATGGTATTGGAGAGGAGGGCGCACTTCTTCCGTTAGTAAGGCACTAAAGGGCAGGTAAGCTAATACGCCATCGGGAATGATGAGCAGTTGCGCTTTTGCGTTGGGTGCTTTGGCGAGGGGTTTAGGTATCAACTTGCGCCACAGAGCAACACTTGCCCCTGCGTGCGCCATATCTAATTCATCTTGCTGGCTACGCAAGCTGGTTTGTTTGTAGGCCGATTGGCGAATCAGTTGGCGGAATTGCTGTATTTCATCCGCAAAATTAGCATCTAGTGCTAGGGGGTACATGGCTATTTGTCCTTCTGGCTGAAGGTGAAAAACATAGCTATGTTCCTGACCAATGGCATACTCTAGCAACTGTAATTGGCGCTGTTTCAGGTAAGCAATGAGGGCGTCGGGGGCGAGCCTTGGCAATTCCGACGCTGCGGTGCTATGTAATTTTTGGAGGCGAGCTAGTTCGAGGCGTGCGGTGGCGAGTGCTTGCTGCTGCTCTGGGTTCCGTTCCAGTCGGGCGATACGGCGGCGCAGGGATATTTCGCTATCGGATGATAGTCCAGTTTGGCTGTCTTGTATGGCGGCTAAGAGACTGAAAGCTTTGGCTCTTTCGGCTAGGCTGAAGGCCTCCCAAAGGTGTTGCTCGGCTTGTGTTTGCTGGTGGAGCTGATAGCGCAAATGGATGGCTTCTTGAAAGGCGGCTCGAAGGCGCTTGCTAATGAAGAGTTGCGAGTCTTGATTGTGTAATTGCAAGCGAATCCGATCGAGGTAGGTAATCATACAATCGTAGTCGGCCACGGCTTTCGTTAGTTGGCCAGTAAGCGCAAAAAGGTTGGCGCGATCTTCGTGTAGGTAGGCCAATTCGCGCATTTTTTTTGCGCTTAGCTGGTCTTTTTTTTGCCAAGCTGCCGCTGCTTGGTGTAATGCCATAGCTTGTTGGAAATAGGTGGTCGCTAGTGCGTAGTGCCCCGATTGGGTAGCCAGATAAGCTCTTAAGTGAAAGATACCGCCCAGTAGGCTACTATCCGCTTGCTGGTTCTGCTGCTTGGCTAGTTTTTCGATCCACCGTTCTGCTTCCGGATAGCGTCCTTGGTGGGTGAGGCATAGGCTATAATTGTAGTGTAGTAGCGTGAGGTCTTCTTCGGCGATAGCCAGCTGAGGGCTAAGGTATAATTGCTGTTCGAAGAGCTCAAGTGCGCTTTGGTAGTTTTCTTGGGCTAAATAGGCACTCGCTACCTGCTGCAAGGCATCATAGATGAGGTCTTCGCTTTCTGCCTGTTGGGCATAGTGGAGCGACTGCATCGCGTAATTTTGCATATCCTCCCAAGCACTGAGTCCGTGGCAGGCTTGTGCTGCTAGGTAGAAAACCTCTGCAAGTTCAGCGGCTTCTTCCCGATGAAAAGCAATAGCAAGGGCAGTGGATCTGGCGGCTGCGGCACTTAGCAGCGCTAAGTCGCCCAGATCAGCATAGACTAAAGCCAGCGCACTCACGGTTCTAATCCAGCGCAAGGTATCGGCATCCGTCAGTTTAGCATACAAGCGGTTGCTTTCTTCTAGGTAGTAGGCCGCACTATCCAACTGCTCCAGGCGACGGTAGGATTGGCCTAGATTGTACCTCGATTGTGCGCTACTATTGTGCCCTTGTGGATAGCAGCGGTCGCGTAGGCTAATTGCCAAGCGATAGGGGCCGATACTTTCGGTATAGGCAGCCTCTTTATAATGCGCCACGCCCGCTTGATGAGCGGCTAGTGCCATAGCACTATCTTGCTGCCAGTTAGCCGTTTGGCTATGCAACTGGGATAGACCCAACAGAACCCATAAGAGCAATACTGCTGTAAAAAAACGCATAGGGATGCTACACTAAGCTACAAAAATAGTGTTTTTGTCGAAATATACAGCTTTTTAACAGGCTTTGCCCTTTCTTTACGTCCAATAAGAATATCGTTTCATGAAACAGCTTGCTTTATTGGTCGCTTTTGGCTGCTACGCTACCCTTAGCTACGGCCAAGGCTTTGTGGGCCGTATTACGGATTTGCTTTCGGGCAATCCGCTCCCCTTTGCTTCGATTTATGTGCAGGAAACTGGATCGGGCACGGTGACAAATGAAAACGGCGACTACCAGCTGCGGCTGCCGAGCGGGTATTATACCCTCGTTTTTCAATACTTGGGCTACAGTACGGAAGTGAAGCGAGTAGGTGCTACAGCCAATTTCCAGCCGCTTAATTTGGCCCTACGCCCCGAAGCCTTGGAACTTTCAACCATAGAAGTGCTAGACGGGAAGGAAGATATGTCTTATTCGGTCATCCGCCGAGCGATTGCTAAAGCCGATTATCACCGCAACCAAATCGATGCTTATACCGCCGAGGTGTATGTGAAAGGAACCGGAAAAATTGATAAAATACCTCGCCTTTATCTCAGCATGATGTCTAAAGAGGATCGTGCGGAAATTGATACCACCCAAGCTTTTATTTCGGAATCCATCAGTAAAATCAGTTATCAAAGACCAAACACCTTCCGGCAAGAAGTCGTGAGTATCTATGAGCGTGGCGATCTAGGTGCCGACGCTACCCCCTACCTCTTTGCTACCTTCTACCAGCCTAAAGTGGCAGCTGCGGTGAGCCCTCTAGCCCCTTCCGCATTTGGCTATTATAAATTCAGCCACGAAGGCTTGTTTTACGATCGGGAGTATGCCGTCAATAAAATCAAAGTGATCCCCCGATCGAAGGGGGAAGGCGTATTTGAGGGCTATATCTACATCGTCGAAGGGCAGTGGTCTATTCATAGCCTCGATTTACGCACCTACCAAACCGGTTTCCAGTTTGATATCCGTCAAACCTACGCTCCTATTCAAACAACGGCTTGGATGCCTGTTACGACCAAGGTAGATGTGCAAGGCAAAATACTTGGTATTGCTATGCGGGGTCACTATATCTCGGCTGTATCAAATTACGATATCAGCATCAACCCCAACTTACCTGCTTATCTGGAGGTAATCGACGAGAAAACAGCCCCCGAACAAGCCCAAACGGTGCGAAAAGCCAACCAGCAGCGCGAGCATACACAAATACTGGAAGAAGGCGGGGCGCTCACCGGCAAAGAATTGCGCCGCCTGATCCGAAACTACGAAAAAGAGGAAAGAGCCCAAGCCGAAGCACCTGAAATTCTTTCCGACTTTACCCTCACCAACGACTCCGCCAAAACCACGGTGGATACGGCCTACTGGGCGGCCGTTCGCCCCGTGCCGCTCACGCCTTTAGAAAGCAGAACCTATGCCATACAGGATAGCGTATGGAGCTTGAGCAGCCAAAATCGAGACTCTCTTCAGATCGCTGCCGCACTTAGCCTATCAGGAGGGGATGAGGAAAGTAATATAAATCAAGTAAAAAAGACTTTCGGCAATTTTTCAATTTCGCCCCATCTTGATCTGCTTAATGCCGTGGAGGGCTATACACTGGGCGGCCAACTGAGTGTTAGGAAGCTTTGGAAAAATCAACAGCTCCAATTAGCGGTCAACCCGCGCTACGGCTTCGGGTGGCAAAAATTGATGTATAAAACCGATCTCAGCTATAACCAAAGTAAAGCGGGAAAATATTTCAGAGCAAGTCTCTCCGGTGGGCGCTATCTTCGCCAGTTTGATGCTAGGCCAGCTATGGATCCATTGCTGAATACCTTTACCATGCTCTTTAGTCACCGTAATTATCTGAGTTGGTATGAACGCGACTACGGCCAGCTAGCATTACAACACGGCTGGGGCAGAAAGCTACAATTAGTCGGCACCTTTAGCTATGAAAATCGCCACCTAGTGGAAAACCAAACGGAGGCCGGCCTTTTATTCACTGAGTCGCGCACCTACCGCCCTAATAATCCTTTTAATGCGGCTATCGGTGGGGTTTTACAAGACTTAGCCCCTGCCGCTACGCTGAAAATGCAGCTTCGTTGGGAGCCTAAACAACGCTACACCCTACAAAATGGCGTAAAAAGGCGGGTCAAAAACACTTCTCCTACTTGGTCTTTGCTCTATGCCGCAGGCCTGCCAGGTATCGGACAGAGTAGCGCCGATTTCCATCGCTTACAAGCAGCCTACCAGCGTCGTTTTGAGGCAGGTATCCGAGGTAAAATTGATCTACTCATTCGTGGTGGTACTTTCCTTTCTAATAAACAAGTTGATTTACCCGACTTCAAGCACTTCGCCACTACTGAGATTTTCTTCACCGAGGTGGATCCCATTGCTGGCTACCGCTTGCTGCCTTTTTATGCCTTTAGTACCAACAGCAGCTATTTGGAAACCTACGCACACTATCAGTTTCGCAAATTCCTCCTTTCCCGAATTTGGCGCCTTCAACGCCTGGGGCTACGAGAAGATGTGTTCGTCAATTACCTCTACACCCCCGAAAGCGAGCATTACACAGAGCTGGGCTATAGTATCGACAATATTTTCCGCCTCTTCCGCCTTGAGTTTGTTAGCAGTTTTCAAGATTTTCAGTACCGCGATTTTGGCATACGCCTCAGTGCTGCCGCGATTTTCGGGAGGAATTAGCCAAGATTAGCCCTCGCGGCGGGCCAAAAGTGGCTGGGAGCTATACTTAAAACGAAGTGGTTGCGCTTCGCGCTTGCCTGTGGCGGTGAGCGAAGCCCGAGCCGCCACCTACCGGTAGTAGTAGGTTTCGATAGCCATTTATATCCCAAACCACATCGCTTCAAGTATAAATGGTTAGAACGGTTGGCAGGAATGCAGGGGCAAGGGCAACCTTGTAGCGCAAAACTGCATCTAAAGGATAACAGTAGGCTGCTTCAGAAGGGTGAAGTAACTACTTTTTCATACCTTTATACCGCAAAAACGATCTGCCTTATGAAGCTTCCAGGATTTCGCTTACCTAGCAATCAACAATTCAGCTACAAACCCCGTTATTGGGATCCCAAAGAGGAGGAACGACGCGAACGCGATGAACGGCTGCAACGGATAGCTAATAACGATGTGGAAGCGATGAAGACGCGTATTAGTGGCACTTTTAAGCATGGTGGCACTAGCGGCGGCTATACGGGCTCTTACAGAAACCGGCAAATGGCGAAAAGCAATTTTGTGCTCATCGCAGTGATTGCCAGCTTACTTTTTTTATCCTACCTATTGCTCGTTGTATATTTGCCACGCCTAGAAGCCATGCTAAGCTAACCGGGTTGCTTTTGAAATTTATTAATACCGCTCCATGACCGATAATCTCGTTCAGCTATTACCCGATTCTATTGCCAACCAAATTGCCGCAGGTGAAGTCATTCAGCGGCCAGCTAGTGTGGTTAAAGAACTGATGGAGAACGCCATCGATGCCGGGGCGGATAGCTTGCAACTCATATTGAAAGATAGCGGTAAGTTGCTCATACAAGTGGTAGATGACGGCTGCGGCATGTCGGAAACCGATGCGCGAATGAGCTTGGAACGCCATGCCACTAGTAAGCTGCGGCACGCCGACGACCTCAATAGCCTAGCTACGATGGGCTTTAGAGGGGAGGCACTAGCTAGCATAGCTGCCGTGGCCCACCTCGAAATCAAAACGCGCCGCCGAACAGATGAACTAGGTACTAAAATCGTGGTGGAAGGCAGCGAGGTGAAAATTCAAGCACCCGAAGCAGTAAGCCCTGGCACTAGTATGGCCGTTAGGAATCTCTTCTTTAACGTACCCGCTAGGCGCAACTTCTTAAAAAGTGATGCGGTGGAATTACGGCACATTAAAGAAGAGTTTACTCGACTTGCGCTAGCTCATCCCGATATAAAATTTCAGCTATTTCACAACGACGAAGAAGAAACACATCTCCCAAGTGGCAACCTACGACAGCGAATCGTGAAGATATTCGGCAATAAATACAACAACTTCCTCATTCCTATTGCAGAAGATACCGAAGCCGTAGCCATTACAGGCTTTGTCGGGAAGCCAGAAGCCGCCAAAAAAAGCCGGAGCGAGCAGTTTTTTTTTGTTAATCAACGTTACATCAAAAGTGCTTACCTGCATCATGCGGTGCTTTCAGCTTACGACGACTTGCTGCCCAAAGAGCAGATACCATTTTATGTGATCTATCTAGAAATTGACCCAGCTCGCATCGATGTGAACGTACATCCTACTAAGCAGGAAATTAAGTTCCTAGATGAGAAAATGATCTATAATTACCTGCGAGCTACTATTCGGCATGGCCTTGGTCGCGCTAGCATTATGCCTACACTCGATTTTGACTCAGATAATTTTTTCGCGCCAGGCCGTACACAAATGGGGCGCAGCTCATCGATGGACGTCTCCAACCCGCTGCCAAGCCGGATGAATCAAGACAGTGGCGCTTCCAGCAACCGCGCAAGCAGTGGCAGCAGTAGCAACGACGAGGCCGGCCGCCATGCACGGAATCTTCGCAACTGGGAGCAACTCTATAGCGGCCTAGGACAGCAGGAAGACAAGGAGGAGGCTAGTAGCTTCCAAACCCAAACGGAAAGCGTTTTCACCTTCAGTAGTAGCGGCAACGATAGCCCAAGTGAAGAAGTGCTAGAAAGCCGAATTGGCCAAGACGCCAAGAGCCTAGCGGCCGCCCCAAAATTAGAAGCAGCGCAGCGCCAACCCTATCAACTTCACCTCCGGTATATCGTTAGCCCGCTCAAAAGCGGCTTCCTGTTGATCGATCAACAGACCGCTCATGAACGCATCTTGTATGAAGACAACCTAAAGTATCTTCGGCAAGGGCGATCCCTATCCCAACAAAGTCTTTTCCCTGTAACAATCGACTTCCCCCCAGCCGATGCCGAACTAGTAGGGGCTATTCTCGTTGACCTACGATCCCTAGGCTTTGAAATGGAAGCCTTCGGTGGAAATACCTACATCATCCACGGGGTGCCAGCCGAGCTAGCTGGCCAACAACCCGAACAACAGCTAATAGAAAATCTACTGGAGCAGTACAAACAAAATATCGATCTACAGCTCGATGGCCATGAAAGTCTGGCACGTGCCATGGCAAGAGGAGCCGCCGTTAAGCGAGGGCAAGTGCTCGACATCAGCGAAATGCGCTCCCTCATCGACCGCCTCTTCGCCTGCGAACAGCCGCAAACAGGCCCCAACGGCAAACGATGTTTCATCACCTTCGAACTAGATGAGCTTAATCGCCGTTTTGATATGTAAAAGTATTCTTTTACTCATAGCTCACCAAGTATCGGTTTGGCGATGTAAACAAAAAATATGCTGCGTCTCACGCCTGTTGTTAAAAATTTATTGCTGCTCAATATCGCCTTCTTTGTAGTTGTGCTCATCGATGAGGCCATCGGCCAACACAACTACGGTGCTCCCGGCGGCATGCTAGGGTTGAAAAACTTGTTAGCACTCCATTACCCCACTAGCCCTGATTTTAAGCCTGTGCAGCTGGCTACTCACTTCTTCATGCATGGGGGTATGGTGCACTTGTTTTTCAATATGTTCGCGCTCGTGATGTTTGGGCCTTTGTTGGAAGCGCAGTGGAGGGAAAAACGCTTCTTGTTCTTTTATTTTGCCTGCGCCCTTGGGTCGGCAGCCCTACACATGGGCTACACTTGGTGGGATATGTCACAGATGGAAGCAGCGATAGCAGCTTTTCAAGTTAATCCTTCCGTAGCAATCTTTAACGACTTCTTCGAAGGGGTGCCACTCGCTAACTACCGCCTCGAAAATGGTGGCAGTGTCGTAGAACAGGCAGAAAAAATTCGCCTAGGGCTTCAAAGTAGCCAAGCAGACGCGGCTCGGCAAGGAACTGTACTGATGCAAGAATGGTACGAGACTATGCGCGATGTGCCTATGGTGGGTGCCTCTGGTGCTATTTTTGGTTTATTATTGGCGTTTGGGATGTATTACCCCGACTTCAAGCTCATGCTAATCTTCTTGCCTATTCCCATTAAAGCACGCTACTTCATCCCTATACTAATTTTAGCAGAACTGTTTCTAGGTATGCAGCGTTACAGCTGGGATAATATCGCCCACTTCGCTCACCTTGGCGGTGCTTTGGTCGGGTTTTTACTGATTCTTTATTGGCGTAAATTCGATCCGCCAAATCTCAAAAGATGGAATTAGACAGCCTAGTTTAAACTTTATCTTGCTTTCAATGGTATCATGTATGCCTAGTTCAACAGGAATATGCTACGATCTATTTTAGATGATATAAAACAGGAATTTGGGTACGGCAATATGATCAAACGGATCATCATTGTGAACCTAGCTGTTTATGTAGTAATCAACTTAGCATGGGTGTTCCTTTCGGGGGTAACCCCAGGTTTCTATGAGAGCTTGGTTCACTTCTTTGCCATGCCTAGTAGTGGCTGGGGGCTTTTAACACATCCGTGGGCTCCCCTCACACACATGTTCCTGCACGAAGGCTTTTGGCATATTGTTTGGAACATGCTCTTCCTGTTTTGGTTTGGCCGCATCTTTGGCGATTTGCTCGGGGATAAGCGGGTACTCCCCTTGTATCTATTGGGCGGCTTTGCGGGGGCATTACTCTACTTCTTGGTAGCCAATCTGGGTTTTATCCCTACGGCAACCCATGCTTTAGGGGCGAGTGCGGCAGTGATGGCCATTTTAGTGGCCACGGGCGTTTTTGCTCCTAATTATGGTATTAATCTGCTCTTTATCGGGGAGGTGAAACTCAAGTGGATTGTCTTCGCGCTCGTATTCATGAACATCCTAGGCACCAAGGGAACTACTAATGCAGGTGGTTCTTGGGGCCACTTAGGGGGTATTGCAATGGGCTTCCTATATGCCATACAACTGCAAAAAGGGAATGACCTAGCACTCCCAATCCAGCGGATAATAGCGAAAATCAGCCACTTGTTTACCCAATTACTAGCAGGCTCCTCTACCGCGGCTCGGCCCGGCCCGAAGGCAACTTACCGCCGAGGAGAACCCGTGAAAACGGGGCGCAACCAAGGCTCTCAACAGCCACCCAAAAGGTCTTCTGCGGGCACTACCACCCAGCTCACCTACCAAGAACAATTGGATGCTATATTAGATAAAATAAAGGCCACTGGCTACGAGAGCCTCAGCCAAGCTGAAAAGGACTTCTTGTTCAGAGCTAGCAAGTCGTAGCGGCTTGGGTTAGGCTAGCTTGACCGGCCACCCTAGCTTGCCGCTTTTGTTTGAGACTCCCCTCCAATGATTAAACTACCTAGATTTAATCGCCTCTTATCTTGGCTATTCCCGCTTTTTGTGGGGCTGTTACTTGGGGCAAGTAGCATAGATCCGCGTGTTTTTTGGTTGGCTACCATCTTCAATCCCCTACTCCCTTGGCTTTTGTTTTTCCTCCTGCTTTTGCTGCTCTGGCAGGTTTATCGGCGGCGTTACGCCCTAGCACTCATCCCGCTTGCTGTATTGTTACTAAGCTGGCCAAAAGTGCAAAAAACAATCGCTTGGGCTAGCCCCCTGTCGATAGCAAGCACCCACCGCTTTTCACTCGCTACGGCTAATGTGTATAGTTTTAAAGCCCCACGGCAGAATAATTACCCCCTCGATAGCCAGTACATTCGCGAGTTTGTAGATCGTCTGGCGGTGGATGTGCTGCTTTTGCAGGAATACGATTATAGCGCTACCAATTGGCGGTCTTTGTTCATCCAAGAACAAGGCGGCTTCTTGCACCTACAAAAAATAAGTAAGGGAGCCTTAGCGGTTTTTTCGCGTTGGCCTTTACACGTGGTAGAAGAAAAACCACTCGCCAATAAAGTGAACGGTTATCAAGTGATCGATGTCAAAAGCCCACACGGCACTTTCCGACTGATCAATCTACACCTCAAAAGCAACCAAATCACGCATATAGCCGATCAGTTACAAACAGATAAGGAACTACCCTCGAAACAAAAACAACGAAAAATTCTTCAGATGTTCAGCCGCTACGGCAAAGCAGCTGTGGTGAGAACTGAGCAAGCAGCTATTATTGCAAATATAGTCAACCAAAGCCCACATCCCGTTATTGTGGCGGGCGATCTGAATGAAGTACCCTCTGCCTACCCTTATCGGTTGCTACTTCAAAGCCAACGCCTTCAAGATAGCTGGCTACAAGGAGCAAGAGGAATCGGCACCACTTTTGCCGGCACCTTACCAGGTCTTCGGATCGATTATATTCTCCCCGATACCACTTTCTTGGTACAACAAACACAAGTTATGCCCGAGGGGGAGGGCGATCATCGGCCTGTAAAAACCATCCTGAATTTTAAATAAGCAGGCTTGGCAAACCGCAGCAGCAAGTAGCCTTTGGGGGCCAATAACTTTATCAATTACTTATTACTAGCTTAACAAGTACTTAATACGACCTTCGCATCTTTGCACTGCAAGCAAGGATGTAACAATCGGCAATTAGTTTCTTTTATTTGGAACTGATTGCCGGTCTTTTGCTAGAGCTACTTTGTTGAACTACACAAAAAAAGGGTGCAAAACACAGTTTTGCACCCTTTTTTTGTGTAGAGGCAGCGCTTACTAGCGGCCGCTCCATTCTTTGATGGAAGCTTCGTTCATACGAACGTAATCCATATTCCCTGCCTTCTTAGCAAGCTCTAAAGATTGCTTAGCTTTTTTGATCGCCTCTTCTTTTTTGCCTAGGTCAGCCAATAAAGTAGCTTCTTTACGAACCATCCAAAAGCGAGGTTCTTCGCTCATCTTGTTGGCCGTTTGGATGTAAGTTAGGGCTTTTTCCAAATCGATACCTGCATCGTGCATGAAAGAGCCAGCTTGGTAGTAGTCGTTGCCGCTAGGGCCAGCCATTACGCGCTCAATATTGGCCATTACTTTTTCTTTCACTTCCACCGTGAAAGGCACTTCCACCTGCGTACCAGCCCAAGCCATCACGAGGTGCGCACCTTGCATGGATACACTGTTGACGCTTACAGAGAAGCTCTCCACTGGGTGGCCGAGTGCCTTCACTTTAGCTGTAGCCTTCGTAGCAGGCGTTTTCTCTAGGTAGCTGTTCCAGCTGCCACTTTCGTAAGGAAAGAACATGATCTCCCAAGCTTCTTTGCCAGGCATAGTGAGCACAGCGTAGCTGCCAGCGGCTATTGCGTTACCGTCTAACACTACATCGTCGCTGAAGGTAACTTTAGTGGCTTGGTTGGCACCAGTGCGCCAGACCTCACCAAAGGGAACTAAACCGCCGAAAATTTCGCGGCCGTTCATAGAGGGGCTGCTGTATTCTAGGTTTACTTTAGTAAGACCTACGGTAGTTTCAAATTTCACCATCGGCGAAGCGGATGGCGTAGCAATTTGTGCCTGAGCAGGCATAGCAAATACAAGTGCGATGAGCACTAAGCATAGACTGAAAAGTTGCTTTTGCATAATCTATTGGTTTGATTTAGGCTGCGAAGATACACTTTTTTGATATATGTAAGTACAATTATTGTGGAGGATACGAATAAACTAGTAGCTTTTAGGCAATTGTTAGGTTTGTTTACACTTGCGCTACAAAGCAGACACTTGCCCCTGCATTTATGCCCGCCTGCCCGTACTGGGTACTGGGCCTGGGCGAGA
>DAINNZ010000111.1:6549-13186 GCA_036735605.1 Lewinella sp. | reverse complement strand
AGCGCCACTACCGATCCGTAGCGCCAATCGAAATGCCAACCCATTTCTACAATTAAGCCGTGCCTAGACCTTTGGAGTACGATCACCTTGTAGGCTCTCCCTACCTCAAAGGGAGCATCTTCAAAGTATTGCGACTGGGCATCTAGCACAATATTAAGCGGGTCTTCCTGAAAGCGACAAACCTTTGCCATGAAAAATTGCCCTTTCAAATGTTCACTCACCACCCTACAATGATCTAATCGTTTGTAAGACCAAGCGAATAACTTAAAAGGCAAATAAGCCTCCAAGCCCTCTACCTTCACCAAAAAACCAAAAGGCCTTTGTTCCAGCACTTGGGCACGAAGGCTACTTTGACTAGCATAAGCCTCCTTTACTCTTTGAAAAAGCGGTTGCAGATAGGCTTTGTCCTCAATATTTGGCCGCAGCTCTTTACCAACGGATTTTTTTTCCCTATCCAAGGCTTTTTATTTTACTCGGCAATTACCCCCTTACTGAGACAGGAAATACCTTGCCTCAACGGCTACCTCCCCCCCTACTGCTGCTTAATCAAATCGTGCAATATGTGTAGTGTCTCCTGGATATAGACATCGCGAGCAACGTCCTTGAGGAATTCCTCATTCCTAGCGATCTTTGATTCATCGCCTTCCATTGCAGGCAAATCTACACTTAAGTTGGCTACGCCTTCCACCACTTTGGCTTCAAACATATCCTTGAACTTTTCGCCTTCTTGCTCGATAGCTGCCTCCGCAGCGGTATAAGCTGCTAGGCTTAGCGGGAAAGTGCTACGGTCGCTGAGCTGTTTGAAGCGCTTCGCATTCTCATCGATCAATTGGAAAGTAGGGTTCTGGCTAATGCGTTTTTCGGAATTGCGCTGTAGCTTATCTAATTTTTCTACTTTAAAGACCGACTGCTGGTAGGGAACGGCCTCAATCTTTGTCCATTCCATTGGGTTCGTTTCTTTCTTTTCGCCCGTTTCTAAATAAGCGTATGTATCGGGCAGGATGATGTCGGGCACCACGCCTTTGAGTTGTGTAGAACCCCCGTTAATACGATAGAACTTCTGCATAGTTAGCTTCACCGTGCCCAGTGGCTTAGCCTCTTCGTGCCCTCTTAAGGTACGGTCTAAGTCGATAAAACGCTGCACGGTTCCTTTGCCGAAAGTGGAATTAGAACCCACAATAACCGCACGACCATAATCCTGCAAAGCAGCCGCCAAAATCTCGGAAGCACTCGCACTATATTGATTCACCATCACAATGAGAGGCCCGTCGTATTGCACTCTCTCATCTTTATCATCCAGCACATCCACTTTGTTAATGCGGTCTTTTACCTGCACAATAGGGCCCTCCGGAATGAAGAAACCCGTCATTTTTACCACATCTGTCAAGGAACCGCCTCCGTTGTTGCGCAGATCTAAGATGACGCCAGCTACCTGTGCATCTTTGAGTTTTTGCAACTCTATTTCCACGTCCTTAGCGCAAAAACGACCATCTTCATGCTGAAAATCGGCATAGAAACTCGGCAAATACAGGTAACCTACCTTTTGCCCATCCACGCCATCTAAAATCAACGAGCGTGCGAATTTTTCGTCGATGACCACCACATCTCTTTCAATCGTGATTTCTTTCACCTCGCCGGTCGGCTTTTTCACGGTGAGGTGTACTTTCGTGCCTTTTGGGCCTCGTATCTGAGACACTACGTCATCTAAGTCCATGCTCTTAATATCAACCGCCTCCCCTTCTTCTTGGCGGACGGCCATGATGATGTCGTCGTCTTGTAATTCTTTCCCTTTCCAAGCTGGGCCACCTACTACCACAGAGCTTACCTTCGTGTAATCGTCGCTGCTTTGGAGCGTAGCCCCGATGCCTTCCAAGCGGCCACTGAAACGGATATCGAAGTTTTCCTTGTCTTTTGGCCGTAGGTAGGAAGTATGCGGATCAAAAACACTGGTAATAGCATTGATATACTGGCTCAGTTCTTGAGAGCGAGGCGACTTCTCCATCCGCTCGAACCACTTGTCGAAGGTATTGCGTATTTCTCCTCGGATTTCCGCTTCCAGCTCCTCGGTGCTGGGCACTGGGCTTGCCTCCTCGCTTGAGGCGGCTTGCTCGGTATTTTTTTCAGCTTTTTTGGCCAGCTCTTTTTGTTTGTTCAGTAGCTTTCTGATTAAATCCCGCTTCAAGTATGCCTTCCAATATGCTTGCAGGCTAGCTTCGTTTGGCAGCCACTCATCCGTATCGCCTAGCAGCTTTACCGCTCCTTCTTCCTGTAGATCGAAAGGTTGGGACAGAATTTCACGATACCAAGCCTGTGCTCTCACCCGATTTTGCTTCAAAAGCTGCTGCGTTTGCTCAAAAAAATCGAAAGACCCGCCCGCCATTTGGTCATCCAATTCCTTGCGATAGCTTTGAAGCGTAGCTAGTTCTTCGGCTGTAAAAAACAGTCGCGAACGATCTAAGTCATTCAGATACAATTCAAAAGCCTGCTCGGAAAAGGCATCATCGATCGGCGCGGGCTCAAAGTGATAGCGCCCTAAATTACTCAGCACCGACTGCAATATCAAGGCATCCTTGGCCGGCTCGGTGCCGTCTCCTTTCGGAGCCACCGCAGCAATAAAAACACCAGCAAACAATAGGCCGGAAAGAAGATAGGGAAACCGTTTGAACATACTACTTACTTGGTTCATACTGATAAAAAACTTAGTTTGGGGCGAAGCTAATCAATGCTAGCCAACTATCCTTTTGTGCATTTCAGGCGACGAAATTTGTTCGTTTTTGCCCGAAGGGCGGGGGCAGGTGTTCCTTTTACGCGCAAGACTTCCTAAGAAAAACCTTGAAGAGGAAGGTAAACTATCGGCTCGAAGCCGCTTTTAGCTTACCAGAACACGATTGCTTTGTAACAAGCCTTGCCCCAGCGTTAGCCAAAAAAAGTCATCAACTGCTTCGCTGTATTTAAATCCGTGGGTTTAAATACAAGCATTCGAGGAGGATCACACTATGCAGTGGCATAACTCTACGACTAGCTAAACTATTGTTTTCGCCACGCAAAGACCGCTCTAAGATAGGGCAAAAATCGACAAAATGCCAAATTAAAGCTACATCTTATGCTTGCCGCCCTAGTTTTCAAAGCTACCAAAGAATAGTGCTTGATTAACAAGGTAGGCGGCGGATAGTTCGGCAGGCGAAAGGAATACAGCAGAAATAGGCCAATATCCAACCTTTCATTAACGTTACTGTTCTTAATTTTGCACATCTATGACTTATCCTAGGTGCGACTGTACTGGCCAATCACCCGAAGGGAAGCATTTTTATACAATCAAACTTACCGAATGAAGCATTTTGTTTTTCTCCTAATGCTGCTGCTTTGTGGCAGTTTGAAGGCACAGGATTTGCAATACAAAATCCGTTTTGATGTAGCCGACTACGACCAAGACATCCTCACTATCGCCAACAATCTGATGAACAATCAGTACGTAGTAGATACGCTTCACCGAGCCGAGGATGGTGCCTTTTATTTTGAAGACACAGCCGCCTTACCCAAAGGGATTTACCTAGCCGTATTAGCCCCTAATAACGAATATTTTCAGTTCTTAGTGGGTCACGAGCGGCCCTTCTTCTCCTTGCGAAGCAGTGCTAGCAACCTAGCCAAAGTGGATGCTAAAGACAGCCCCGACAACCAGCTCTTCTACGACTATTTAGGCTTCCTAAGCAAGCAGCGGGAAAAAGAACAGCCGCTACGCACAGCCATCGAAAGTGGCACAGAAAGCGAGCAGGCCGAAGCGCAGGCTCAACGCAAACGCATCGACGAAGAAGTGAAAGCCTATCAAGACGAAATCCTCAGCCAGCACCCCAATAGCTTTGCGGCTGCTATTATACGAACCAACGAGGTGGTGATACCGCCCGATTACCCCGAGCTATCCGAAACCGATCGCCAGCTCAAGCAGTGGCGTTATGTTCAAAACCACTACTTTGATTTAATCGATCTGCGAGACGAACGACTACTGCGCACCCCCTTCATTTTTCAGCGTATCGATCATTTCGTCCATAAGCTCAACGTACAACACCCCGATACCATCAGCCTAGCCATCGACAAAGTGCTGGCGCGCATGGATCCGGCAAGCGACTTCTTCAAGATGTACCTCGTTCACTACCTCAATGAAGCCGCCAAAAGCAAGCTCGTGGGGATGGATGCGGTGTATGTTCACCTCATCGACCAATATTACCGCCAAGGTTTAGCGCCTTGGACGGAAGAAGAACTCCTACAAACCTTCCTAGACAATGCCGACCGGCTACGCCCCCTGCTCATCGGCAAAACGGCTCCCGACATACGGATGGAAAAACGCGATGGTAGTAGCCTAAGCCTTTATGACGTAAAAACCGACTTCACCATCCTCTACTTCTGGCGCTACGATTGTGGGGAGTGCAAAAAATCAACGCCCATTATGAAAGCCTTCTATGAAAAATGGAAAGATAAAGGCGTGAGCCTCTTCGCTGTTTGTACTAAAACAGCCAAAGAAATAACTGGCTGCTGGGACTATATCGACGAAAACGAAACCAACAATTGGCTACACACGGTGGATCCTTATATGCGCTCGCGCTATGCGAAGCTCTACGATGTACAAGCGACACCTAGCATATTCATTCTCGACAAAGACAAGAAGATTATCTCGAAGCGCCTCGGAGCCGAACAGTTAGAGGGCCTTTTTGAGCAAATCATCGAGGACAACAAACTCGAAAATAGCGAGCGATAATGGAAGAAAACCCCGCCTTACTCTTCCAAGCTACTACCTCCGATTTATGGACCTGGGTTTTGTTAAGTCTCTTTGCTTTTCTAGTGCTCAGCTTCGTGGCCTTTCGGCTGGGCAAAGAGCCCGCTAGCGATCCGCGTCGGCGTGTGGTGCTCCCTATGCTCCTTTTTTTTGCAGCCTTATTGTGTTTGATGACAGCGGCAGGCAACTTCTTCTCGCTTACTAAATACCCCGATCTAGCAGTAGTATCCCCTACTGAAATACGCTTAGGGAAGCAAATTTTCCCTTTTCCACGAAGAGATGCTATCCGGATGGAAAAAGTAAGTGGCGGCTTAGGCGGTGAGCACCTCCTGCTACTGCTGCAAGTATCGAACGGAAAAACCTACGCTTTCCCCGAAGAACGCTATGACGTGGAAGCAATTTGGCAAATTTTGCGCAAAAAGTGATGTTTTTCCACTTATTTCTTGCCAACATCATACTTTTTGGGTTTATAAGTGTTTAACAATTAGGCTTTTGACATTGCTTAGCCACTCTTTGCCATCCAATTTCAGTAGCTAGTAAACAGCCATAAAGCCTTTTTTTTTAAAAAAATCAAACCAAGAAATCATGAAACAGAATAGTAAAAAACGCTATTTACTCGGTGCCGGTCTATTGGCAGGTTTTGCGCTAGGTTACTACCTCAACAGCAAAGAAGGGCGCGCCTTCCGCAAACAAGCAGCCGAGCAGCTAGATGAATACGGAGAAGAAATCAAAGGCATTGCCGAAGAAGTAAGCAAACTAGCCGGCAACTACGTAAAAGAAGCCAAATCTAAAAGCCAAGAATGGGCAGAAGAAGCCGCTGAAAAAGGCGAAGAAATCGCCAAAAAAGCCAAGGAAACAGTGGCGCACACCAAACATTGGGCAGAAGAAAAAGCAGCCGCACTAAAGGGCAAATTCACCAACGAAGCCGAGGAGGCAGAAGACTTAGCCGATGACCTCACCGACAGTTTCAAAAAAGGGATCAAAAATGCAAAGCGCAGGATTGATGAGTTAGGCAAGTAAGCATCCCATGGGCAAAAAAGAAGAACTCTTAGAGGAGCTAGGCGAGTCGTATGGCTACTTAGAGCAATTGGTGGATAATCGGGTAGAGCTTTTCAAGATACGCGCTACCGAGCGAACGTCTAGGCTCATCGCTGGCGTAGTGTTGGCACTTATCATGGTGGTTTTAACCACCTTTACGATCTTTTGCCTACTACTAGGTGTGGGGTTTGCCTTAGCGGAATGGATAGGAAGCCCGCCTTTGGCTTTCCTCCTGATGGCAGTCTTCTTCGTGCTGCTAGCCATCTTCCTCTATAGCTTTAGGCAGCCTATCATACTCAACCCCACTATCCGGAAGGTTATCAAAGAATTTTATCCCGATGAGCAAGAAAAGTCCGAGTAGCAACATCCGCACCCTCGCCGACCTCAAAGCGCGGGAAGCTCGCTTAAAGCAAGAGATGCAGCTAGCGAAGCTGTCTGCCTTACAAAGTGCCAATGCAAGCAGGAAAAAATTCAGCCACCTGCTTTTTAACAGAGCCGCTCCCGTGGCCGCCGCTGGACTTGGTCTAGCAGTCGCCTACCACTTCTTCGGCAAGAAGAAGCAGGAGGATCGGACAAGCAAAACACCTAGGCAAAAATCAGCTTGGGCCGATTTGTTTATGCTGCTGCTTCCATTACTCAAACTAGCGCTGCCGGCCGCTCAGGCATGGTATAAAGATTTTGCTAGCCAAAAAGCACAGGGTACACAACAAGCAGCAGCCACCAGGACTGCCGTGCGGCAGCCTCAATAGATTGGCTCGGTTGGTCATAACTTGATTGATACCCGAACCGAATTGGTTGGGCATAACCCTATCGCTAGCAAACGAAGTCTAT
>DAINNZ010000111.1:0-6539 GCA_036735605.1 Lewinella sp. | reverse complement strand
TGGCTCCTCTCCCATCGTTTCTTCTTCATCTCCATTCATTTCTTTGTCCGATATGAATATATATACTTTTGACCTATCACTTAATTCTTTTTAACGATGGAAACCTTTTTATGTATATCAACCAGTAGCGTTGTTGACAACAAGACCCGCCACAGCAAGCTGTGGCGGGTCTTGTTATTAAGCAGTTTATTTCACCCCTTGTTTGATGAATTCCCCCCAAGTGAGGTTCATTTGCCCCTCTTTATGTGCTTGAGCCCTTTCGATGGCATACAAGGCTGCGTGCTCAATGACCCACTCGAAATTTTCCTCCCCGACGCTAAAAAGGTCGGCATCAGGTGCTGGGTTACAGAAGTCAATTGCAAGCGGAATACCGTCGCGCACAGCAAATTCAACCGTGTTGAAATCGTAGCCCAACCAATTATTGAGCTTGAGTACATAATCGTGGATGGTAGCCAACAGTTCTTCGCTCACATTGTGGTGGCAACGGTAGCGATCTAAAAATTCGTTTCTAGGCTCGTAGTGCATAATTTTCACATACTTGCGGCCGATGCAGTAACAACGGAAGTAGCTAGTGAAATCAATCGCTTCTTGTAGCATCATCACGAGTTGGCCCGTTTCCGCATGGGCACTCCAAAGCTCATCTTGGTTGTGTAGCTTATAGACCGATTTCCAGCCCCCGCCTGCATGGGGTTTCATGAAAGCAGGCCAGCCGATATAATCAAACATCGCCTGCCAATCTAAAGGGTTGGCTAAATTGATGAAACTTTCCGCTGAGGTATCGTCGGGCCGCTCAAAGCTAGGCAATAAGACCGTCTTTGGCACCGGCACACCAGCAGGCCCCACCGCTAATACGTTATTGAAGAACTTCTCGTCTGCACTCCACCAAAAAGGGTTATTGATCACTGCCGTACCGGTAGCTGCTGCGTTTTTGAGCATAGCGCGGTAGAAAGGTACATCCTGGCTGATTCGGTCGATGATGACCGCATAACCCGGATTCAGCCCTTGTGCCACCTTATCGATCTTCACCGCCTCGGCTCGAATACCATCCACATTTTTTTCGTTGATGCGCTGAATCACCGCAGGGGGGAAAGAACGTTCCCGACCATGTAAAATACCGATTTTTTTCATAAACATCTATCTTTTAGCGGCAAGATAAGGCATCATTGCTTATTTAAAAGCTTCCACGGTTTTTTTTTTACTACTTTCTAGCATTTTATCGCTTTTATCTACCCACTCGTAGGCTAAATATTACAACCTATGATAAACTGACAGCATGAGTACACCAACTTTTATACCTTTGTGTACCATTTGAGCATCTAATATGTCAGAACACACATACGTAGCCATTATGGCCGGAGGAGTTGGCTCTCGTTTCTGGCCAGCTAGTAGGGAGGACACGCCTAAGCAATTCCTCGATATTACCAACTGCGGTAGTAGCCTGCTGCGCCTTACCTTCGAGCGCTTCCTCAAAATTGCCCCTGCCGAACGTATTTTTATCGTCACCAACGAGCGCTATGCCGCCCAAGTAAAGCAGCAGCTACCCGAAATCAGCGAAACCCAAATACTGCAAGAGCCCAGCCGCAACAACACGGGGCCCTGCGTGGCCTATACCGCTTTTAAGCTGCTAGCACTCGACCCAAAGGCCAATTTCGTGATGGCACCCAGCGATGCCCTTATTCATAACGAAACGCTCTTTGTTGTGAATGTGCAAAAAGCCTTGGCCTACACTGCTGAGCAAGATGCGTTACTCACCTTAGGTATAGCCCCCAATAGCCCCCACACCGGCTATGGCTATATACAGTTAGATACAACTGGCAACGAGGGCATCTACCCCGTCAAACGCTTTACTGAAAAACCAGACGCGCCCACTGCGGCTGCCTTTCTAGAAAGCGGCGATTACCTCTGGAATGCAGGTATCTTTATCTGGCGAGCGCAAGTAATCCTAGCGGCCTACCAAGCCCATGCACCTGCCGTGTATGCACTACTCGCACAGGGCTTGAGTTGCTACAACACCCCTAAAGAACAGGCCTTTATCAACGAATTCTACCCGCAAACCCCTAATATTTCTGTCGATTATGCCATCATGGAAAAAGCCGACAATATATTCGTGCTGCCAGCACAGTTTGGCTGGTCGGATCTAGGGGCTTGGGATGCCCTTTATCAAGAATCTGCTAAAACAGCCGCAGGTAATGTGGTGAATACCGAAACGGCCATCCTCGTTGATACCCACAACACCTTAGTGCGCGTACCAAAAGAAAAATTGGTACTCGTTGGTGGCGTCAATGATTTACTCATCATCGATGAAGGGGATGTGCTCATGATCTACCCCAAGGCACGTGAACAAGAAGTAAAAGCACTTCGTTCTAAAGTGGAGCAACAGTTTGGCAATCGCTACCTTTAACTTACGGCTCCTCCCCGCTCCTATCGCCCTTATTTTTTTGGCTAAAGCAGGGGCAAGGCTTTTCCTTGTAGCGCAAGCGGAAAGCGGAAAAAACAAGTAAAGGCAAGTGACCAGCTCGCGCCGCGTAGGTCTTAAGTATAGCCCTCACCTAGGATAAGCCGAACCGAGCCAATTGACTGCTACGACTAAGCCGAACCTGAAAACAAATTTGAAAAACAACTACCTCCTTTGCAAGCAACCTACACGCCTCCCCCTAGGGGGAATAAAACAAGATGCCCTCGGCATGATTCTTTTAGTTGCTAACTCTACCTGGAACTTATACCACTATCGGCAGCCGCTGATTGGGGCACTGTTAGCACAAGGCTTCCAAGTAGAAACAGCTGCCCCTACCGACGATTTCTTGCCGCTGCTAGAGCAACTAACCCATACCAAGCACCATCCGCTACAAAGGCTCAATCCACAGGGACAAAACCAGCTAGCGGAACTTGGCTGCTTGCTGGAAATCAAAAAGCTCTACCGAGCCTTACAGCCCGACTTAGTGCTGCATTTCACGATTAAGCCCAACATCTATGGCGGGCTAGCCGCTAGGCACTTAGGTATCCCTTATATGGCCATCATCACCGGATTAGGCTATACTTTCTTGCATGATAACTGGATCAACCGGCTGGTACCAAGCTTTTATCGGCTAGGGCTCGCAGCGGCCAAACAAGTGATTTTCTACAACCGAGCCGACCAAGAAGAGTTTATCCGACGTAAAATCACCAGCCCTCAAAACAGCTGTGTCATCAATGGTTCTGGGGTTGATTTGTCGTACTTTACGCTAAGTCCCCTGCCTAAACTACCTGTCTTTCGCTGCTTGTATGTAGGGCGCTTGCTCAAGGACAAAGGTCTTCGGGAACTAGTAGCCGCCGTGAGCCGGTTATATGCCAAGGGGTATCAAATTCAGCTCACTTTACTAGGTAGCCCCGAAGTATTGAACCCGGAAGCCATCGCCGCCGAGGAACTACTGCGCTATGCCGAGGAAGCACTAGGCGCTAGAGGCAGTTGCGCACACCAACACCCTTGCCCCTGCATATCTGCCCATCTAAACCAACAAAACGGTAGTGAGCAGCTATATCCAAAGGCCGAAAAAAACCATACTACGCGCCAATTGCTACACATTGATAGCGAAGCCTTTGCTAAGGCGGCTAATTGGCGAGGCTATTCGGAAGCGCAAGTAGGCCATAAAGGCCAGCTGCCGCCACCACAACAAGCGGCTGAATGCGAATGTGGGAAGCCACTAGCCGCGAGTGATGCCCCTATCTACTTTACAGGACCGGTGGAAGACGTGCGGCCTTTTTTTCACAGCCATCATCTGTTTGTCTTACCGAGCTACCGAGAAGGTTTATCGCGGGCGGGCGCAGAAGCCCTCGCTTGTGGGCGGCCTGTTTTAGTCTCAGACGTGCCTGGCTGCCGCGAACTCGTTAACGAAACCGCTACAAACGGCAGCCTAGTAGCCCCCCGATCAACCACTGAGCTAATGGATGCGCTGGCAGACTTATATGCGGTGGCTCCCGATACGCTAGCGGCCATGGGGCACGAAAGCCGTGCCCTCGCAGAAGCTCAATTTGGTGCTACGGCCGTGAGCCAAGCACTGATTGAACGAATTCAAGAAAGTCTAGCCCAATAAATATGGCTCCTTCCACCCCACCACTGCCAGAGCATTACGAAAAGGTAAAGGCTTTCTTTGAAGGCGCGGCTCAACGATATAGCCAGCATCCCCGCGACTTTCGCACTTACTACTTTGCGCAGCGGCTAGCCATTGCAATGGCTTTATTGCCTGAGATGCCTGGCCGGCTTTTAGATGTAGGCTGCGGCGATGGGGTGGTATATGACTACTTAGTCGGTAGGCAACCAACAAGGGACTATCTAGGAATCGATATTAGTCCGGCTATGCTAGCACTGAGCCGCATCCCCCCTACTCAGCAGCAAACCACCACTTTGGAAGCCTTTGCCCAACGTACGCCACCGGCGAGCGTAGATACCTTAATCGCCTTAGGCCTCACTACTTATTACCCTGCCGCTGATCTCCCCGCTTTTTATCAAGCGATTGACCAGTTGCTAGTGCCTGGCGGTCGGGTCATTATCAGCTACACCCACGCACAGAGCTGGGACTATCGGCTGCGCCAAGGGCTACACCGCTGGCTAGGCGCCTTACTGCCCAAAAAACGATCGTTGGGGCGTTCCTTTCCTATTTACGCTACCACTGCCCAGGCACTAGCTAGCAGCTTGCCCCCTCATTGGCAGCTACAAAACGTCGTATATTTGCCTGCGGCCATTCCCTTACTCACTCACCTTACTCCCCAAGGCTCGGTGCGCTTGGCAAAAGGCTGGCTTAACAAAGCAGGGAAAAACTGGCGAGCCGATTTTGTGGTGGCGATTGAAAAAGGGATCAAATAGTTGAAAAAGGCATCAAATCCCGAACTCTACTTGAAACATAGCCACCCACCAGGCACGGCTAGCCTGCTCATCAAAAGCCCGCTGGTAGCCAAGATGCGTTTGTAGCTTAATACGGTGGCCATTGAGGTAGCGATTGAGCCCCAAACGAAGCTCCTCCTGCTGTCGTAAAGCTGCTAGATCGGTACGGTTGACGCGGCTATAGCGAAAAATACCCTCCCAACTGCGCTGCCAAGTATAGCTATATTGTGTATTCCAAGCCGTACCGGCCGGAATATCCACCAAGCTAGCTGAGGGCGTGAGTGCTTGCGCTTTATTAGCCGAGCGATAAAAGAACTCGGCTAAGCAAGCATGACCCCGATATTTAAAAGCTGCATCCACCACCCAACTACGCAAATTGACGGCTTCTGCGAGTGGATGCCCAATTTGACCACCGGCGTTGGTCGTTCTGGCATTGTAGCTATAGGTGGCTGCTAGCGATAGCCTAGGCTGCTGCTCGAAAACCAAATCCCCCTCCGAATAATCGCCACCGTCTGTAAAAGCGCCCATCGGAAGCCACTCGGAACGCAATGTATAAGCAAGACCGCCATCGGTTCGGTTAACATTGCGTCCCTCGCCCGTAGAAAGCGCTCCTTTGAGGTAGTAAACCCCTGAGCCGAGTGCGGCTGTATAGTAAGCAAAGCAGCCAAAGTCTCGATCGATTGTAAATTGGTTGTTGGCAAGCGACCGATCGGCAAGTTGTATATTACCGGAAGAAGTTACCCGCTGCCGATTGCCCGGTAGTTTCGATTGCCCCAGCCCAATATAAAAGCGAGGATTGAAATGATAATAAACCATAGCATCCCGCACAATCCGCGATTCCCCGCTATTATCGAAATCTAAATCCGATCGGGAAAAAGACAGCTGTAGGTAATATCTCAGTGCTTGGTTGCCTACAAAACCATCAAAACGTAGGCGAAGACGACGAATACGAGCTTCAATTTCATCCACCGTCCAGTCTTCTGTTGATCGGCTACGAAGCCCGATACGGTTTTGCATCCTGAATCGGATATTTAGCAGGAAGGAATCGTCCTCCTTCACCGAAAAGCCCTTTTCCGTGCTGATCAGGGCACCTTCATCTCGCTCTGTTTGCGCGTATAAGGCGGAGGGATTAGAAAAAAAGGTAGCGAGCAAAAAGCAGCAAGCAAGGTGGTGAAAAAAATACTTCATTTAATAGAGGATATGTGAGCCAATTTTGTACGCGCACGCACGCTGTGCGCGCGCAAATACAAAATCCGTTTACATATCCTTTAATATGTTTCTTAGGTAGCTCGACGTACGGAGAAACAAAGATACAACCTCTGAGGAATACGTTTGAAGGAAGGTTCTTTCTATTTAGCTGTTTAAGTATTCAAACCATACAACTTGGATACTAACCGTCTTACATCCTCCACCGAATTGCCTTGGGCATACAAGGCAATAATTTGCTCGTCTATGCCACTCGAGAGCTCGTGTTGTCTTTTGCCAATCAACTCTGGCTCAAAATCCGAATTACGATCTCGAGGCGTGCGAATGGATAAAGGCCCAACCGAGGAGTTAATCTGCTTAGCCGTGTAGCCATTCCGCTTGTTCTGACCGCCTGAGGCTCGCTGCGTATCTAAAAAATCCTCTACCTCGCCTTCAAGCATTTTGTTCACCATGGACTGCAGCAGCTCAGTGAACA
>DAINNZ010000110.1:0-13395 GCA_036735605.1 Lewinella sp. | reverse complement strand
CCGAAGACTTCAACGTCGGTAACATCAACGACCCCACCCAGTTGATTCAGGGTAAGGTGGCTGGTTTGAATATTTCCCGTGTAGGTGGCAACCCGAACGGGGGGGCTACTATTCGTTTGCGGGGCCTTTCTTCTTTTGGTGCCAATAACTCTCCTTTGATTATCATCGATGGGGTAGTAGGAGCTGACTTGAATCTGGTGGATCCCAACGATATTGAATCTATTGATGTATTGAAAGACGGTTCTGCGGCGGCTATTTATGGTATCCAAGCCTCTGCGGGGGTGATTTTGGTGACCACGAAGTCGGGTCGTGATGGCCAAGGCCAGTTTGATTACCGTACTTACGTAGCTTTCGATCAAGTAGCCAGATCACAGGAAGTCGCCGATGCGCCCGAGTACCTTCGTTTGGTGGAGGCAACTGTGGGGGCAAGTGTGGCTACTGCGAACAACTATGGTGCAAATACGCGCTGGATTGATGAGGTTACTCGTACAGGGGTAAGCCATGTTCATAACCTGAGTTATTCTGGAGGCTCGGCAAAAACAACCTATCGCGCTTCTGTTAACTATCGGGATATTCAAGGGGTTGGAGTGGAAAACGATGGTTTTAAGCAGCTCAATGGCCGCTTAAACGTCCAGCAAAAAGCACTGAATGATCGCTTGACGCTTGACTTAAACGTCTCAGCTAATGATCGTAGTTCGCTATACTTCAATGAAAATGCTTTCCGCTATGCGGTAACTTATAATCCAACGGCACCTGTACGCGTAGATGATCCAGGAGCTAATGTACCCCAGATTATACGAGATAACAGCAATGCGATTTATGGCGGCTATTTTGAAATTGATAACTTCGACTATTTCAACCCGGTAGCTGTTGCCAAAACGGATCAAGGAAGTGGTATATTACAAGACCTACTGACTAGCTTGAATGCTAGCTTAAAAGTAACGGACAATTTCACGCTTAACGCTAAGTACTCTCGTATAGCAGGTAATAATGTGTTCAATCGTTTTGCCTCTCGAACCTCTCGTTTTGGTGGTAATGCTGCTGGCGCAGATGCCTTCAAAGGTACGGCAGAGCGCCGGGTCGATAACAACCGAAACGATCTTTTTGAAGTAACGGGCGTTTACAATCTTAAGTTCGGCAAAAACAAGTTGGAGTTATTAGGTGGCTACTCTTGGCAAAAATTGTCTTTCGATGGCTTCGGTGCTTCAGGTCGTGGTTTGCCTTCCGATGCTTTCGGTTTCAACAACTTGGGTGTACTGAATGATCGTCTTACTGGGCAGTTGAATCTTTTTAGTTACCAAAGTAATTATCGCGTAATTGGCTTCTTCGGCCGTGCGCGTTTCAATATTGGTGATATTTACAACGTCACGGCTTCTATTCGTCGGGATGGTACGAGCCGGAACGGCCCTGAAAACAAGTGGGATATTTTTCCTGCTATCTCTGCTAGTGCCGATTTGGCAAAAGCACTTGATATTTCTGGCTTCGATAACTTGAAATTACGCGCTGGTTATGGTATTACAGGGTCTATTCCTTTGCAAGATTATGAATATCTGCAATCATTTGGTATTGGCGGTTTGTTCCCTATCAACGGCAGCTATATTCCTTCAATAGGTCCTTTAAGAAATGCTAACGAAGGGCTTCGCTTTGAAAAGAAAGGAGAGTTTAATGTAGGTCTTGATTTTGGGTTATTCGACTATCGTCTTACGGGTGCTATCGATTATTACACACGTACAGTCAGAAATCTTTTATTCCCTGCTCAAGTTGCAACACCGTCTTTCTTGTTTCCTTTCGTGTCTGCAAACTTGAATAATGTAGATTTGGTTAACAATGGTATTGAACTATCTTTGGGATATAAGGTAGGCAATTCTAGTAATTTTAGCTGGGAGCCTAATATCGTATTCTCTACGTTCAATACAGAATTGATTCAGAATGATAAGATTCCCGATTTTAACTTTGGAGATGGTGGTCGCTTGATCATTGAAAGTTCTACGCCAGGCTCTCCTGGACAAAACGGTGATCCTTTGACTCAAGTAGCTATTGGGGAGGAATTAGGTAATCTATGGACTCGCCAAGTGGATTTAGAGGCTTCTCGTCGGGAAGGACGTTGGGTCTATATTGATCAAAATGGTGATGGAGTAATATCTAACGAAGATAAGGTGTTATCGGGTAATGGTTTACCTGATTTTTCTTTAGGTATTCAAAACAATTTCCGTTTTGGAAAAGCTGACTTCAGCTTCTTCTTCCGGGGTGATTTTGGCCACGACCTAGCGAATATGCCAGCTAACTTTTACGGACAGCAAGGTAATTTAGCTACTCGCAGTATCGATAATCTCATTATTTCAGATCGTTTCCAAGAAGGTATTTTGGGGGCTCCGCAAATGTCTGATTACTTTATCGAAGATGCATCTTTCTTGGTTTTGGATAATGCGCAGTTAGGTTACAGCTTCAATGTAGGCGGAAATTCTGGTATTCGCAACGTACGGGTATATGCTGCGGGGCAAAACTTGTTCTATATCACTAATTATAGTGGGGTAGATCCTAGCGTACGTTATGGCGACGCAGGCAATCCTTTGGTAAACGGGATTGACCGCAGAAATACCTATTTCCGGACAAGAACAATTACGTTTGGCGTAAATGTCGGATTTTAATGTGTATTGGTAAACAAAAAAAAATTGAAATATGAATCTTTCTTTTAAACTAAGGTCGATAGCTGGGCTGCTTTTTGTAGCACTATTGGCCATTCCTTTCAATTCCTGTACGGATTTGGAGCCGGAGGTCTTTAGCGATCTTACACCTGCTAACTTTCCGGCAAGTGAAGGAGATATTATCGCGGCTTTCGCATCCGCCTACACCAATTTGTATGGCTTTCAGAACCATGGCGGCTACATGTCTTCTATTGAGGTAGCTTCTGATGAGGCTGCGATCCCGCAAAAGGGTTCTGACTGGTTCGATGGAGGCATTTGGTTGCGGCAGCACCGCCATCAGTATGACGCTAACGAACCACATTTGAATGGTTCTTGGCTCTTTTTGTACAGAGGGGCTTTGCAGTGTAACTCTGTTATTCAGCTTATTAACGGTCCTGCCGGTCAGGCGGCTTTGAATGAGCAGCAACGGGCAGCTTTCGCTGCAGAAATGCGCGCACTTCGTGCTTTGTTCTACTTCTGGTTGATTGATGCCTTCGGCGACGTTCCTTTGGTTACGGGTGCCGAAGAAACTATCGATACCGAGCCAAGTCGTACCCCACAAGCAGAGGTATTTAACTTCATTGTTGCTGAACTTCAGGAAGCTTCTGCATCACTATCTCGTGAACCTATTTATGCTCGTTTCAATTACTATGGCGCGCAAACCTTGCTAAGCCGCGTACTGTTGAACGCAGAGCGTTTCACGGGCACTGCTCGCAACGCGGATGCTGCGGCAGCAGCAGGTAACGTAATAGGCGGCCCACATCGTTTGTTAGACGACTACCACGCTAATTTCGGCCCGGATAATGATAATGGCTTGAGGGGAACCGCCGAGAACATCCTTGTGATTCCTTACGATGAGATTAATGCCCAAGGCTTTAACCTTCCGCAAATGACACTACACTACAGCAGCCAAGCTACTTTTAATCTACAGGATCAGCCTTGGAATGGTTACACCACGTTGCAAGAGTTCTACGAGAGCTATGATGATGCCGATAAACGTAAAGGCGTGTATGGCGACGCTAGCGTGTCGGGTAACTTCTTGGCAGGCCCTCAGTTCGCCGCCGATGGTGTGACGCCGATTCTAGATGGTACCGCCGATGACCCCGATGGCCCTGCGATCGTCTTTACACCCGAAATCAACGAATTGGAGCCAGGTGCTTACAGACAGGGCGGTGCACGGATTTACAAGTTCCGTTTCCGTCAAGGTAGCCCGAACACGATCTCCAATGACTTCCCGCTCATTCGTTATTCCGAAGCACTATTGAACCGTGCAGAGGCATTGTGGCGCGACAACCCTAGCAACCCAGAAGCACTCATGTTAGTGAATATGGTGCGCGAGCGGGCTTATGGTAACTCTAATAGCAATTTCACTAGCCTTTCTGCTGATAATTTATTGGCAGAGCGCGGTCGTGAGTTGTTCTTTGAAGGCCATCGTCGTTCGGATTTGATTCGCTTCGGTCGCTACGGCAGCCCTTGGTGGGAGAAACCAGTCTCTAGCCCAGACAAAGAGGTGTTCCCCATCCCACAGCCACAGCTGAATGCTAACCGTAACCTCACGCAAAACCCAGGCTACTAGTAGTCTTTCGTTTTACTAGCTTTTCAACAGCCCCAAGCCTGTGCTTGGGGCTGTTGTTGTTTTAAGTACAGTTTTTTTTATCAGTAAATCACTAGCGCTTAGATCCACTTGATTTTATGTGTCCGGGTGTAGGTACGAACAGCAATTTTGCAGCCATATTTTCTACTTTCATGTAAGGAATACCCTAGTTTTATCCTTCTTTACCTTGGTCTTTCTTACTTAGGTGTCCGAGTACTTACTAAAGCCGATAAAGTACCAGTAGGGAAGCTTTGCTTTTCAAGTAAAAAGTGGCTATTGATCCTAGTGTTCGTTTAGGAGATAGTGGCAGTCAATGACTGAATAATGTTGATCGTTTGGCGATTGATTCTAAGATCAGGAGCTTTTTATTGGGCTTGCAGTTAAATTGGTGTGGAATTAAACCAAAAAAACTATTCCTTCCCTACCTTTGTTACCCCTACTGCTAGTGGGGGCTGGGGGGGGCTTAGGCCGGCTAGCTAGTTTTGTTTTTGTAAAACCATCTACCGTGAAGAAACATTTGCGCCTTTTAGTACTGCTTTGCGCCTGCGTTAGCCAAACTTATTTGCTTGCTCAACTACCTGCTCGGGCTACGGCTGGGGAAATTCAAACGGCGATTCAGAAAGCCCAAGTATTAGGCTCTGCCCTTTATTTAGCGGCTCACCCTGATGATGAGAATACGCGACTAATCGCTCATTTTGCGAATGTTACGAAGGTGGAAACAGCTTATCTTTCTCTTACCAGAGGAGATGGTGGACAAAATTTGATAGCCAGCGACATCCGCGAGCTGCTAGGCTTAACGCGCACCCAAGAGCTATTAGCTGCGCGGCGCATTGATGGCGGAACACAATTTTTTAGTAGAGCCAACGATTTTGGTTTCAGTAAGCACCCCGACGAGACCTTTCGCATCTGGGATAAGCAGCAGGTGTTGGCGGATGTAGTGAAGGTGATTCGGCAGTGGCGGCCTGATGTGATAGTGCTTCGCTTTGATCCGCGCAAACCAGGCACTACTCATGGGCATCATACGGCTTCAGCTATACTAGGTATGGAAGCTTTTCGGCTAGCAGGAGACCCTACTGCCTTCCCCGAGCAGCTGGGCGAACTATCGCCTTGGGCACCTAGTAGAATTTATTGGAATGCCTATACTTGGCGCCGTGATTTAGCTGACCATATTGTGCAGGATAATGTCATTAAAGTAGATGTGGGCACCTATTTGCCACTACTCGGTGAGAGCATCCCAGAAATAGCTGCCCGCAGCCGTAGCCAGCACCGCAGCCAAGGATTCGGCTCCACTGGTAGCCGAGCAGAGAGCTGGGAAGACTTAGAACTCCTTGGCGGGGATACTAAAGGCGCAGACGGTAACCCTTTCGAGGGTATCGATATCAGTTGGAATCGGGTTGCTGGTGGCCAAGCCATCGGGGCTGCCTTAGCACAAATTGAAGCTCGGTTTAACCACCAAGACCCTTCGGCTTCGGTGGCAGATCTACTGGCGGTTTATCGGCGCATCCAATCTATGCCACCTTCTTACTGGACGAAGATCAAGGCAGGCGAAATTGCGCAGATCATTGCTGATTGTATGGGCTTGTACCTATCGGCTAGCACGGAAGAAAATAGCCTTACCCCAGGTAGTATCTTAGCTGTTAAGCTAGAAGCTACCAACCGAAGTAATTATCCGGTTCGCTTACTACGAACGCTGCTCAGTCCCGTCACTTTGGTTAATCATCAACAGCGCTTAGATACCGTGTTGGCAAAGGCGCAGCCTTGGCTTTCTTCATTTGAAGTGGCTTTGCCTGCCAACTTTCCTACTTCCGGCCCCTACTGGCTACAGCAGGCTGGCACTTTAGGGATGTATGCCATTTCGGATGAAAAGCTAGCGGGTAGGGGAGAGAGCCCTGATCCGCTCTATTGCACTTTTGATATCGGGCTTATGCTGGATCAAGGGCAGCAAGAAATCATCAGCCTAAGTGTGCCGCTGCGCTGGAAATACAACGATCCTGTGATGGGCGAGCAGCAGCAGCCTTTCGAGATTATTCATCCAGTCTATGTGGAGATGAGCGAGAGTAGCTACCTATTTACGGGCAGCGAAGGGGTTCCGGTGCAAGTAAAAATAACAGCTGGCCGGGCGGCTATTAGTGGCCAGCTTCAGCTAGCTTTACCGGAAGGTTGGCTTTGCCAGCCTAGTAGTCAAGATTTTCAACTAGAACGCGCTGGACAGGAAGAGGTTTTTACTTTTTCCATCACTCCGCCCAAGGCGCAATCACAAGGCCAATTGAAGCCTATTGCTACGGTAGATGGGCAGTCGTATAGTCGTAAACTAGCAAAGATTAGCCACGACTATATTCCGCTGCAATTAGCGGATTTAGATGCCACCGTAGCCGTATCTAAGCTTAATTTACAGCGTAAGGGGCAAGAAATAGGGTATCTGATGGGGGCAGGGGATGATATTCCACAGGCTTTGCGCAACATTGGTTATAACGTTACGCTCTTGGAAGATAAAGACTTCGTGGGAGGTGATCTAAGCCGCTTTGATGCTATCCTAGTTGGCGTGCGGGCTTATAATACGCTAGATAAGATGCCGAATTACCATCCTAAACTACTAGCTTATGTAAAGGAGGGAGGCAATTTAGTGATACAATATAACACGAGTAGAGGCCTTAAAATACCTATGACGGAGGTAGGCCCTTACCCGATGCAGATCAGTAGCGATCGGGTAACGGTAGAAGAAGCCGAGGTACGCTTGCTAGCACCAGATCACCCAGCGCTCAATACGCCCAACAAGATCACGGCTGCCGATTTCGAGGGCTGGGTGCAGGAGCGGGGCTTGTATTTCCCTAACAACTGGAGCGAACAATATACCCCGCTCATTAGTTCCAACGACCCAGGGGAGCCGCCTTTAGACGGTGGCCTCTTGGTGGCTAAATATGGTAAGGGCAACTATGTTTACACAGGCTATAGCTTCTTTCGCGAATTGCCCGCTGGGGTGCCAGGGGCGTATCGCTTGCTCGTGAATTTGCTGGATTTAGGAAAATAAGCCAAGTAGAAAAAATGATCACTAGCCGAGCCATTATTTTCAAAGCGATGAAGTATGGCGAATCGAGCTTAATCGTGGAAGCCTATACCGAGCAGAAAGGCTTGCGAAAATACATCGTAGGAGGAGTGCGGCAGCGAAAGTCGCGCATAGCAGCCGCTCTATTCCAAGTGATGAGCCTTGTTGAGATTGTAGCTTACGATCGCGAAGACCGAGACCTCAACCGGCTCAAGGAAATTCGTGCAGCTAAAGTATTTCGGCAAATTCCCTTCGATATGGTGCGGGGCAGCTTAGGGCTATTCTTGATGGAGGTGGCGCGTAAAAGCGTACGAGAGCGGGAGGAAAATCAGGCACTCTTCGATTTCCTTTTTAGTAGTATCGTGTTTTTAGACGAGAGCCCTAACTCTTTGGCCAATTACCCGCTGCAATATTTACTAGAGCTAAGCACCTACTTGGGAATTCTGCCTGCGGGCTACTACTGCGCAGCAAGTCCTATTTTCGATCTACAAGAAGGGCAGTTCGTGCGGGATTTACCAGCGCACACCGCTTATATCACCGAAGAGCGCAGCGCTTGGTTACATGAGTTGTTGCACTTAAACCGGGAGCAGCAGCACCTTTTACAGATCCCTAAGCAGGCGA
Organism: Lewinella sp.; assembly: GCA_036735605.1. Classification (GTDB taxonomy): domain Bacteria; phylum Bacteroidota; class Bacteroidia; order Chitinophagales; family Saprospiraceae; genus Neolewinella. Next base: position 5,453 of record DAINNZ010000110.1, on the reverse strand, counting down.
GGCTGCTACTGCTTGACGACCTACTGCAATACTATCGGCTTCACATTGAAGGGATGCACGAGGTCAATAGTTTGAAAGTGCTTAAGGAAGTGTGGCGCTAGCATCCGCAACGCTACTCAAGATTGAAGATGGTATCCGACTCGTCTTTGTCCACATTGTCGCGTAGCTTATCCATCGCATCTGCCGCCTGATCGTAGAAGTCTTTAAAGACAGGCAGTAGCGCTTTTCCCTGTTTCCAAACAAACTGGGGCAGTGGCTTGAGCAAATTATAAGTGATAGATTGCGCCTTGGCTTCGTCGGAAACAATTCGCGCTTGATCGCCAAAGAGCACCAAGCCAGAGAATACGAAAGCAAAGAAAAAACCAGAAAGGATACCACCCAGAATTTGGTTAATAAAATTCACGTTCACCGATTCCAGCACGCCTGTAAGCCCTTTTGCTAAGAGCCTAAACAACACAAGGGTAAGGAAAAAGGTGAGGATAACACCTAGGATGAAAATACCGCCTTGCCAACTCTCGGTTGTTTTGAAAATATCGCTCAAGATATCGGCCATAACCGGCCCAAACTTCATGGCTGCTAAGACCCCGAAAAAGTAAGAAGCGATGCTAAGCACCGTGGAGATGATTCCTTTGCTGTAACCCACCCAAAAGCCGTAAGCCACAAAAATGAGGCAAATTAAATCTAGTATCATGCCGCAAAGTTACAGTATTGCGAATAGAAAAAGCAACAAAATCGACGAAAGTAGTGTTTCTATTGCCTGAGAGGCTATCTACCCCAACTTATGGGCAAGTTTTTACAGGCTTGCCACCTCTCTTTCGCTTCGGCGATCTGCAAGCGGCTAAGCGCGAAATAGTTCTTCCTTGGGGCTATTTGCCTAGCCGTTTGTCTTTCCGTTTGGGCGTATCGCTTGCTGCTATATGCGGCTAGCTTAGTGCCCCCTCGTGGCTGATTTGGTCGGAAGGCTTGCGCTACAAGATTTTTTTTGCCCCTGCGTTAGCCAACATACAGATAGATTCCATTACATTTACGCTTAATTGCGGTTTAAGCTACTATCATGTATGTAGATCGAATAAGTTCTAGGCGGCCAGCGCAGGGGCAAGCGGCACTTTTTTGCGCAAGACTGTCCTTTTAAAAGCCACCGATCGTTCAATCGTAAAGCTGGATTCATGAAAATTTGCCAATCGCTACGCACACTATACATTGTTTTGTTCCTAGGTGCCGCGGTGCCGATGATGGGCTTACAAGCGCAAGGCTTACTAGACTGCCCGCGTATTGCTGTGAGCAGCGAAGCGAATGCTTGGATACGTGCTGCGGGTTACGACCTCGATCATGGGAGTGATGGCGAAACTTCTTATTTTTATGCGGATGAAAGGCTGTTGCGACGGCTGCGGCAAAAAGGGGTGGCTTATCAAGTCGTAGAGACTGCTGCTCCGCAAATTAACATGGTGACCCAGGGGCAATGGGCGCTACAAAAGGGTGATAGCGACTGTTCCATCCCCTTAGATGGCTACCCAACCTACGGCTTATATGAGCAACTGATGAGCGATTTTGCCGCCGCTTATCCCGATATTAGTCGGTTGCACTTGGTTGGCACCTTACCTTCTGGTCATCGCCTGCTCGCCTTAGAAATTACCGACTTGCCCGACGAAGAGGAAGACGAACCCAAGGTTTTTCTCAGCTCTAGCATGCATGGCGACGAGCTAGGAGGCTATCATGTGACCCTTCGGCTCATTAGTCATCTGCTCTGTAATTATGGCTCGGATGCCGAACTAACGGCTTTGGTAAATGGCACAGAAATCTGGATCAACCCTTTAGCCAACCCAGATGGCGCCTACTGGACGAGCGATGAAACCGTGGCCGATGCCCGCCGGTTCAATCGCAATGGCGTTGATTTGAACCGCAACTTCCCCGATCCGGATGACGGTCTGCACCCTGACGGGCAGCCTTATCAAGCCGAAACACAGCTGTTTATGGCGCTAGCGCAAAATGTTTCTTTTGATCTAGCCATGAACTTCCACGGTGGGGCAGAGGTCTTCAACTACCCCTGGGATACCTATTCCATGAAACATGCCGACGATGCCTGGTGGAAGTATATTGGCCGCCAATTTGCCGATGCCTGCCAGCATAGAGCGGGCAATAATGGCTTCTTTACCGATCTGAGTGATGGCATCACCAATGGCTATGCTTGGTACCCTGTGGCTGGTGGGCGCCAAGACTACACCACCTATTTTCACCGCAGCCGCGAAGTTACGCTGGAAATCAGCCGGATTAAGCTACACCCCTCTAGCCAGTTTCAGGCTCTTTGGGAATATACACATGAGCCGATTTTGGCATTCATCCGCCAAGCAAGCTATGGGCTTAGGGGGATCGTAACGGACTCCATCACGGGCGCTCCTCTCGAGGCCAATATCCTTATTCCCGGCCACGATAAACAGCAGTCGGACATCTTTTCTAAGCTGCCAACGGGGCGCTATCATCGCTACTTAAAGGCAGGGACTTATCCCTTCGTTTTTCAGGCAGTGGGCTACCAGCCTAAGCACATTACTTATGCCGTAGCCGATGATATGCCGAATGTTTTGCACGTCCAGTTAGTGCCCGAAACGCCCAGCACCTTGGCGCCTAGTTGGCAGCAGCAAGCAATCAGTGCTTATTATGAAGCAGGGCGTTTGCAGCTATTTAATTTCCCGAACCAAGGGCAGCAAAAATGGGAAATGGAAATTTTCACTACCGATGGCCGGCGGCTTTGGCTGGGTAAACAAGAGGGCGGACAGGCCGACTACGTGCTAGCGGTGGGCCATTTACCTAGCGGTGTCTATTTTTGCCGCGTGAGTGATGGGCGGTATTACAAGACCGTCAAATTTCAGGTTAGCAATAAGAAGAAGCGCTAGGTCCGAGTACTTACCAATAGGCATCTTTCAGTAGGTAGGTTTGTACATACTCTTTCACGCCTTCTTCTAAGCTATGAAAAGGGGCGGTGTAGCCGGCCACGCGGAGCTTAGTCATATCCGCTTCGGTAAAATATTGGTAAGTATGTCGGATATCGAGCGGTGTATCTACGAAGCGAATATCGGGTGATAGCTCTTGCGCTAAAAAAGTGAGTCTAGCCAAATCTAGGAAAGTGCGCGCTTGGCCGGTGCCCATATTGTATAGCCCGTGCTCGCTGGGCTGCTCGGTTGCTAGCCAGTACATTACTTGGCAGAGATCCTTGACATAGACAAAATCGCGCTGTTGTTCGCCGTCGGCCACCTCACTACGATGGCTTCTGAAAAGCTGCATGTAACCTTTGGCTTTAATCTGGCGGAAGGTGTGGAAGATCACGCTAGCCATACGGCCCTTATGGTATTCATTGGGGCCATAGACGTTAAAAAACTTAAGGCCATACCAAGCTGGTGGCTGGGTGTTTTGCGTGAGTACCCAACGGTCGAAGTCGTTTTTACTCCGGCCATAAGGATTGAGTGGTTGCAATTGCGCTACTAGTGCATGCTGATCGCTGTAGCCTAGCTTTCCATCTCCATAGGTAGCCGCACTGCTGGCGTAGATGAGGGGAATCTGCCGTTGGCAACAGTAGTGATAGAGGGCTTTTGAGTAGGTAAGGTTCAACTCTTCAAAGATAGCCCAGTCGGTTTCCGTCGTGTCGGTTCTCGCGCCGAGGTGAAAAACGGCTTTCAGAGGAGGAAGGCTATCTTGCGAAAGTTGTTTTAGTAAGGTAGTACGTTCAAGCTTTTGCTGGTATTTTTTGGGTAAGAAGTTCGGTGTTTTGTCTTCGTACTGCACAAAATCATCTACTAGTAGCAAATCATCTATACCTTGTTCGTTGAGATATTGCACCAAGCAACTCCCTATAAAACCTGCCGCTCCCGTTATTAGATACATAATCAAGGCTTTTTTCGTGCCGTAAAGATAGGCATAGATGTTGGCTTGCGTGCACAAGTTCCGCCATTGGCCATCGCTATCCATCAACTTGATCTACTTTTTTTGGCCAAGGCAGGGGCAAGGGTCATTTCATTGCGCAAGGGCTTTTAAGGGGGCAGTTCCGTGCCGCGATGGCTAGACTTAGAGCTTGCTATACTGGCCGCTTGACTTGCTAAGCGGTCGTGAATGCTTGTTTTGACAACAGAAGGCTATATTTTTTTAAGAAGGCGTTTAGCTTGGTTTCCAAGCCTTTATAGGGTAATATAGACGGATAGCGTTATGAAAATTTGCGTTTACTAGCCAAAATATTAGGGCATTAACAAATATTTAACGAATTTCGCCACGGCTAAAGACTGTTCTGTTAGTGCCTTAGGCTTCATAGGCTGTTTTTATGTCGGCTGTCTTACTGGTGAGGACTTTACGTTTTGGGGGTTGCTTGCTATGTTAGATATTTGTGAATTGAAAGGGATTAAACTGCCTTGTATGAAAAGAATATTACTACTTTTTACTTTTTTGCTCTGTTCATTCGCCGTCTTTGCTCAGACGGCACTCACTGGTAAAGTGGTGGACGGCGACAACAATGACGATCCGTTACCCTTTGCTGCTGTTTCTCTGGAAAGAGGCGGTGTCTTTGTACAGGGAACGAATACGGATTTAGACGGCAACTACTTCTTCGCTAGTATCGACCCTGGCACCTACGACTTAGTCGTTACCTTCACGGGCTATGCTACCCAGCGCCTTAATGGGGTACAGGTGAATGCAGGCAAGACGAATGTAGCGGATGTGTCCCTTTCTGCGGGGGTAGTGCTCGGGGAAATTGTGGTGGTTGACTACAAAGTGCCCCTCGTTGAGCAAGATAACACTACCCAAGGAAGAACCATTACCTCCGAAGAGATACGGAACTTACCGACGCGGAGTATCAACGCCATTGCTGCCACCTCGGCAGGTTTGGCTTCTGCCGATGAAGGCGGGGCACTTAACATTCGGGGGTCGCGGTCGAATGCAACGGATTACTATGTGGATGGTATCCGCGTACAAGGCAATTTGGTACAGGAATCTGAAATCGACCAGCTTCAAGTTATTACTGGGGGTATTGAGGCGCGTTATGGCGACGTTTCGGGTGGGGTAATCTCCATCACTACTAAAGGCCCATCCAGCCAGTTTTCTGGTGGCATTGAAGCGGAGACGACCGAACCTTTACAGGATTATGGTCAAAATCTTATTGGTTTCAATGCGAATGGCCCCATTTTCAAAAATAAAGATGGGCAGTCTATTCTAGGTTTCCGTCTTGCCGGCCGTTTTACACAGGCCACCGATGACGACCCTTCTGCGGTTTCTATTTTCCGAATTAAGGAGGATAAGCTACGCGAGATTGAGGCTAACCCCTTAATTGTATCTAGGGGACAGCCCATTGTAGCCGCCGAATTGCTCACAAACGACGATGTGGATGCGTTGCAGATACGCCCGTTCGAGGAACGTTCTCAGATCGACATAACCGGTAAACTGGATGCTCGTTTGAGTGACGCCATTGATGTTTCCTT
>DAINNZ010000109.1:873-13491 GCA_036735605.1 Lewinella sp. | reverse complement strand
TTTTTTTCATTTCGCGTGATGTATTTAGAAAACGGTAGTATAAATAAAAGAAGCGGATAGTTTGGTATATAAAAAAAAAGTAGTAGATTTGCCCCGTGCACAAGATATAATGTACACAAGATAAGAAATAGAGCTTGAGAGTTAGCAAGATTCCTTATATTTTCCCTAAGATAATATTGAGAATAGGCCGTTTGCATACGGGAACCAATAACTGAGTCGTCAAATTGAATACTAAACAGAGTGCTCAATTGAGACGACTGGTGCAATATTTTGTTATGATCATCACAACCACCCAAAGACGTATGATGAAAAATTTATGTAACCTATTAATGCTGGCTGTGCTGTTGTGCAGCGGTGTTTACTTGAGCGCGCAGGACTTTCACTACTCGCAGTTCTATCACGCTCCGATGCATTTGAACCCTGCTTTGACGGGTGTTTACAATGGAGACGCTCGTTTGGCGGCCAATTATAAATCGCAGTGGGCGGATGTGCCGGTAGATTACAAGACCTTTACGGTAGCATTTGACAAGAAATTTTATCGTCGGACGGATAAGTCGGGCTTTTTCTCGGCTGGGCTGGCTCTAAATTATGATCGAGCAGGAGACAGTCGTTTGGCTTGGGGTGATATAGACCTTAATTTGTCCTACACGCAAAAGCTTTCAGATCGTATTTACCTATCATTGGGTGGGCAAGCTGGTTTAGTACAACGTAGTTTCCGAACCGACAACCTCCGTTTTGATAGCCAATTTGATACGGGAGGCGGGGTGCCTAATTTTGCACTACCCACTGGAGAGAATTTTGGCACAACGAGTAATTTGTTTCCCGATTTTGCTGCCGGCATTAATTTACGGCTTCAATCTAAGCAGACTTCCAACTTGGTATTTCGGAACGATCGCCGCAGTAAACTCGATGTGGGGGTTGCACTACATCACTTAACGACGCCCGATCAATCGTTCATCGCTGGTATAAAAGTGCCTTTAGAGCGTCGCTTAAGTCCTTATGCTACCGGTACGCTGCAAGTTGCGAGTCCATTAGACGTGGTAGCAGCGGCAACGTATCAAACACAAGGCGATGCTTACGAGGAGTTAGTGCTGATGGGGGGGCTTCGCTTTCATCTAAGCAATAAGCTAGGCAAGCAATTCAACTTCATGCTAGGTGCGGGAATGCGTAGAAACGAAATTCAAGATGCTTGGTGGCCCACCTTCGAACTGGGCATTAACAATATTGAGCTAGGGCTCAACTACGACTTCAACGTCAGTAGATTCGATATTGCCACTGAAAACAGAGGTGGTTTGGAACTGTCTTTGCGGTATTTGATTCGTAATACGCCAAAGCTGCCAGCTTTCCGAACTTGTACGCTACTTTAAATCATCCCAAGAACCACATTAAAATATGAAGAAGTTAATCCTCCTTTTACTGCTAATAGTCAGCAGCCAATTTTTGGTGGCGCAGCGACAGTCCTATACCGGGTATATGGCGGCTGGAGACGCTGCTGTGGCACAAAACGATTACTTCAGTGCCTACCAGTACTACAAAATCGCTGGAGAGTATGCTGGGCATTCGGACGAGCCGGAAATGCTTTACAAGCTAGGTGAGTCCGCTCTTAATATCAGAGGCTATCGCGTAGCGCAAGAGGCCTTTTTGAAGTTGGCTACTTTACCAGAAGCGGCTAGCTATCCATTGTATAAATTCCATTTGGGAACTGTCTATCAGCATTTGGGGGCTTACGATCAGGCTGTAGCCTATTATGAGCAGTTTTTGGCAGAACAGCCAAACGCTGAAGCTAAGCTTCGAGGGATTGCCAACCGGAATATCCAGGATGCCAATTGGGCACTAGAAGCGATGGTGGACGAGGGCGAGATTGCACACATGGGCGCTTCCATCAACTCCGAGTACTCGGATGTAGCCTACACGGTGGCACCCAATGGCAAGCATTATCTAACGAGTAACCGCTACAGTTACAAGAAAGACACCCTTAATCCACGTAGGAAACTTAGCCGAGTCATAGAAGTGGGAGGTATAGATCGGGTAATGGAAAATAATACTACGCTTGCCTTCGATGATAAGCTGGTAGCGCATGCTGCCTTCACAGCCGACAATAAGCAGGTGTATTATAGTGTGTGCGCTTACATTAGCACGACCGAAGTGCGTTGCCAACTTTATTTGGCCACCGTTGACAATGCAGGGAAGTGGGTTGACCCGAAACCGCTTAGTAACTTGAATAGCGATACTTACTCTACGCAGATGCCGAACATAGGCGTACATGCGGATGGAAAGGCCTATCTCTATTTTTCATCGAACCGCCCAGGCGGCAGCGGCGGCTTTGATATTTATCGGGCTCTATTGTTAGCGGATGGAATGGCAGCGTCGGCTACAAACGTAGAAGAAATTAATACAGATGGGGACGATGTAACGCCCTTTTTCTATGCACCGCTTCAGGTCTTGTATTTTGCTACCAATGGGCGGGAAACTTTCGGTGGCCTCGATGTTTACAAGGCTTTTTTGATTAATCAGCGCTTTCGTACGCCGATCAACCTAGGCATGCCGATTAATTCCTCTTTTGATGATGCCTATTTTACCCGTTTTGAAGCGGAGGAGAAAGCTTATGTAAGCAGTACTAGGCAATCGCCTCAAGCTATTTTCTTCAACGAAGAACAAGAGGTTTGTTGTTATGATATCTACAGCTTAACGCCCGACGATCGGGTTGAGCTATTGGTAACCTCTTTCAATGGCCTTACGCAAGAGGAATTGGCGGGTACAACCGTTACGCTTTACGAAATTACCCCCACAGGGCCGGTAGCTGTTGAAAAATTACATAACCCAACGGCTAATGACTTTAATTTTAAAGTAAGTCCCGGTAAAAAATATGAACTCGTAGGGGAAAAAGAAGGCTTTTCGCAAGCCTACGACCGCTTTGATTTAGCAGATCCTGATTTAGCCGGCCTACCCTTAGTGGAGAGAAAGTTATACTTAAACCCTACGGTCAACTTAGAGGTCTTTACGTTTAATAATAATGATCGAAAGCCCCTACCCGGTGCAACGGTTGCTTTGTATCGAGTGGACGAACAAGGGAAGGAGCTATTAGTAGAGACGCTGACCAATCCAGGAGGGAATGATTTTAGGTATCCCTTGGAAATAGGGAGCTTGTATAGAATTAGAGGAACCCACCCCAACTTCGGTGAAGCGGTAGATGAGGTGGACTTAAGAGAATTTAAGGGAGATGCGAGCCAAACCATACGAAGGGATTTGTACCTAGGCCAACTCTTGGAGGTGCTGGTGGTCGATGGGGTCACCAACGAGCCTTTAACCAATGCCACGGTGCAGCTAGCTAAAATGGGGGGCACTTCGCTAGGCACTAAAACGAACCCAACTGGAAACGATTTTACCTATGTAGTGAACTTAGATGAGTATTTCGTGGCTTATACGAGCCGCGATGGCTATCGTCCTAGTCGAGATACCTTTACTTTTTCTGCGGCTGATTTAGCGGCCACAGGGGGGAAACTGCGTTACGTAGTGCCATTGTATCCCGCTGACCCTTGTAAATTGCTACCATCGGAAGTCTTTTTCGATAACGATTACCCAAATCCAAGGACAACGAGCCGAACAACTAATCTATCCTACGCAAGTACCTACCAGCCTTACTATGAGCAACGAGAAAAATTCATAACCACTTATACAGAGGGAATGAATAGAGAGGATGCTTTTGAAACAACTGCACGCTTCCGGCGCTTCTTCGATCTACAGGTGAAAGGTGGTTGGGATCAACTGGAGGCACTCGCTAGTGTGCTGGAAGGCTACTTAGAGGCCGGCAATAAGATTAGTTTGAAAATCCAAGGTTTTGCCAGTCCTAGAGCTGCAACGGATTATAACCTCCGCTTAAGCCAACGACGGATTGCCTCAGTGATCAATTACTTCGAGCGACAAAACAACGCAGCTTTGCTACCCTACATCAGGAATGGGCAACTAAGTTTTGTGAGAGACCCTCGCGGGGAAACGGCGGATCCCAAAGTAGTGAGCGATCGGCTTGACGACCCTCGGGAATCTGTATTCAGCATCGTTGCATCCTTGGAGCGAAAAGTGCGGATAGAGAGCCTTGGCGACTTATGCGACAAAAAACAATAAACGATATCGAGACCATGAACACAAGAACGAATCCATGCAATCGCAAGCGATTTACTTGTCTTTGGCCGGTAAATCCCAATAACTTGAACATTAATGTCTTTGCAACTCTGGAAAGACTTGTTGGATTGAATCTTTCAATTACAAAAAACTAAGGCTATGAACCCAGAGAATTGCTTAACAATGAAAATTACAAACACTATGAAGTTTGTTAACTATACCTCCCTGGCAACTACGCTTAGTAGCCAACTAACGCTATTACTGCTTGTGTTTTTCACCGCTTCCTTGCGTGCGGAGGGCGTTCAGCAGGTGGCACCCACCGCAAACGATGCACCCGTTATGTTAGAAACGGGGCGAGCCGAATTTGGCGATTTTGCCAAGTACGATGGCCCTGCTAATAGCCGTCTTTATATCCGAATCGGCAATCCAAGCGAACGGGTTTTCCTCGGCCTTTCTCAAGAATACAATGATGCTGGCTTGCCCTTCTCAGGTTTTTCTGCGGGTAGTTATGCTTTCAGAATCCGATATGATAACGGTGCTGATAACCCCATCGTACACGGGCCCTTTACGGTTACCACTTTCAACGCAAACGTAACCGATTATGCTACGGCTCAGTTCGGGGTATATACTACTACGGCAACCGTTGGAGGCCAGCGCATATATGAGTTTCAGCCTACCGAAATAGGGGATTATTACATAGAGTTTGAGGACGTAGGTAATGATGGTAATAGCAAGGTTAACATCCCCTTCTGGGATATTACCGTGGCAAATAATAATGTACCAGTCAACGGGCGTGTATGGTCTAGAAGTTGGGCTTTTAGAACACCACAAATCGGAGGCACCAACTTTCCCGACTGTGTCTGGGATCGGTCGTTTAATGGTGCAATCTACTCTTATACTAGTGATGGATTTGTAAGCCGAATTGACTTTCAAAATGCAGGATTGCAAGGTCTTTCCTTCAACTTAGCCTTTAATAGTAAAGGCCCTGGGAGTTCTGCCGATTTGACGCTCAGTAGAAGATCTATTCCAAACACGAATGCCGCACTCGCCGCCGCTGAGCACCAGATTTTCCTCTCAGAGCCAGATCCTCTCCTGTTTCCTTCTAATGAGGATGCTTGTGGTATATTAACTTCTCCTTCCACCTTCAACTGCTCGGAAGAAGAGGCTTTTTGCCTAGAAGTGAGTGTTACTAAACCAGGGCAGGTAGAAATTGTACTCGACTTTAACCGAAATGGTACGTTCGACGAGGATTCGGAAGATGTAAATTTACTCTGGGAATTTCCGGAAGGCAACCTAGCAGCTTGTATCCCTTGGAATGGTATCCGAGGAGACGGTAGCCCTGCTACGGAGGGAGATACTATTGATATTCTATTCGTCTATTCTCAAGGGGTACAGCATTGGTCAGCCTACGACGTGGAATACCTACGCAATGGCTATTGTGTAGAAACGGTACGGCCTATCTGCCAGCCCAACTTTTCCTCTAATACGCTGTATTGGGATGATCGCGATATACTCGAGGACTCCGGCACGGGCGCACCTAAAAATGGTATCAATGGCTTCAGCTGCGATGATGGAATTAGAACTTGGAACAATTTCAATGCGAATACCAATTCTTGCGACTTGATCGTGGATAACGCAACCACTGGCTATGGGGATAAAAATACGATTAATACTTGGTGGTTTGCCAGCACCTCTACTAGTGTGAGGGTAAATATCCCGCTCGTGAGAGGTTCCGTAATAGGAGATACCGAAATATGCGAAGGCGAAACTACTACACTGACAGCTTTCAGCAATGGGGGTGGCGGAGTGGTTACTTTTTCTTGGACGGGCCCGGAAGGTTTTACGGCTACTACGGCTGAAATAAATGTTAGTGAGCCAGGTGAGTACTGTGTGAGTATATTGGCCGATATGGGCTGCTCTGCCAATGTTTGTAGAACAGTGGTTGTCACAGACGGTAATAACGGGCGAATTGACTACCCGAATACCTTACTCGTTTGCGAAGGGGAGCAGGTAACTATCACGCCAACTAGTAATAATTTAAGTGATTTTACCTATAATTGGACGCCAGCTACTGGCTTAAATGCAACCAATATTCCTAATCCCACGGCTACCTTCTCCGGCGATATAACTTATACCGTAGAGGTAACCGATGTACTGACTGCTTGTAGGTTTACCTTTGAGGTGGCCTTGGCTGCAGCAGCAGAAGCCCAAGCTAGCTTCGTAGCTGTTCAGGCTAGTTGCGAAGCGGGAACTATCGTGAATTTCGTTAATACTTCTATCAATGCAGTGGCTTACAGCTGGAATTTTGGCGACCCAGCTACCACCGAGGATTTTAGCACTGAGGTAGCTCCTTCCTATACCTACCCAAGCATAGGGACTTATACCGCAGTCCTTGTGGCCACTAGTGCGGACGGGTGTAATGATACGATTAGCCAAGTCGTGACGGTTCGAGAGGGAATTGTTATTGGTCTTAGCGTACCGGATGTGGAGAGCTGTAATGCGACCTTCGTATTAAGTCCGCAAGCGGCCATTCCCGTTACCTATACGTACTTCGATTTGAATGGAGTCTTACTCGGCACGGGGGCTAGCTTAAACGTGCCGCTTTCCGGTGTTCGGCAAATTAGAGTGGTCGCTACTAGCGTGGAGGGCTGTGTAGAGCAAACAACCGTTACGCTCGCCGGTGGCCCTGTTGATATTTCAACCCCAGATGAGGTTATCAGTTGTGGTCGTGCAGCTATCAACCTAGGGGTTACTAATATCGACATTAACGACACGCTGACCTATATCTGGAGCCCTGCTGCGCTCTTTGATCCAGCCACTCTGAATGCGCCCAATCCAACTTTCATCGGGATGCCAGGGGAATACGAGCTAACGCTTGTTGCTGTTAACCAGTTCGGTTGTACCGCTACTGCTACTATCGGCCTAGTGGTAATAGACGATATGGCTGCTTTCGACTTTGATCAAGTAGTGGATTGTGATGGCTTGACCTATAATTTCACCCATACAGGTACGGTCACTTTTGGCTACCTGTGGGATTTTGGCGGCCTAGGTACTAGCAACCAGCAAAACCCTAGTTTCACATTCCCTGGCCCTGGCACCTACAGTGTTACGTTATCTTCTCCTTATACTATTGACTGTATCTCGCCAATCACTCGTGAGGTAACCGTTGGAGAGGCTGCTTTAGCCGCTGATTTTACGCTTTCTCAAACAGATTGCGGAGAGGGGAGTGTTGTACTAACTTTCACGCCTACCATAGTCAATAATACAGGCGGAACAATTACCTACGATTGGACTTTCAGCGGCGGCTCTCCTGCCAGCAGCACAGCGGAAAACCCTTCTGTTACCATTACGAATAACGGCACAATTACCGCAACCCTTACTGTTACGACCTCCACCAACTGTACGGTTACTACTAGCCAAAGCTTTAATGTTCAGTTTGCCCCGCTAGAACTGCCCTCCGATGTAACCATTTGTCCGGGAGATTCTACCAATCTGAACCCGAATGCAGACCCTAGTGTCAGCTATACTTGGTCGCCAGCGATTGGTTTCGATGCCAACGATCCCAACCCACGGGTTGGCCTAGCGGGCACTTATGTGGTAACGGCCACTACCACAGCAGGAGCGGTCAATTGTTCCACCACAGATTCCATAACTGTAAGCATTGCTGACCCTATCCAACTCATCCTCAGCGGCCCCGATGGCCCTATCGGAGACGGAGGTATAGAATTCCCCACGATCACTACCTGCGGAAACCCGATTGACGTGACAGCTACCGTCGGTGCCAATATTGAGGTGGTTTTTACGGATATTAACGGGAATATCATTGGCATGGGTACTACTATTTCGGTTAATCCGGATGGCCGCGATACGCTTGTTGCTACAGCTACCGATCTATTTGGCTGTACGGTACGGGATACCGTCGTAATCCTTAATCAGCAAGTGGATGCGGCACCTGATGTAACCGGGCAAAACATTACCCTTTGCTCTACGCAAGATACCACCCTAGGGGTTATTAATCTCGATCCAAATGACACCCTTACTTATGCTTGGGCGGATCATCCTATCATTACAGGGCCACTAGATGGTTCAACCGTGCTTATATCTCCCGACCCTACGCCAGGCGCGGTTGAGATTCAGGTAGTCGTAACGAACCAGTTCGGCTGCGATACTACACTTACCTACACCGTTACGATTCAGCCTTTTGAACCAAATATATTCCCCTCTCCTGTGGCGGCTTGTTTTGGCCAACCGACTGAGCTAAATCCTGGCGCACAACCTGTGGCAGGCTATACCTATCAATGGAATCCAATGGCAGGTGACTTTAGCAACCCTGCTAACCCCATTGTGACGCTTACTGAAAACACGACCTATAGTGTTACCATTACCGACCCTAGCACGGGCTGTAGTGAGTCGCAAACAATCGAAGTCGTGGTAGCGCCAGCTATCGATTTCATGGCTAGCCCAAGCGATACTACTTTCTGCGAACCCGGCACCATTACTTTCACTTCTACTAATGCAGTCGGAGCGGAAGTGACCTGGTACAGCGACCCAGCTAGAACGATGGTCATCGGCACCGGTAATGATATTAGCATTGAGGTTGCCACCCCCGGCACGACCACGATATACGGCCAAGCCGTGGATACAGAAACGGGTTGTACGGAAGAAGTAACGCTCACGGCTACACTGCAAGATTTCACGCCCAACCAATATCCAACAGCGATCGACGCCTGCTTTAATACGCCTACCACGATTAACGGCGGCTCCGCAGTAGCTGGCTATACTTACGAATGGACTCCCACGGAAGGTGATTTCACCGATCCAGCTAATCCAATCGTAACACTCAGCCAAACGACTACTTATATGCTTACTATTACCGATCCGGCCACCGGCTGTAGCAGTGTGCAAGAAGTGACCATCAATGTGGCACCAGAGATTAATTTCATGACCTCACCTACCGACACGACGCTCTGCGAACCTGGCACGGTGCTAGTGAGTTCTAGCAATGCCGTTAATGCGGATGTCACTTGGTATAGCGACCCTGCTAGAACGATGATCATCGGTACGGGCAACAGCATCAGTGTGAGTGTCACAAGCCCCGGCACTACTACGATCTACGGTCAAGCCGTCGATCCGCAAACCGGTTGTACGGAGGAGGCTAGTGTCACCATCTCTTTCTCACCGCTAACAGACGGTCTGCCTAACGAAACGGTAAATGGTTGTGTGGGAGAAAATGCACCCGGTTTGTTCCCAAATGGAACGAATCCTAACTACGTTTACACTTACGAACCAGCGGTGAACGTAAACAGCAATGATCCAAATAACCCAATTTGGGCAGGGGGCGGTTCCGGAACGGTAGATGTGACGGTGTTTAATCCTGCTACGGGCTGCACGGTCACAATTCCCGTAGTCGTGACCATCACAGATTTGACAGGGCTAACGGGCACGGCTAATCCGCCAAGCATCGTGCTCGGTAACTCCTCTACGCTCACAGTACTCGGCTGTGAAGGTTGTAGCTATGATTGGGTAGCACCTAACGGGACGATTAGCCCCAATGGTAATGCCAGCACTACCGCTACTCCAAGTCAGGCAGGTGAATTAATCTACGAGGTTTTCGTAAGCCTGAATGGTTGCACCGAGGTGGTTCTTATCCCCCTTACGGTTACGGATGATCCTTGCGATACCGACCATGTTTATTTGCCCAACGCCTTTTCACCAAACGGCGACGGCAGCAATGACGTACTTCGGGTGCGGTCTCGTTTTATCGAAGAAATAGAAGAATTCGAGTTGATGATCTTCAATCGCTGGGGGCAGGAAATGTATCGTAGTTTTGATCCGCTAGGTAGTTGGAATGGAACGGTGAACGGCGAGGCACTTGAGCCAGATGTTTACGGCTTCTACCTCCGAGTAGTTTGCCCAAATGGAGAAGAGTTGATTCAAAAAGGCAACATAAGCCTGCTTCGCTAGCCAAGGCAATAGCCAAAAATACTTGTGTCGAATGCCTCGAATCTGCTTCTTGCAGCTTCGGGGCATTCGTCTTTTAAACAACTTGATGACCCACCGAATAAGTCTATTCTTTTTGTTTTGCACAAGTGCAGGGGCAAGACAAAACGGGGGGCGCAAGAGTAGCTTAATTCGCTAGCTAGGCGAGGCGTTGACCAAAGGTCTTAGCTCGCCAAGGTAGAGTGCTACTTTTAGCTCAAATGGACGCATCCAACTGACCATTTTCCCTTCCATACTGTAGGATCTTGCTCTTCAACACACTTGCGCTAAAAAGTAAACACTTGCCCCTGCACTAGGTGCAAAAATAGACTTTAAGTAGGTGCAGCACAAAATTTTGCCGCGCGCCGCTAGTTCGCTACGCGACTGCCTCCGGCGACTGTGGTGCCGCTCGCAGCCCTTTGATGGATTGCCGAATAACTCGAATAATCAAAAATTGAAGTTAATACCTGCCCGGAGTACATAGGGGGCTTCTTGTATGATCTGCGAGCTGCTAGCTAGGCGAAAGAGGAGCAAAATTTCACTGCTGCCACCGCCCGGATTGAAGGGGCTGTAGCCAGCACCGAGATAAGGAACGCCGCGGTTGCGCCGAACGGGTTCATTGCCGATAAAGCCAATAATGTCGCTTTCTAAACTGTATTCTGTGTGGATGAAAAACTCGTTAAAAACGCGCATTCTACCGAATACCCCTACGGCCCAGGTTAGATAGTTAGAAGAGAAATCGGCACCCGTATTACGTTGTTTGAAGGCGTTGTAAGCTACCGCTACCCGCGGGCCGAAGCTGAGCTGGTTGGTGACCTTATAGCCCACCATAGGTGATAGCCCAATATTGAAAAAGCTTTGGAAATTGCTACTACTGAAACCTAGCTGCAGGCCGCCACCAAACCATAAATTTGAGCCAGAGCGATTAGCAAGGGTATTGGGCTTGTTGCGATTATAGTAGTCTAAATCTTGGCGAGCGGCTTCTTCGCGCGGCTGATCGTTTTGGGCAGTAGCAGCCAAGCTAATACAGCAAAACAAGACTAAAAAGAGATATTTCTGCATATCAACATAGTGGTAGTTCCTTTACATAACGCGGAAGCCCACAATAAGGATGGATGCTTGAAAAAAAAATAAGAAAACTGTAACATTTTTCTCTAACCGTACATAGAAGGAAAGTAAGGAACGCCTTACACTTGAATCGGAACGATTGAGTAAGTTAACAGCTTAGTGCAATGGGAAAATCAGGCGAATGTTTTTCAGCTCGAAGGAAGATAGAGAAGCATAAGAATCAAAGTGTTGATCAGTAGCAAAGAACAAAAATGGGGTGTTTAACTTTCAACCACTACTTGTGTTAAAAAAAACTATTTTTTGTGGAGCCTTAAAATAAGTAAGAAGGAACAAGGCTTAGCTGCGAAAAAGTATTTACTTTTGGTATCGAGAACAAGAACTATTCACACTTTGACACAAGAAAACATCACCACCGCAGATCAGGCGCTTTTCGAGAAGCTGAAAGCAGGGCAGCACCAATTATTGGATCAGCTCTACACGCAGCATCGAAAAGCCTTCATCCACTACGCTTGCCAACAACTGTATGCGAATGAAGAAGACGCTGCGGATTGCTTTCAAGATGCCTTAATTGTTTTTTATAAAAACATAGTAGGAGGCAAGCTGGTGCTACTCACTTGTAGTATTCGTACTTACCTATTCGCCGTGGGTAAGCGCATGGTGTATAAGAGCAACCGACAGCGGCAGCGCGAGAGCCCTACCGATTTAGAAGTGGGTACATTGCCAAGTGAAGACTTAGACCTGAGTATCTATCGGCAGATGGATCAAGATCACGACCGGCACATACTAGTTCGAGCTATGCAAAAAATAGGAGAACCTTGTAATCAAATTTTGTCTCTGTTCTATTACCATCATTACCCCATCGAATCGATTCAAACCACCTTAGGGCTTAGCTCTCCGGGGGCAGTGCGCGTTAGAAAGCTGCGTTGCCTCGAACAATTAAAGCAACTTATTTCTACACCCTAGTGACAGCTTTTGTGAAAGGTCATTTCCCTACTCGACCTTGCTCGCCTAAGCTGGCACAACGATAATCACCATGACAAATGGAACAATCCGAAAAAAGACAAGAACTCATCGACAATTACTTGCTCGGCCGTCTTCCTGCCACCGAGCAGGCAAGCTTGCCTGCTCGTTTAGCAGCCGACCCGCAGTTGGAAGCAGCTATCACAACTACGGCTCGGGCATTAGAGGCCGTGGGTGCTTTTAACGACCAGCAACTAAAGATGCGCTTACAGGCTCTCGAAGCCCGCCTCCAAACAACAGAGGCATCGGCTGGCTCGGCTCAGCAGCCTACAGCCTCCGCTAAAGTGGTCTCCTTCCGTTACCGGTCTTATGCAGTAGCGGCGGCTGCCATACTCCTATTAATAATAGCGGCTTGGTGGTTGCAACCCCATAGCCGGTCTTCCCTAGGTACTGAAGCTTTTGCAGCCAATTTTTCGCCTTACCGAAATATTG
>DAINNZ010000109.1:0-863 GCA_036735605.1 Lewinella sp. | reverse complement strand
CAACCGCTGAGGAAACCGCCTATCTCGCCTATGAGGATGCCCAGTGGGGGAAAGCAGCTACGGCACTAGCTGCGCTTCCCATCACACCCACTAACCAGTTCTATCAAGCACAAATAGCACTTGCACAGGCCGACTTCAATACGGCTATTCCTTTGTTAAAGCAATTGCGGAATACTAGCTTCCCGCTCCATCAAGCAGCCAGCTGGTATCTTGCGCTAGCTTACCTAGGGCAAGCGCAGCCCGACGAAGCTATACCCCTGCTTGAAGCTATTGCAGCGGCCAAAGATCACCCCTTTCAGTCTCAAGCCGCCGCTTTGTTGAGGAAGTAAGGATTATACCGTACTTTTGCAGCACTAAACAGTAAACTAGTGCAGCGACTTTCCTCCAACGCAACCCTTTTCCTGAAGATTTTCCTACCAGTCTTCTGGACGACCATTGTGCTAATGATTAATCTGGTTCTTTGGCTGTCGCCGGCGCACTACTTCGGAAGCTTACCCCTCGAATCTTTGCGCTGGGGAATGCTCTTCGTCTTGCTAACAGGAACAGCTACCTTTATTTTGCTCTTTTGGCCCCTTAAAAGAGTGGAAGCCACTGCCGATTACGTGTATGTTAGCAACTATTTCAAAACGGCTCGCTACCGCTGGCAAGGGGAGGTAGAAAAGGTGACTCGGCAGCGCTTCTTGTTTTTTTATATCACTACCATAGAACTTACGGGAGTGGGCACTTTTGGCAGGCGACTTCGATTTATTGCCTCTCGCCCCTTGATGAATGCTTTCAGAGCGGACTATCCCGGCTTGATCTAGCTAGCGAACAAGTGGATGCCTGATTAGACTTTTATTCAGGCTTCAGGTGGGCGGGTAGTT
>DAINNZ010000108.1:0-13515 GCA_036735605.1 Lewinella sp. | reverse complement strand
TACGCTTGGGCAGTCGCCATCTCTAGCCGTGAATACACGGCGGATAGTAGTACCTTCGCACATATCGGCACCGATTACGATATCATTTACACAGACGGTAACGTCAGAGCAACCATCAAAGAAACGTGGGATACCACCGCCAGCGATGAGTCGCTGTCCGAGTGGCGTATCAGCGAAGTTAGCAGCAGTAGGAAGGCCGGTGTCGCCATCAGCTACCCAGCAACGGCTGGTAGAAGCCGGCAAAGCATTGATGTCTATGGCACTGATCTGATCACAGTAAAGGCCTTCTGGAGACTCAGGAATGAAAGTAAGTACCGGAGAAATTTTATCCTCGGCATTTACATAACCCCAAGCAGTAGTGAAACCTGCAATTTGAGCAGGATCAGCAGTAGCCGTCCAGATGTAACGACCACAGCCGTCGATAACAGCACCATTAGCCGTGTTACCATCCTGTACAACAAGATTGAAAGCACTGTGAGGAGGTACTTCACCGTTACCATCCACATCGAAGTTGCCGGTAAGCACTTGAGAAGGGAGTAGTACAGCAGAGCAGTTGGCAAATAACGTAACATTTATGTTAGAAATAGCTGCCAAGTTCACTGTGTTGATAGTAGGAGTCGGGGGCTGAGCGTTACCGTAAGTAACGTTGAAGCTCCAAGCAGTGAGTGAACCGACATCCCCACCAGCACCATCGGTGATGGTTAGCGTCCAGTCGCCACTAACATCTAAACCAGTAAAAACATCATAAGTGTTCGGATTAACTGGCGGTGCGGTAGCTCCTGAACCAATACCAGATTGGCCGTAAGTTCCACTAGGAACAACATCAAATGTGCCAAGCCCAACAACAGCTGCGTTCAGAATAGTTCCACCCGTTACGAAGGTGTAAGTACCTCCAAGATTCGCGTTAGAACCAATTGTGCTGGCGGGTAAACCTACGCGACGGAACAGTTGAACACTTTCGCCACCATGCGTAAGCGTAGCGGTGAGATCTCCTACCCAAGTGTGGCTGATCGCGAGGGTGACGCTTTCCAGACTTATGACAGGGCCTGCATCCATCACAGAAATAGTAGAAACTAAGCCAGGATTTAGATTGTCTGGGATACTACCCAGTCCTACCGTAGCATTGTAGGTGGAGTTGGTTACTTGGGCAGCCATTTGTCCTGTTAGGAACAGACAGCAAACGGCTAGTAACCATTGATAAACATGTCTTTGTGATAACATAAGATTACGATTAAAAAATGAGATTAAAAAATATGTTCAGTAGTGTAGCGGTCAAAAACTAGACTACAAACCAAGATTAGGGACAAAAGTACTACGTTTACTAGATACACAGTTACTTTTCCCTTATTTTTTTTTGTTAAAGTTTCTTTTGCCGTACGGCAAGAGGGTTGAACTTATGCTACCGAGGAGCACTTGCCCCTGCGAGCGGAGCGGCAGCCAAAACGATGTAGCATAAAAGACAAGTAGAAGCTTCGTAGGCTCTACTAACAATCCCTGCTAGATGGGGGTATCTAGCAGGGATTGAAAGTAAATCGGCCAGCGATTTTTACTGGAAGCGGACGGTTACGGTTTCCCCGATTCCACAGCCTACGGTGGCTTTATCGCCAGGGCTAACGTTGCGTTGGAAGCCTTCTTCCCGTAGCGGGAGAGAGCTGCTATAATTGCCGATACGCTTATTGGCTTCGTCGGCTACTTCTGGGTCGATGGAACGCGCCTGCTGGTACTTATCGATAGCCGCGAGGATGGCTAGGCGCTGTTCCCAGCTATCTCCGCAGTTTCGACCCATTCTACCGTAGATATCGCCGATCAGGATGATGGGCTTACCCCATTTAGGATTGAGCTGGGAAGCTTTATTAGCATTGGTTCTAGCAGCCCCATTTTGACCTAGTTTACCACTTTGGATAGTAGCAATCTGGTAATAGTAGCCTGCTTTTTTCTCATTATCGGTTTCAGCGTCGATGGCTTCTTGATAGCGGTTGATGGCACCGTTAAAATCGCCATCATCCATCATGAGTTTTGCGTCGTAGGCCGGATTGAGTCGGCGGCGCTCTGCTTCATACTCAGCAGCACGCGAAGCGTAGAGGGCATCGTATGCCGTTTGGACGCGCATGAGATCCTTATCTGTTTCCTCACAACCTTGCGTTTTTAATTTTTCAAGGATGTAGCGTACCACCTCAATATCTTCCTTGTTTTCTTCGTATCTAGGTAGTAGATCCTCTTTGAAGTAGGCACAATCGAAGATTTGGTCAGCAACCTCTGCCACGCTAGCGACGAGATTAGCTTTACCTGATTCGTAGTAAGGGCCATAGGTCTCGTTGGTACCAATGTGTTCGTCGGCTAGTTTGATCCCTTTCTGATAAATTTCGCGAGCGCGGGCTTTATCGAGTTGGCCAGCGGTAAAGAGGTACTTAATCAGTTCGCCCATAGGTGCGAGTACGATATACTCTGTATTTTTTCCGCCTTTATCGATCGCTTTTTCCATAGAAAGGAGTGCATCCATGCTATAGCCAACTAGGTAGAATTGGTCGTAGCCTTTTCGGCCATGTAGGAAAGATTCGGCATCTTTAGCATAACAAATCAGTTCTTCGTCGTAGAACTCGATCAAGCGTTTTGCGTACGCTGCTTTTTGGTCGGGATCTGTTGTTTTTTCGTGCATAACCCGGTAAAAAGCGCGGCCGTCGCGGTAGTGGAAAGGGCGGCCACCGTCGGCAGCTGGAGCGATATCATAGGCAATTTGCCAGTTATCGAAAGCTGATTTAAAATCGGCATCAGGCATGGCTACCATATCGGCGTGTTCTTTACCTTTGATGAAGTTGCGGTAGTTGACGTGTGCATTTTCTGCCACTTCCTTTTTGGGAGAGTCGTTCCAATTAGCGCATTGGCTACTGACCGCAGTTGTGAGCGAAAAGGCTAATAGAAGAACAAATATGCGAGTGATTACAATCATGGCGTTACTAGTTGAATTTACGTTTATAAAACCAGGAATTATCATTGAGTGAGAACCCTAGTGTGAGTTGTGCGTAGGTTTCGTCGATGACGTTGGGCACCCCGAACTTACCTATTTCGACGGCGAAATTAAAAAAAGACACTTGTTGTCGGGGCAATTGTATCGGCATTCCCATGCCAAATGTTAAGGCATTCTTACGGGCTTGTTGGCCGTCGATAGCGCGAGGGTCATCTTCTAAGCGCAGGCCAAGGCGGTAGCGCATTCGCTTCCAGCCACTATTGTAGGAATTGGCATCGGGTATATATTGGATGCCAAAAGCTAGTCGATTGGTGCTAAGCAATCGATCATTAGGCTGGCCTTCATTCAGGTAATCAGCCCATTGTGTACTCCCTAGCTCGGCACCTAAGAAGAGCTTATTCATATTCTCGTAGGCAAATCCGATGTTGATTTCACTAGGAAGTTTCAACACCGCATTTGGGTTCACGGTGGATGAAAGGACATCTCTGATAGGTAAAGCGGTACTAGGACTGAAACGACTAAGCGTGACGGCAGTATTGGCATTAATATTGTTTCCTAACTTTCCGTTAACACCTATTAAGAAACGTTTAGGAGAATTGACCTCGTTTCCTTTGTCGTCGGTTGTCTTGAGGTAGTGCGTATATTGGAAGCCGTAGCCAAAACTCAGGCCGCTGAGTCGGAATTCCTCTAAGAGTTCGGTGCCGAGTGCATTGCGAATTGTATCAAAAACTAGTACCCGCGCATTCGTGATAGTGCCAAAATTCAGATCTGTATTCCAGCCTGCGGAGAAGCCTTTGTAGCGGTAAGCTAGCGACCAAGTGCCGCGATAGGTTCCACCACTGCCTCGAAGGCGGTTGCTAGCGGTGCCTACCTCGGGCAGGTTTTCCTGCAACTCTAGGTCGTAGCCTACTTGCGTAGCGGGTGCTAAACTAAAAGCCATGGCGGCATTCCAGATATTTAATTGCCGGTCTAAATTCAGGTTGATAGGGTTGCGGAGCGGGAAGGCCAATGAGAGGTAAGAAAGGTTACCACTTTGAATGTTGGCACTGCCGGATGCGTCTTGGATATTACCGGATTTAGCATACATACCAATTTCGAAAGAGGTAGATTGTAAGGAAGCTAGAGCGGCGGGATTCCGTAAATTGACCATAAAAGGATCGCGAAAGACCGTTTGCAAACCGCCCATACCTGCTTGAGGGGCGAAGTGTTGATCGAGTGCGTCCCCTAGGCCAAAGCGTGAAAGTGGGCTATTTTGCTTGGGGCGAATATCGTCGAAGCTAGTTTGCGCGGAAGGCGTGCCCACTCCTAGCAGTAGCCAAGAAAAAGCCAGTAGAAAGAGGAAGTTAAACCGTTTGATCGGCATAGAATAACATAATTTTATACAATCCATAAAGGACTAAGTAAGGTTGCACGCTGTGTGCGATAGCAAGGTGTTCACTCAATCGGGGGGCGTCGCCTCCGGTGAGTATAACGTTTAAATTGGGATATTCGGCTACTAGGCGATGGTATAAACCTTCGATTTCGTAGGCTGCACCGGCCTGCCCGCCAAAGCGAATGGCTGCTTCAGTACTATTGCCTAGTAGTTGTGTAGGCAGTGTTGCTTGGGCTACCAACGGTAAGCGAGCTGTGTAGGTGTGCATAGAGTGAAGGCGCATTCCTATACCAGGGCTGATGTTGCCACCGACAAAAACGCCCGCTTCGTTGAGCAAATCCAGTGTCATGCAGGTACCGGCATCAACCACTAGGCAGTTGGTCGCAGGGAAAAAAGCTTGAGCACCCGCTAAGGCTGCGATGCGATCTTTGCCTAAGGTGTGCATACTTTGATAATCCGATTGAAAGGGAAGCTTTTCCTGCCCATCCAAGGCCCAAACTTCTCTGCCGGCTGCTCGATGTTGGCTCACCCACTGGCTCGGTGGCTCATTTGCCACTGAGGAATAGAGGATATTTTGAGCCGCAAGGTTGGTTAGCACCCCACTAATTTCTTCCCAGGCCATTGTGTGGAAGTCTTGCGTGTGAAGCAATACACCAGCTTGGGAAAAAGCGGCTGTTTTGATCCGGCTATTACCAATATCAATACAAAAGTAAGTGCTTTGCTTGGAATGCGACGACTTCAAGAGCAACTAATGTTTAAAATGGCGGATGCCCGTGGTCACCATCGCAAGGCCGTGTTGATTACAATAATCAATTGATTCCTGGTCTTTTACCGATCCGCCGGGTTGTACTACCGCTCGGATACCTGCTTGATCTGCCATTTCTACGCAGTCGGGGAAAGGGAAGAAAGCATCGGAAGCCATCACGGCGCCATCCAAACTAAAGCCAAACTGCTTAGCTTTAAGAATGGCTTGCTGTAGGGCATCTACTCGGCTCGTTTGGCCACAGCCCATGCCGATGAGCTGCTGGTTTTTAGCTAACACAATGGTGTTTGACTTGAGGTGTTTGGCGCATTTTGCGGCAAATACCAAATCTACTACCTCTTGTGCTGTGGGCGCGTTTTGGGTCACCTGCGTAAAATATTCGGCTGTTTCCGTTTGGTGGTCTGTTTGTTGCTGCACTACGCCATTGAGCAAACTCTTGAAACTATTGGCAGGCAACTGTAAACTATGGTATTGTAACAGCACCCGATTTTTCTTCTTCGCCAGCAAATCCAGTGCTGCCGGCTCAAAAGCAGGCGCGATGAGCACCTCGTAGAAAATCTGGTCAACTGCTTGTGCCGTTTCGAGGTCAATCGGTCGGTTGGCAATTAAAATCCCCCCGAAAGCCGAAGTAGAATCGCAGGCAAGTGCATCTTCCCAAGCTTGTAATAGATTATCGCGCACGGCTACCCCACAAGCGTTGGTATGCTTAAGGATACAAAAAGCAGCTGGTCCGTTTTCAAACTCCGCCATGATACCTACTGCGGCGTCGATATCGACTAAGTTGTTATAACTAATTTCTTTGCCATTCAATTTGGTGAAGAGAGCCTCGAAATTGCCATAAAAATTGGCTTTCTGGTGGGGGTTTTCACCATAGCGGAGCACTTGGCTGCTCATTTCGCTGCGCTTGAAAGCCGTTGGCATCTCGGCGTCTCGATCGAAATAATTAAAAATGGCTGCATCGTAATGTGAACTAACAGCAAATGCCCTGCGGGCCAGGTGGCGGCGGTCGGCTAAGTCGGTGCTAGCACCTTTACTGGCCAAAGTCTGCTGTAAGAAGCGGTAATCTTCTCGGCTTGGAACGATCACGACCTCTTCAAAATTCTTTGCTGCTGCACGAATGAGAGCGATGCCACCTATATCGATTTTTTCAATGATCTGTTCCTCATCGTTTGTCGTGGCTACGGTTTGCTCGAAGGGGTACAAATCAACGATGATGAGATCAATGGCTGGGATGTCGTAATAGGCCAACTGCGCCAGGTGGTCTGGCGTCCGGCGGGCCAAGATGCCAGCATGAATCTTTGGATGCAGCGTCTTAACACGGCCATCTAGGATGGAGGGGTAGGTAGTTAGTGTCTCAACCGCCGTAACGGGTAGCTCTTGCTCTAAAATGAAAGACTCCGTTCCACCTGTGCTGTACATTTGTACACCCAACTCATGTAGTTGATGAAGAATAGGAGCTAGGCCCTCCTTATGGAAGACCGATATTAAGGCAGAACGAATGGGCTTTGCAGACATAATAACAAGCGTTAGAAGGCGCAAAAGTAGTTTTTTTTAACCGATTCAGCAGCAACAACAGCTTATTATTATTCCTTCCGCAGCAAATGCCCCATTTGCTCTGCTTTAGTTTGCAGATAGGCCCTGTTTTCTTGCTGAGCTGTGATAATAATTGGCAGCCTGCTAACGAGTTCAACGGCACTATTTTCGAAGGAGAGAATTTTATCCGGGTTATTCGTAAGCAGATGAATTTGTCGAATGCCCAAATCGGTCAAAATAGCTTGGGCAATATCGTAATGGCGGCTATCGACTTCCAAACCGAGGTGAATATTGGCGGCGATGGTATCCAAGCCTTGGTCTTGCAGCTCGTAGGCTTTTAGTTTATTGATAATGCCAATGCCCCTACCCTCTTGGCGAAGATAGAGTACAGCCCCTTTTTTCGCCGCAGCCGTTTGAAGTGCAAAGGCCAATTGCTCCCCACAATCGCAGCGTTTGGAGCCAAAGAGATCACCTGTGATACACTCGCTGTGTAAGCGCACAATGACAGGAGCTGCTGGGTTCATCGCCGGATGAACGAGTGCTAAGTGTGGTGTATAATCGGCCTCTTGGTCGGAATAAGCAATCATTCGGAAATCGCCGTAGGGCGTAGGAATGATGGCCTCTGCCTGACGCGAAAGATCACTACTAGCCGTATGCGGCAAAGCCTTGGTATCAGTTGGTTGCAAATTCAGGTTGCTTCTGTTTGGTGCATGATAAACACCTTTCGCCTCAAGTAGTTTGGCAAAGTTGCCAGAATAAGCAGTATCTTTGCAAGGGCTAGGCGTTTATGGTGCTGGCCATTCATTTATAAAAAGGCCGCTACCCGTAAGTTTAACTTGGAGCTGCGTGCTTATTCGTTCCAGCAATCAATTATAAATTGTGTTGGCTGACGCGGGGGCAGGGGCTGCTCTGTAGCGCAAGACGACTTAGATGCCAGCTATTTGGCTAGGAAGGGCTGCCGCCCGCTTGTTCAGCACCACGCTGAGGTTGACTTACTGCCAGAATCCCTACTGCTTGGCTACTTAGCGCCCTAGCTACTTAGCAGGCATCCTCAAACAATGGGTCTTTTCGGTGGGCAATAACCAATATAAACTAAATCAAACGATGGCAACATCTAAAAAAAACAAGGCTAGAAAATCGGTAGCCGATCAGTACAATGCGAGCTACTCTTCAGCTAGGCCACAAAAAACCCGCTGGTGGATACTCGCTTTGCTAGTACCCGCGATAATAGCCTACATCTTTATGTCGATCCCTAAGTCGTCGTCGTCAACAACTGTTGGCCCTACCTTCACCAAGGAGGGAGAATTAGTCATCCTGCGCGGCGACCAAACCCTGGCAACCCTCGATATTGAGATCGCGGATACCCGAGAGGACATTACCCGGGGGATGATGTATCGTCCTAGTATGGCGCAAAACCATGGTATGCTATTTTTAATGGAAACGACCGACATCCAATCCTTCTGGATGCTCAATACCCTCCTCCCGCTCGATATTATTTTCATCAGCGAGGAGCAGCGTATTATAAACATTGCCGCCAATACACCTCCTAAGAGCCTTGAGTCTGTTAGTAGTACTGCGCCCGCTCGCTACGTGCTAGAGGTCAATGGCGGCTACGCGGCCGAAAAAGGCTTACAGCCAGGCGACTTACTACAGTGGGTTCGGCAATAGACTTTTGTCTGCCATGCGTCCTTTGCGGATAAACATGGTAGGCGGAGCAAAACTTAAGTCTATCTTGCGCTTTGAAATAGCCCTTGCCCCTGCATTTAATGCCCGCCTGGGCGAAAGCAACGAGTTCTTTAAATTCCTAGACCTTTTTTACTTTCAGAATAACCACAACAAGCGGTTTGAGGAACCTAATTCCGCCACTCAATTCGCTCTGGTTGCTTTTTTTTTACAGAACACATCCAATGATACGTTTAACTTTCTTTATACTGAGCCTAGTGCTGAGTAGTCTTCAGCTGGGGGCGCAGGCCTTTAACACTACGCTTCGTAGTCATGTTACTTTTGATGTAAATTTGAATGACATTTGGGGCTATGTAGCACCCGACGGCACCGAATACGCCCTAGTGGGTAAGCGCAACGGGGTATCGATTGTGAGTCTTGCCGATCCTGATAATGCGGTGGAAGTAGCTTCTATCCCTGGGCAAAACTCTATTTGGCGCGATCTAAAAACCTATGGCACCTACGCCTATGTGGTAGCGGATCAAGGCACGGAAGGGCTCACGATCATCGACTTGAGCGACCTGCCCAATAGCGTCAGTTTCACACACAACAACCTGGAAGTACCAACGCAGCAGCCCTTGCAGCGAGCGCACAACCTCTACATAGACGTGCCCACGGGCTTGGTTTATATTGCCGGCTCGCGGCAAAATAGTGGGGGTATGCTCCTATACGACATCGCTAGCGTGCCCGGGGAAGCGATTTTTATTGCCTTGGCGCCTGCGGTGTATGCCCACGATGTGTATGTGCAAGATGGCGTCATGTATGCCTCTGAAATTAATGCAGGCCGTTTGGGTATCTACGACGTAAGCGACCCGCAAAACATTGTACAATTGGGTATCCGCAACACCCCTTTCAACTTCACGCACAATGCTTGGGCTACGGCGGATGGCAACTACGTGTTCACCACTGACGAGCGCGCCAATGCGCCCGTGGCGGCCTATGACATCACCGACCCTAGCGAGCCCATTTTACTAGACGAATTTCGGCCGCTCCGTAGTTTAGGCTCGGGTGTAATACCGCACAATACGCACGTGATTGACCGATATTTATCCACGAGTTACTACACCGACGGGCTGTCGGTGGCAGATGCTTCTGTGCCGGATAATGTGATAGAAGTAGCCTATTACGACACTTGGCTGGGTGCCGATGGGGGCTTTAATGGTGCTTGGGGCTCCTATCCTTACTTGCCTTCCGGCTTAACATTAATTACCGATATCAGCAATGGGTTATATGTGGTAGATGTGGACTATAAGCGAGCGGCTCGCATTAAAGGGCAAGTAACCGACGCCGACACGGGCGAAAGCCTCAACGACGTAAGTGTGGAATTAGTTGGTATTCAAAACAATAGCGACCGCACAAACGCTGCTGGCCGCTATGCCACAGGCGTAAGCGAGGCAGGCACTTACACGCTTAGCTTTTCTAAAGCAGGCTACAACCCCCTGACGATAACGGTAGAAATGGAAAATGGCGTGGAGTTGTTACAGCATGTAGCACTCACTTCTTCTATCGCCCGCTTTTCGGTAGCTGGGCTAGTGGAATCTGCGCTAGATGCCACAGCCGTAGCCGATGCAGCAGTGCTACTAGTTGGCGAAAACACCTCCTACAGCGTACTGACCGATGAAGAAGGTAGTATCCTACTCGACTTTGTTTTTGCAGGCACCTATCAAGTATATGCTGCTAAATGGGGTTTTCAGGACATAGCCTTTGGCAGCTTCACGGTTGAGGAAGGGGCGCAACTCAACATTCAGCTCGTGCCTGGTTACCAAGACGGATTTATGCTAGACCAAGGCTGGACGACCAGCAGCACCGCCACCTCTGGCCATTGGGAGCGAGGGGTGCCTAATGGCGTATTCTTCAACAATGAGCCTTCTAGCCCTGGTGAAGATATTGCTAATGATGTAGGCAACCGCGCCTTTGTAACGGGCAATGCGCCGGTGGCGGGTGCGGGCGAAGATGATGTAGATGGCGGTGTCGTGACGCTTATCTCTCCGGTTTTCGATGCTACTATTTACACCAACCCTTTGCTACAATATCACTATTGGTTTTTCAATGACGGAGGAGCAGGCACACCAGATGACGATCTAACGGTGGTGCTTACCAATGGCATCGACAGCGTATTACTGGCCAAGTACACCGAAACAACCGCAGCTTGGGTAGCAGACTCCTTCTTATTAGCTGATTTCATCGAATTAAGCGATCAAATGCAGTTGATTGTAACAACGAGTGATCTACCGGCCAGCGGCCATTTAGTAGAAGCAGGTTTTGATGGTTTTGCCCTTCGTGGCGAATTAGTATCGGGCACTTATACGGCAAGTACGGTTTTGCTAGCCGCTAAAATATTCCCCAACCCTAGCGAGGGAGCCTTCCAACTACAATACCAACTAGCTACGCTGCCTAAACAATCGCTGCGGTTGCAGGTTTTTGATGCACTAGGGCGCCATGTCATCGCGCAATCATTGGACCTAGGAGGCGATGCCGCTACGGCTACTTTTGGCACAAATCTACCCAAGGGTTTTTATTTACTACAGCTGTACCAAGACGGGCAAGTAATCTACACCCATAAGCTGATCAAGCAGTAAAACAAACAGCAGTAAAGCAAACAGCAGGAAAGCAAACAGCAGGAAACCTACGGCTAGCATGCAGCTAATGCCCACGATCTTCGAAACCTCCGTTGAATACAATAGAATTGTTCGGCAGGTCGTTTACGAGGCTATTAGAGTTGTTCGAGGTAAAAACGCTTTAGTAGCTCGGCGGCAGGTTTACCACCGGGCGTGAACTCCGTGCCTCGTCTTTCTCGGCCTAGGTAGCTGGGCCATTTCCAGACATATACCCCTTGCAAGCTAGGCGCATCCTCTTTGAGTGCCTGCAATAGTGCTTGATAACAACGCGCTTGTACCTTGGCATCGGCTGGCCGGCCAGCTGCATCGGCATGTGGATTCTTCCAAGCCTGGGCTACGCTGCGAAAGCCAACCTCTGTGAGTTGCCAAGCTTTCCCTTGTTTCTTAGCGGCAGCTTCCGCCTTTTGCACCCATTGCCTGGCGCCAGCCACTAGTTCTTCGTTGGTAGCCATTTCGCTGCTGCTGAGGGGATAATAAGCATTGAGGCCGATATAATCGAGCTCCTCCCAGAAGCTAAAATGATCAAACTCTTCCCCCCAGTTCGCGGCGTAGGTGAGTTGGCCACTATACAGGCTTCTAACTAAGCGGATAATTTCGCGCCATTTATCAGGATGATCTATCGTTGAACGAAGCATCTCCGTGCCTAAGCAAAGCGCAGCTACTTCTTCCTGTTCTGCGAGGATAGCGTAGTGAGCGATCCATTGGGTGTATCGTTGAAAGAAGGTTTCCCATTCGGCTTTAGTTTGGAAGTTGATATCGCCGGGCCAAGCACCTCTTACCCAAATTTGAGGTTTAAGTAGCACCGTCCAATTGCGTTGATGAGCCTGCCGGATGGCGTGAATCACAGCTTCATCGTTTTCTCCACCTGCGAAGTTAGAGACTGGCATTTCCCCTAATTGGTTAGGAGCGGGCAGGAAAGTATAAGGCACCACAGCCACGCTATTCACGGCGAGAGCAGCCAAACTATCTAAAGAAGGAGCTACTAAATGGCCGCCATAACCATTGTACGTTTGGTAACCCTCGTGTGCAAAAGTCATCCCGCGCTGAAAGGCAGTAGCGGGAGCTCGGGGGCTAGCTAGTTGCGTAGTTTCGTCTCTGGCCATTTGGGTACTTAACCAGCGGCTTTGCCAATCTTCAGGGATTTCAAGCCACTCATCTGACCATTTTCCTGCTACCAAGGCAGCTAGCGTGGCCGCTTTCGTTTGTAGCAAATAATCAGTAAAAGCGAGCAAAGAAGCATCGAAAAGATAGGTGCTGATAGCAGCTCTTTCTGCTTGATTCAGCAGCTGCTGCGGCCTTAAAAGTTGTTGGTGTGCGGCAAGAGCTTGAGCGATCTGCCAGTAGGAATCATCTTGAGTAGCTTGACACCAAAGAGCCAACATGGCAGCCGTGGCCGCCAAAGGAGCCGACGCTTCCAGCGCACCGCTATGCTGGCTATTGATAGCCTGAATAATAGCATGATAAACAGCAGGGCTCTGATAAGCAGCTGCATTGGGCTGTAAAACTAAATGGACAGTCGTGTCGCTAGGCTCATATTGCGCCACCTCCATACTTTGTCGTCTCAAACCGATTCGTTCAACACTTGGATAGAGATGTAGGGTAATAGCTTGTAAGGGCAATAAACCTAGTTGTTGGTAAATATTTTCCCGCACTTGGTTTAGCTTATCCGTCACCACGGCTAGTTCGGCACCCGAAGGAGGTTCGTCGAGCGCATAACAGACCCAGCCCAGATCAGTATAAATAGGTGTTTGGAAAGGAGGAAAACTAAGCTCGGCCAGCGGATCGATTTCCCAGCCGTTGCGTTGGAACTGTCCTTTCAGCAGTGGTTTATCGGCGCGATATATCTCATAGTCCCAAGCGGCAAAAAGCAACTGCCCCCAATCATTAGAAAAACGCTCGTATAAGTAATTGCGCAGCACGGCCACCGTAGGGCTAAACACCAAGTGCATAGCATGAGCCGTATCGGGTAATGACCAAGGATTGAGGGCGTAATTAATCTGTAGGACATCCGCAGCTTGGCTTAATTCAAGCCCATTGAAGCTAGCAGGATACGATAAACCAGGTTGGTACTGCGCGATGATGGCCGGCCAAGTGTTGCCCACAAAAAGAAGGGGTGATTGCCCTAATTTAGCCGTGGCCAAGTCGTCGTAAGTAAGTATTTCGATCTTTGCCTCAAGGGGCATTTGCGCTACAATACCCTCTAGCATCGCACGGAGCTGCTGCTGATCTTCCCAGGTTTTACCTCCCAACACAAACTGCCATTTATCCGATTGCATCGCCGCTCGCGCCAAAACTCTGCGACTTGGCAGATCGCGTAAGCTGGCGTCGTCTTTTGTAACCGCAGCGGGCAGCTCACTACAAGCTGAAAAGCGCAAAAGTAAGCTACACAGTAGCAAGACATAGTATGGCATGGCAGATGGTTATATACTTGAATCGATGTGGTTTGAGAATTTCTACCTTGTTCTCCACGTATTTGGCTGCTTCAAAAAGCCTCGCCGGCCGTACGGGTGCCTGCGTTTTTTGACTTGCCAAAGACGCAGAT
>DAINNZ010000107.1:0-13634 GCA_036735605.1 Lewinella sp. | reverse complement strand
TCCTCAAAGATGTCTTCCTCCTGGTGCCTTCCCTGCTTTTCTTGTTCTTCTCCCGCAAAATGCACCAGCTATTCACGCCCACCGTCCGTATCATCAGCGCAGCGGCTAGTGTGCTGCTCGTAACGCTTTTTTGTTTCGCTAACTACAAGTGGGATATCCCAAGCCAAGATTTCCGCCCCTTCAAAGTAGGCGTCGATATCGCCGCCCAAAAGCTAGCCGAAGAAGAGGCTTCTTCTAGTATCCAAGTCCTAGGCTACGATATCAAAAATAAAACCACCGGCGAGCAAGTAACCCTTTCTCTCGATGAATACCTCCAACAATACCAAAATTTCCCTGAAGCTGATTTTAAAATCGAACAACGTACCACAGAACCAACTATCCCACCTACCAAAATCAGTGAGTTCGAACTATCCGATCGCCGTGGCTACGATGCCGTGCCCGAAATGCTAGAAGCGGAAGGCTTCACCTTCTTAGTAGTTGCCTATCAGATTAAAGGAGTACAAACCGGCACTACGACCCTTACCGTCACCGACCGGAAAATGAAACTGGATACCTTGCTCGATGAAACGGGAAGCCTCCGCCAAATCGATACCAGCTATGTAAACGTGGATCGCCAAGTGGAAAAACCTGTCTTTAGCTTCGATCCTGCCTATAAACAACAGTGGCTGGAGCGCGTTCATCCCCTCCTCATGGCTGCACAAGAAAAAGGACATAAAGTGGTTGCCGCTACCAAACTCAACGACCGCGCTATGCTCGATGCCTTCCGCGAAGAAATCGGCGCTAACTACGATTTCGTACTCGGCGACGATATCATGCTCAAAACTATTATCCGCTCTAATCCAGGGGTTCTACTCCTCAAAAAAGGAGTCATTCTCAATAAATGGCATCACCGAAAATTACCAGACTATAGTAGCCTCGCCGCTACCTATGGCTTGTAAATCCTACTGCCTAGCTTCAAAGAAATGCTTTGTCAAAAGAAGTGTTTGTTGAGAGGGGCTAACGCAGGGGCAAGGGGTGCTTTAAAGCGCAAGACGGTTGGAATATGCCCCCAATCTGCCCCGCTTCCTTCGCTGCAAGCAGTTCAGCATACTCCAAGATGGCTAGCTGCAAAATCATTATACTTATATGTTAAGTCGTAGAAACGTACGGATCAAAATTATGCAAGTCTTATACGCTACGCAACGGCAGGAGCGTAATAGCCTTGCACACTGCCAACAACTCTATCGGCAGTTGGTAGATACTGCCTACAAGCTTTATCTTCAAAACCTCCTTATCCTCCAAAGGGTGGCAGAGGCCGCTAAACAAGACGAAGCTCGGCGGAAAGCCAAACACCTCCCTACGGAGGAGGATAAAAAGTTTACCGCCAAATTGGCCAATAGCCCCGCCATCCAATCCTTGACGCAAAATAAAGCCCTCCGCCAAGCTTACGACCGGCAGCGAACAGGCTCCACAATTGATGCCGACCAAATTCAACGCCTCTACCGCGAATTTATCAAAACGGAGGCCTTCCAAGCATACCAAGACAACCAAGAGGCTACCCCTGAGGAGGATCTACAAATCCTGCTCGCCCTCTACAAATGGCTCCAAGCACAAGAACTCTTCCTCACGATGGTTGAAGATCACTTCCCGCTCTGGGAAGAAAATAAAAGCCTCGTCGTAGGGGCTATCAAGAAAACCATCAAAGCACTCCCCAGCGAAGACGATTTCTTCACTACCTACGAGGCTCCCTCCGCAGCCGTAACCGATTTCGGCGATCGCTTACTCCAATTTGTCGTAGATGCCGATCAGCAAATCTTGGATAAAATACAACCCCTTATCCAAAATTGGTCGGTAGAACGGGTCGCTATCTTAGATCTTATTCTACTCAAAATGGCCACAGCAGAATTCCTCAACTTCCCCGGCGTACCCACCGTCGTGACCCTCAACGAGTATGTGGAAATTAGCAAACTCTATAGTACCGAAAAATCAAAGGAATTTATCAACGGGGTACTAGATAAGCTCGTCAATCAACTCAAAGCAGAAGGTTTGGTGAAAAAAAACTAAGCAAATGCTTAGGGCTCCTTCCTCTCAACTCACTCGAAACCGACTTATAGCGGGCTGGCTGGACTAAAAAGGCTGCTTGATTAGAAATTATCTAAATAACGCCTAACTTAAGTCGCAAACTTGTTAAAGAATTGAGAGCAGACTATATTTGCAGCACGATAGAACAGGTTTTTTCCTACAATCTATCACAACCCCTTAAATGTCAAGCACTGATGACATCATTTATTAGATTTTCATTCATTCTACTTCTCTTCTCCTTGTCTTCGGTTTCTGTTGCTTTGCTAGCGCAGGATGCAACCGTACAGGCCGATCCTAAAATCGGTAAAAAACTTTGGGACGGGAACGGCTGTGGCGCTTGCCACAATAAAAACATGGTATCCGACGCCACGGGCCCTGCTTTGGGCGGTGTCCAAGAGCGTTGGGCCGCAGAGCCTCGGCAACACCTCATCGAGTGGGTGCAGGGTTCTCAAAAGCTCATCGCCTCCGGCAAAAGTGAACGCGCCAAAGCGGTCTTCGCCCAGTGGAACAACTCTGTAATGCTTCCCTACCCAGGCCTCGCCGCAGAGGATGTAGAACATCTCTTGGCTTATATCCAAGGGGTGTATGATGGTTCTTTCGGTGCACCGACTGTAGATGTAAGTGGAGGTGCGGCCATGGCCACTACCGAAAAAACCGATAATACTTGGCTGTTCGTCCTCCTAGGAGGGGGCTTGCTCTTGTTATCCCTCATTCTGGCGCGCGTCACTTCCAACCTAAGCTATATGGTGAAGGCCGCAGAAGGTAATGCGCCCGCCACGCGCCGTACATTGGTCGATATTTTAACCAGCAAAGGCGTGATCGCTTTCGTCATCTTTGCCCTCGTAGTGCTGGGTGGTTACACCACCGTAAACAACGCTATTGCCCTAGGTCGTCAGCAAGATTATCAGCCCGAACAACCGATCAAATTTAGCCACGTTACCCACGCAGGCTTGAATAAAATCGACTGTCAATACTGCCACGACGGCGCTCGGCGCTCAAAGCATTCCGTCATTCCGGCCGTTAATACCTGTATGAATTGCCACCGCGCAATCAAATATGGAAGCCAATATGGTACGGCTGAGATCACCAAAATTTATGCCGCTATCGGTTATGATCCGGTAGCAGATGCCTATATCGAAAACTATGAAGACCTCAGCAACGAGGAGTTACTAGATAAATACAAAGGCTGGATCGCAGATAATTACCTGCAAAATGAAGGCTCCCTGGATGATGTAGAAGACGTAGTAGAACAGCAACTAGCCGACATCAAGGCCGCCCTTACAGGCCCCGATGATGATAAAGTAGCTGGCCCCGTTCAGTGGGTGCGTATTCACAATATGCCCGATCACGTTTACTTCAATCATGCTCAGCACGTAACCGTAGGTAAGTTAGAGTGCCAAAACTGCCACGGCCCCGTAGAGGAAATGGAACTCGTGTACCAATATTCCCCGCTCAGCATGGGTTGGTGTATCAATTGCCACCGCCAAACAGAGGTTAACTTCGCTGACAACGAATACTACCAAGCCTACGATCAATACCATAAAGAATTGCAGTCGGGCGAACGTAAAAAAGTAACAGTTGAAGAAATTGGAGGCCTAGCTTGCCAACGTTGCCACTACTAGCCTTTTTTCGCTCCTAGCTGAGCATCTTGAAAAGACCACCAAATCAAAAATGCAGCGGCAAAAGCCGCTAAACCATAGCTTGAATGAAAAAGCAAAACGACATCTGGATTGGAACCGATCAGTTGAATGCTGATCCGGAGTACGTAGCGCAGCAAAACGCCGAATTCGTAGATCCAACCGAATCCGCTATCGAAACCATCGAGAACCCTCGTTTGGCAGCTAGCCGGCGGGACTTCCTCAAGTACTTGGGCTTCGGTATCAGTGCCGCTACCATCGCAGCCTGTGATATTCCAGTTCGTAAGGCCATTCCTTACGTCTCCAAACCGGATACTATCGTGCCAGGGGTAGCTACTTATTTCTCTTCTACCTTCGTACAGGGCGGCGATTACTGCCCCGTGCTCGTAAAAACAAGAGAAGGTCGGCCTATCAAAATAGAAGGTAATAGCCTTTCCCCGATCACCAAAGGAGGTACAAGCGCTCGCGCTCAAGCCAGTGTACTGAGCTTGTATGATACAAGCCGTTTCGATGGGCCTTATCGTATCGAAGGGGGACAAGTACAAGCCGATGCACGCAAGCGGGCGAACAATCCCAGCTGGGCCGAGATGGATGCAGAGATCAGTAAGGCTATCGCAAGCGGTAAAACCGTTCGCATCCTGAGCCATACAGAAATGAGCCCCTCCACACTCGCGGCTATCGAAGACTTCAAAGTTAAGTACCCTAATACCGTACATGTACAATATGATCCTATATCTTCTGCCGCGCAGCTAGATGCCAATGAACAGGTCTTTGGCGTACGCGCTATGCCAGCCTATCGCTTTGATAAAGCTAGCTATATCGTCGGTATCAATTGCGATTTCCTAGGTTCTTGGGTTTCGCCCATCGAATACGCCGCTCAGTATGCTGCTGGCCGTAAAGTGATCGACGGCAAACCCATGTCGCACCACATTCAAATTGAGAGCCACATGAGCCTCACTGGCTCTAATGCAGATAATCGCATCGTAGTTAAACCTTCCGAGCAAGGTCAAGCTATTTTGGCACTCTACAACGCTATCACAGGCAGCAGTGCTGGCAATGCCCAGCTAGAGGCGAAAGCGAAACAAAAAATCGAAGCCCTCGCTCGCAAATTGCGGGCAGCCCAAGGAAAGGTGCTCGTTGTAAGTAGCAACAACAATCTAGCAGAGCAATTACTCATTAATGCCATCAACGAGGCACTCGGTAGCTACGGTAACACCATCGAACTAGGCACTTGGAGCTACCAGCGCAAAGGTAGCGACCTCGCACTCGCCCAGCTCGTTAAAGAATTGGAAGGCGGCCAAGTAGGCACGCTCATCGTACTCGATGGCGCTAATCCTGCTTACGATACCCCCTACGCAGCGCGGATCACGGCCGCTATGGAAAAAGTAACGACCCGCATCTCTATGGCAGGCGTTCCGAACGAAACCACCTTACTGTGCAACTACGTAGCCCCCAATCACCATTATTTAGAAAGTTGGGGTGACGTAGAGGCTAAGAGCGGTCAGCTCAGTATCCTACAGCCCACCATATCGCCAATTTTCGCTAGTGTAGGCCGCCCCGGCACCCGCCAAGAAGCGGAAAGCCTACTTGTATGGGCTGCCTCCCCGAACTACGATGCCACTGCTGAGCAGCCTTTCTACGAGTTTCTTCGCCAAAACTGGGAAAAAACAGCTTTCACCACCCAAACAGATTATAGTGGCTTCCAGACTTTCTGGGACATGGCTCTACATGATGGGGTAGTGAACTTGCCCGCTTCAACACTTGGCACCGAGGGTAGCGCAGCCGCCATGGCTTCCTCCGCTGCCGCTGCTATTACCAAGCCTGGTAGCGGACAAGAAGTGAGCTTCTATGAAACGGTTAACCAAGGCAACGGCGTTTATGCTGGCAATCCATGGTTACAGGAAATGCCCGATCCAGTACAACGTACCACGTGGGGCAATTACCTCGCCATCCCTGTTAGCTGGGATGGAGGCACTTCCTTCAGCGCCTACAATGGCTTGAACGAGGAGGAATACAAAGGCAAGGCCGATAAAGTAGAGTTATCGCTTGGCGGCAAAAGCCAAGTAGTCACAGCTATACGGCAGTTCGGCCAAAAGGCGGAGACTTTTTCCCTGCCCCTAGGCTACGGTCGCGAGATCACGGGCATGGCCGGCCGCGCTCTAGGTAATGGGGTAGGCGTGAATGCTTATCCTTGGTTGCTTGTAGATGGCCAAGGATATATACAGTACTTCGGTACAGATGCTAGCGTGAGTAGCAAAGTAGCTACTGAAAACGAGTTTGCTAGCGTGCAATACCACCACAGCATGGGGCTTACGGCTCAAGATGAGGAGGGTATGCTGTATTACAACAAAAAAACAGGTGAAACCGAGAAAATCGCCGGTAAGCTAACCAAAGAGCAAACAGCCGATTGGGAGCCGTTCAATGTCGATGAGCATACCGTGATGGCTATAGGCGCTGGTATGCAAGGTGGTCTTACGGATCGATCTATCATCTACCAAGGAGATGCCGCTGCTCTCGATGAACTGAAGGCTACGATCGCAGAAAAACGCGCCCACGCCAACCACCTTAATGATCAAACGCTCTATCCTTATGAGGATTTTGTCGATAGCATCTACAAACAAGGCCATTGGTGGGCTATGCACGTTGACCTGAACGCCTGTATTGGCTGTGGGGCTTGTGAAGTGGCTTGTGTAGCAGAAAATAACGTCCCGGTAGTAGGTAAGTATGAAGTTTGGCGCCACCACGAAATGAAGTGGATGCGCATCGATCGCTATTTCTATGGCGACTTCGAGAACCCGCGTGCTGTCTATCAGCCAATGATGTGCCAGCACTGCGATAATGCACCCTGCGAGAACGTTTGTCCGGTAAATGCCTCTAACC
Source organism: Lewinella sp. (assembly GCA_036735605.1). Lineage (GTDB taxonomy): Bacteria > Bacteroidota > Bacteroidia > Chitinophagales > Saprospiraceae > Neolewinella. The sequence continues at coordinate 7,056 of DAINNZ010000107.1, read as the reverse complement.
ACAGCGATGAAGGTCTCAACCAGATGGCTTATAACCGTTGTATTGGCACGCGCTACTGCGCGAACAACTGCCCGTACAAAGTGCGTCGTTTCAATTGGTTAGACTACACGACCGCCGATCTCTTCGCTAGCAACGAACCAACCGTAAATGGCGAAGAACTACCCTTCGGCGCGGATAACCTCACCCGTATGGTGCTTAATCCCGATGTGACCGTTCGTAGCCGTGGTGTGATCGAAAAGTGTTCCTTCTGCGCGCAGCGCCTACAACAAGGTAAACTCACGGCTAAAGTGGAAGGCCGCCGCCTAGAAGATAGCGATGTTCGCACCGCTTGCCAAACGGCTTGCCCAACAGGCGCTATTACCTTCGGCGACCGCAACAACCCGAACGGAGATGTAGGACGTTTGATCGAAAACCCACTGAACTATCGCGTGCTAGAAGAAGTGAATACCCAGTCTTCCGTATTCTATGCCGCTAAAGTACGCAACAGCATCGAAGAACTCGAAGCCTAGCTAACGAAAAAATCAGGGAAACGCTAGCAGCCAAAAGCTACTAGTTCTGTACAAATAAATAAAACGGCACTCCGCCAATACGAAGTGCCAGCATTAAATTCAAAAACATGAGCGGATACGTATCGCCAGTTCGCGAACCGCTGATAGAAGGCAGCAAAACCTATCACCAGATCACGGAAGATATCTGTGCACCTACCGAGCGGGCACCAGGTACTCTGTGGATAGCGGCTTTCATCGTCAGCGTTATTGGCCTAGGCCTCTTCGTTTTTAGTGTCGTTTGGACGATTTGGGTCGGTATTGGTTCGTGGAACCTAAACCGAACAATCAACTGGGGCTGGGATATTACCAACTTCGTTTGGTGGGTCGGTATCGGCCACGCAGGTACCTTGATCTCGGCCATCCTCTTGCTTTTCCGCCAGAAGTGGCGAACTGGCGTGAACCGCGCAGCAGAGGCTATGACTATCTTCGCCGTTATGTGCGCAGGACAGTTCCCGCTCATCCACATGGGGCGGCTTTGGCTGGCGATCTTTATCTTCCCTTATCCTAATACAAGGGGCCCACTCTGGGTGAATTTTAACTCCCCTTTGCTCTGGGACGTGTTCGCCATCTCTACCTATTTCACCGTTTCTTTGCTGTTCTGGTACACGGGGCTAGTGCCCGACTTCGCGACCGTGCGCGACCGGGCTAAAGGCCTCCGCAAGAAAATCTATTCGACTCTTTCCTTCGGTTGGAATGGCTCTGCTAAACACTGGCAGCGATGGGAAAGCCTCTCCCTCGTCTTAGCTGGCTTGGCTACGCCCCTCGTACTTTCGGTGCACACCATCGTATCTTTCGACTTCGCCACCTCGGTCATTCCAGGCTGGCACACTACCATCTTCCCGCCTTACTTCGTGGCAGGAGCTATCTTCTCCGGCTTCGCGATGGTATTAACCCTGATGCTGATCGCTCGCAAGGTGCTTCATTTAGAAGACTATATTACCTTACAGCACATCGAATCGATGAATAAGGTAATCCTACTGACAGGCTCTATCGTAGGTGTTGCTTACCTCACAGAGCTTTTCATCGCTTGGTACTCCGGCTATATCTATGAGCAATGGGCTTTCCAAAACCGCGTATTAGGGCCTTACTTCTGGAGCTATATCGGTATGATGCTCTGTAACGTACTCAGCCCACAAATCTTCTGGAGCAAAAAACTAAGAAGAAGCATCTTCTGGACTTTCTTCATGTCGATCTTTATCAACATCGGTATGTGGTTCGAGCGTTTCGTAATTATTGCTACCACTTTGGCGCGCGACTACTTACCTTCAAGCTGGAGCTACTATGTACCTACTTGGGTGGAGATCGCTATCTTCGTCGGTACGCTGGGGCTTTTCTTCACCCTCTTCCTAGCCTTCACACGGGTCGCACCAGTGGTTGCCATCGCAGAGGTTAAGTCGATCCTGAAAACAGCTGGCGACCAATACGTGGGTAAAAATGCAAAACACCACCACCATACGGAGGAGGCTGTGGGCGCACAAAAAGATCATCACTAGTATAAGCTTCCTCGCTGAACAAGCATCAGCAGTAAAAAGATAAGAATTATGGCACATACGATTGCGGAAGAACACCAACTACACACCGGTGCTCCTTACGAGGAAGGGCATACCGAGGTTCTTTTCGGTCTTTACGACGATGAAGAGAAACTCTTGGCTGCCGTAAAAGAGGCGAACCACCGCCACTTAGACATTATGGAGGTCTTTACACCCTTTCCCGTTCACGGCCTCGATCCTTTATTAGGCTTAGAGGAAAGCCGCTTGCACCAAGCCGGGTTTGTCTATGGCGCACTAGGTACCCTCACGGCTTTCGGCTTTATGACTTGGGTATTCACACGCGATTGGCCGATCATTTTTGGGGGTAAACCCTATTGGTCGGTTCCCGCTTTCATCCCCATCACTTTTGAGCTGACGGTACTCTTTGCAGCCGTAGGGATGGTGTTTACCTTTTACATCATATCCGGCCTCGGCCCTGGCGCAGAGCCCCTTCGCCTACACGACCGAATCACAGACGATAAATTCTGCATCGCCTTCAATGCCACAGGTGGAAGTGAAGAAGAGCTGGAAGCACTACGCGATTTCTTCCGTACAAGCGGCGCAGAATCCGTACACACAAAAGACGCTTAAACGAAAGCGACGAATTAGTTTGAAATAAGCGATTTTTTCTGCCTGCTCATAAGCTTTAGTGTTTGGCAAAATTGCAGGGGCAAGGGGAGTGGCAAGAGCAAGTGTTTCTAAGCTCCATACGAACCGATAGCTACTTAAGCGCGAAGCGGGAGGGAGTGTTGTTCGCCCCGCCTTTGCGCCACCAAGAAAGCCTTGCCCCTGCATTTATGCCCACCTGCCCGTATTGGGTCTGAGCCTGGGCAAAAGCAAGGAGTAAGTACGTGCCCGTATGGATGGACACTTTGTGCCAAATTTAAGCACTACTAATTTAAGCACTACTAATTTAAGCACTACTGTAGTTGTCTTCTTTGTAAGTTGGCTGCTGTTGAAAAAATCGGAATATTAATAAAAATCTCTCTCCCTCACGACGAGGGGGAGTAAAGTCAAGAAGATGAAAAAACTTCCTATTTGGATCGCAACTTTGCTGCTAGTATTCGTGCTGGCCTCTTGCGGTCAGTCTGATGGTAACTACACAGGTAGCGAGTATATGCCCGATATGGCGCACTCGATAGCGATGGAAGCTAACACCAACAACTATTACTACTATAATACTTGGGATGAAGCTTCTTCGATTCCTTTAAAGGACTTAGTGCAGCCGAGAGTGCCGGTGAAAGGAACAATTCCTCGGGGTGCTGCAGGTGGTACGCATAAGGTAGTGGAGGCAGCCAATGCGATGCGCCTGCCCGCTAACGGCCATGTACCTTACCATTTTGAAGATAGCCAAGAAGGGCGGACGGCTGCCACTGCTCAGTTGATCGATAATCCCTTTCCGATTACCGACAAAGGCTTGGTGCAAGGCAAGGAGTTGTATGACATCTTCTGCGCTACTTGCCACGGCGAGAAGGGCAATGGCTTGGGGTATCTCTACAATGACGAAGAAAACAAGAACGCCAAGTACCCCCTCGCACCGGCTAATTTCTTGCGCGATGAGTTCTATCAGGCTTCTAATGGCCGGATGTACCATGCCATTTATTATGGCATCAATGCAATGGGAGCTTATAAAGATAAAATGAGCTACGAGGAGCGCTGGAATGTGATTCACCACATTCGGGCCCTACAAGCAGCGGAATTGCAATTGGAGTATAGTGCTAAAGCGAATACCCTCAACGCTAGCTTCGGCACGCCGATGGCTATGCTACCTTCGGCAACAGCCGCTGAAGCAACGGAGGTGCTGGCCGCAGAAAGCGTAGAGACTAGCAGCCAAACGCTGAAAAAGTAAGAAACACAATAGCTATAAACGATTAAGGCCATCTGTAAAAAGATGGAACTGTCTTTAAATATTTACGAAATGGAGAACTTTGTATTCTCAAATCGCGCGAAAATGGTGACCGGTGGCTTTGCTATCCTAGGTCTCTTCTGTATGGTGCTCACTTACTTCCAAGGAGGGGCAGATCACCACATGCGCTTTTGGACGAACTTCCTACATAATGCAACCTTCTTCTTAGGGATTGCTTTTATGGCCTCTTTTACTTTAGCGGCCTTCACCACGGCTTATGCCGGCTGGTTTGTGCAGTTTAAGAGGGTTTGGGAGGCTTACAGCTTATATTTACTGCCGGCACTATTCACGATGGGCGTGTTGATGCTCGGTTTATGGATGCACAGCCATCACCTCTACCACTGGAATGATGCGGAGCATGTAGCCCACGATGAAATTCTGGCGCACAAAAGTGCCTTCTTAAACAAGTGGTGGTATAGCCTAGGTACAATTGTTTTCGTAGGTGTTTGGTACTTCTTCATGAGCCGCATTCGGCAGCTAAGTTTAGCGGAAGACAAAGGCACTACGGCCGACTTTAGCCACCACCGGAAGATCAAAAAATATGCGGCTGTTTTTTTGCCAATTGCAGGTTTTACCTCTGCGGCATTAATTTGGCAATGGATTATGAGCTTAGATAGCCACTGGTATTCTACTATGTTCGCTTGGTATGCCTCTGCTAGCTGGTTCGTAGCTATGATGGCACTTACGATTATGTTGCTGATTTATCTCAAGAGTAGAGGCTATTTCCCGAATGTTACTTCGGAGCATTTCCACGACTTAGGCAAGTATCTTTTTGCCATTTCCATCTTCTGGACTTACCTCTGGTTTAGCCAATATATGCTGATTTGGTACGCGAACATAGGGGAGGAAACGATCTACTTCCGTGAGCGCTTAGATAATTACCGATTCCTATTCTATGCTAACTTGGTGATTAATTTCGTGATGCCTTTCTTCATCTTAATGCGCAACGATACCAAGCGCAAGATGGGAACACTTTTCTTCGTATCGCTGATCGTATTTTTCGGCCACTGGCTTGATTTTTTCCAAATGATTAAGCCTGCTTCTTTGCGTACGGCTATTGAATTGACGAGCGCAGCGCACGGTACAGATGCGTCACACTCGGCCATTGATGCGGCAACAACTTATCATCTCACATCGAATACAGGCCACGAAGAAGGGGGGCATGGCGACGATGCAAAGCATGCGCATACCTTCCCCGATCGGTTCATTGCCTACGAGAGTGGTTATATGCTTCCAGGTTTCTTGGAACTGGGCACTTTCCTTGGTTTCTTAGGTGCTTTCTTGTTCTTCGTGCTAGGCCGTCTAGCGAGCGCACCACTAGAACCAAAGAACGATCCATATATGATTGAGAGCAATCATCACCACACCTAGGAGAGGAAACTTACTTAGATGAAATCTAAATAAGGGGGCCTCTTCTCAACAATCTATTGCTTATTCCGTTAGATGCTCGTAACTTTGTAGCAAATGATGGAAGGCATCAAATTGGTGCAGGAAGTTGCACCAAACAATCAAAACAAACCGCCTTTTGGCGTAAGCTTCTCAGGCCGTAAAGCAAGAGAAAAAATTTAATTAGAGCATGACAACAATCGTCGTATTACTTTGCATAGTGCTTTTATTGCTGATCGTGGTGCAGATTGCCCGCGTGAAGGAATTAGCTGCCAAATTGCGCGGGGAAGAAGAGGTCGAAAGACGTTCTACTCAAAGCGTTGGTATTAGTTTGGTGTTCTTCATGGTAGCTTTTTTGGTTATCACTGCTGTTTCAGCTTACTACTACAAGAACTATATGCTAGGCTATGGCCCTCATGAGTCTGCTTCACAATACGGTAAGTTGATTGACTCGGCGTTCAATTGGACTTTACTAGCAACTTACCCTGTATTTGTGCTAACGCATATTGCTTTGTTTTGGTATTCTTACAAATACCGTTTCAACCGCAACCGCAAGGCGGAGTTCATCTCGCACAACAACACTTTGGAGTTGGTTTGGATGGGTGTTCCAGCGATAGTTATGACTCTTCTAGTATTAGGTGGCCTCGATTCATGGAACACCATCATGGCGGATGTGGGCACGGACGAGGAGATTCTGGAAGTGGAGGCGACAGGTTCGCAGTTCGTATGGGAATTACGGTACCCAGGGGAAGACGCTTACCTAGGCCGCAAGAATTTCCGCCTGATTGGTGGGGTAAATAGCCTGGGTTTAGACTTCACCGACGAGAAGTCGCATGATGATTTCATCGCGCAGGATTTAGTGCTGCCCGTTGGTCAAAAGGTGCGGGTGCGCATCACGGCAAAGGATGTGTTACATGATTTTTATCTGCCACAGTTTCGGGTAAAAATGGATGCGGTGCCAGGTCTTCCTACCTACTTCGTATTCACGCCGGAAAAAACGACGGAGGAATACCGCCAAGAGCTGCGGAAGTATGCAGAGTACAATGTGCCAGATCCAGATGAGCCAGAAAAAATGCTTTGGGAGACCTTCGAGTATGAGCTAGCTTGTGCGGAGCTTTGTGGTACGGGGCATTGGAATATGAAGAAAAAGGTCAGCGTTGTATCACAAGAGGAGTTCAATGACTGGTACGCTAAGCAGCAATCTTTTTACTTCACACAAGTGCGTGGCACGGATTTAGATCCGTATAAAGATGCAGACGACTTCTTGCCTTACGAGGTAAGTCAGATCAAAAAAGAGTTCAATAGTCTGGCCGCTGCTGCTTTAGAAACGGAAGATACCGCAGACGATACTTTTGTATTGGAGTATGTCTTCTTCAAAACCGCCAGCGCAGAATTATCCAACCGCAGTAAGTACCAATTGGAAGAAGCTGCCAAGTGGATAGCAGCGAACCCAAGCGTAAACGTTGACCTAAGCGGTTACACCGATGCTACGGGAGATACGGCTGCTAACCAGCTGCTATCGGAGCAACGAGCCGATGCAGTACGCAATTTCTTAGTAGCTGCGGGAGTGGCGGCCGAGCGCGGGACGCGCGACGATCGCCGCACCGGCGCCGACGGGTCCAGCCCCTCGGCAAGGACCTTGTTCGTCATGTCGCGGGTGGTGACGATGCCCAGAAACCGGTCCCCC
>DAINNZ010000106.1:0-13717 GCA_036735605.1 Lewinella sp. | reverse complement strand
TGATAAGGTCGTGTTCGCGGGGGTGAATTTTCAGATCGCGAATAGGTACGGTTGGGAAGCCTTGGTTGTATTTATGCCATTCTTTACCGTAATTATAGCTGTAGAAAAGCCCTTGGTCGGTGCCCAGCCAGAGGTGATTTTCAGCTTGGGGATCTTGCACGATGCACATAGTATGGCCTTGGGCGTTTCCTTCAATGCGTTGCCAGGTTTTACCATAGTCTTTAGTGTGAAAAACGTAGGGGGCAAAATCGCTGCGGCGATAGTCATTCACGATCACAAAGACCTCTCCTTTATTGATGGGCGATACTTCTATGTAGGGAATCCAGCTATTGGCTGCCGGCCCTTTAAGCTTGGCTGCTAAATTCGTCCAGCTTTGGCCACCATCGCGGGTGAGTTGCAGTTGGCCATCATCAGTGCCTACCCAAATGGTTTGCGGATCGAAGGGGTCGGGGTTGATGGTGAGTAGGGTGGTATGGTTTTCTGCCTGGGTAGCGTCGATCGTGAGGCCGCCACTAATTGCTTGCTTTTGCTTTTCGGGGTCGTTGGTGGTTAGGTCAGGGCTGATGATAGCCCAGTTTTGGCCACAGTCGGTGCTTTTATGTAGATATTGGCTGCCGTAGTAGATCGTACAAGGGTCGAAAGGGCTTTGAGCCATGGGGGCGTTCCAATTGAAGCGCAAGAACTCCCCGTCGGGGTGTACTGGCTTGATGAATTGGGTGGCTCCTGTAGCTCTATCGACAAAACCGACGCTACCGCCTTGGCTGGCAGCGTAAAGATAGCGGCTATTGTCGGGTTTAAACATCAAATCAAAGCCGTCGCCAAAGCGTACTTCTTGCCAGTCGGCTACGGTAATACCCCCTGCTTTCCAAGCATAAGCAGGGCCTACCCACGAGCCATTATCTTGCATTCCCCCGCCTACGTTGTAGGGGATGTCCATATCGTAATTGACGTGGTAAAATTGCCCGACTGGGAGGTTGAGTGCAAATCGCCAAGTATCGCCGCCGTCCCGCGAGATATTCAAACCGCCATCGTTGCCATCTAGGATGAAATTGGGATTGTCGGGGTCGATCCAAAAGGCGTGATGATCCGGATGGACATCATTACCATAGTTGGCAATTTGAGTGAAACTTTTGCCGCCATCTTCGCTGCGGCTAAGGTAGGTATAGACGTTGAAAAGGCGGTTTTCATTCTTCGGATCTACATAGATTTCTGAATAGTAAAAAGGCCGATCACCGATGTCCTTCTTGCTAACAAGTGCCCATTTTTTACCACCGTCGGTACTTTTGTAGAGGCCATTTTCTTTTGCTTCTACCAGTGCGTAGATAATGGAGGGTTTGCTAGCGGCAATGGCAAGGCCGATGCGACCTAGATCGCCTTCGGGAAGCCCGTCTTTGGCTGTTCGTCGTTCCCATTTATCTCCTCCATCGTAGGTTACCCAAATGCCGGAGCCAGAGCCCCCGGAATGGAAGAACCAAGGGTCGCGGTCGTTAGTCCAAGTAGCAGCTAGGAGCTTATTGGGGTTGCTGGGGTCCATTACCAAATCGGCAATACCAGAAGCTTCATCAACAAATAAGATTTTCTCCCAATTTTTCCCGCCATCGGTGCTTCTATAGACGCCTCTGTCGGGCCCTGGGCCCCACATGTCGCCGAAAGCAGCGGCATAAACTAGATTGGGATTACTAGGATGCAGCAGGATGCGGTGGATAGCTTTGGTTTTCTCTAGCCCCATGTGTTGCCACGTATCGCCTCCATCGAGGCTGCGATAGATGCCATTGCCATAATTTGCGGAGTTGCGGGGGTTGCCTTCACCGGTGCCTACCCAAATCACGCTGGGGTTTATGTCGTTGATCGCCACGGCTCCTATTGATGCGGTGGGCTGCGCATCGAAAACGGGTTGCCAGTTGATGCCGCCATTCATCGACCGCCATAGACCACCCGAGGCAGCACCTGCGAAAATAATATCTTTATTAAGCGGGTTCACATCAATAGCGGTGATGCGTCCGCTCATGCCTGCTGGCCCGATATTGCGAGGCGCGATGGCCTTGAAATGTTGAAAAAAAGAGGTGGTCTGTTGTGCGCCCAACCCAAAGGATAGTAGGAGGCTGCAAAGAAGGAGGAAATTTTTCATAGGATAAATATAAGCCAACTATTCATCTGGACAAGAGAAAAGGCACAGAAAATCGCCGAAAAGCCGATTTTAGCTGCCGAGCCGTTTGGTAGATAGCGCTATTCGATGGTTGGTGGGGCTTTTTGGGGTGTCTTTTGGTCTGTTGGACGAGTCCATTTGACCATTTTATGTGGTTTTTACCCAGCTTTCCGCTTGTGTTGCTTACGAGGATGCAGGAACGAGGCCCCTCCTACTTTTGCGCTACAAAGCCAACCCTTGCCCCTGCACAGCGTGCCCGCTTTAGACAGGGCGAGCGCAACGAGTCCGTACGTGTCGTATGGATGGATACTTAAAGTGCCAAGGATGAGCTGCCGAACAAGCCTAACCAAAGAGCTGCAAGTAGTGCTTGAAAAAGTGACGGTCAGGAGTCATAAATTTCGGCTCAAGTATATAAAATGGGGAATACGGTGCATTGGCGAAAAATATGTATTTTTGCCTTTTGAAACTAAGAAGCTACTCTAAGTTGTTAATGAAGGTAGTACGCTTACCTTCCTAATGGATGCTTTTGAGTAGTATGGAATTTTAGTGGCTACTAGGTGATACTAGCAGCTCGGATAGTTCCGTGTCGAAAAACAAGAATTATACTATCCCCTACTTTAGTCAGTAGGTTTAGGTTGGTAGCGGAGCGCCCGGAGGAGGGATAAACGATGATATGGCACAAGCTAAGAAAAAAAATACGGCACAACAGACACTCAAGATCGGCTTGCAGGATGAGCGACTGCCCAAGCTGTTAGGGCTGCTATTAATTTTTGTCGCGGCCTATTTGGCGATTGCCTTTTTCAGCTATCTTTTCACTTGGCGTATCGACCAAGATCGGGTGCTGCGTTTCAGTTGGACTCTTTTAGGGTTCAGCGATTTGAGTGTAGAAAACTGGTTAGGAAGGCTGGGGGCTTTTTTCTCTAGTTTTTTCATGTACTATGGCTTTGGCTTACCTAGCTTTCTGCTGGCTTACTACTTGTATGAACTAGGTCTTAACCGGCTCAGGCGGCGCCCTTTAGCACCCATGGGTAAGCGGTTTGTGAAGGTCATGTTCTTGGTGATAGGGCTTTCTATTTTACTAGAGTTCTTACTTGGTTTTATGGAATTTCCCGTAGGGGGAGCCGTTGGAGCTTATCTGACGGACTATCTCCGGCGCATTACGGGCGCAGCAGGCATTATTATGCTACTCGCTACGCTTTCAGGTTTATATCTCATTTTTGTGGCGCGTATTGATTTTAATGGCAGCAACCGAGAGATCAGAGCAGCCGTTAAGGATCATCTGTCGGAACAATGGCGCGGCGTAAAGCGTAAGCCTGGTGGCGCAGCGGACGCTCCGGTAGCCAGCCGAGCAGCTACGGCACTCCAAAGCCCAGCTATCTCTACGGTGAGCAATGCCCCTAAGGCAGACGAAAGCACCACCTTGCAACCGAGGTCGGCCGCTGAACGCCTGCGCGACCTAGAGCGTTTCAGGAACCCTGGTAGCGGACTCGAGCTGGAGATGGAAGAACGCCACTACCCCAAAGGAGATCAGCTCTCTATTCCCTTGGAAGAGGTAGGCCAAGAGCCTCGGCTTTCCATACCACTAGATCCACTTGGCGAGGGGGAGGAGGTGCTTGAGGTAACGGAGGGCTTTGAATACGATGATACCCTCACACCGGAACTAGCCATGATGCAGGGGAATCGGGATCACAGTGAGCCTTATGATCCAACAGCCGACTTGCCTAGCTACGAAAAGCCTGTGTTGATGCTGCTGGAAAGCTACGACGGCCAAAAAACCGAAGTGGATCGAGCGGAGCTAGAAGCTAATAAAGACCAAATCATCGAAACTTTACTCAATTATAAAATTGAGATTACAAAAATACGAGCCACTATTGGCCCCACGGTTACCCTTTACGAAATCGTTCCAGCACCGGGGGTTCGTATCTCCAAAATCAAAAACCTAGAAGACGATATTGCCTTATCGTTAGCCGCCTTGGGTATTCGTATAATTGCGCCTATCCCAGGCCGAGGCACCATTGGTATTGAGGTACCTAACAAGAACCCGCAAATCGTTTCGATGCGCGAAGCCCTAGAGTCGGAAAAATTCCGAACAGCTAAAATGGATTTGCCACTCGCCTTAGGTAAAACAATTAAAGACGAAGTGCTGGTAGCTGATTTAGCAAAAATGCCACACTTGTTGGTAGCAGGTGCTACAGGGCAAGGTAAATCGGTGGGTATCAATAGCATCCTGATCTCCTTGCTCTACAAAAAGCACCCCAGTCAGGTGAAGTTAGTTCTCATCGACCCGAAAAAGGTGGAGTTATTTCCCTATGCAAAGCTAGAACATCACTTCTTGGCCTTTTTGCCAAACCAAACAGAGCCCATCATTACCGAAACGACTAAGGTGATCCATACCCTTAACTCGCTGTGTATGGAGATGGATCAGCGCTATGATCTGCTCAAAAAAGCAGCCGCCAGAAATATCAAGGAGTATAACCAAAAATTCGTAGAACGCCGTTTAAACCCACAAAAGGGGCACAAATTCCTGCCTTTTATCGTCTTAGTCATCGACGAGTTTGCCGATCTGATCATGACGGCGGGCAAGGAAGTAGAAATGCCGATTGCACGCTTGGCGCAGTTGGCGCGCGCAGTGGGTATTCACCTTATTATTGCAACACAGCGGCCTTCTGTTAATATCATTACAGGGGTCATCAAAGCTAACTTCCCTGCTAGGGTAGCCTATAAGGTGACCGCTAAGGTGGATTCGCGCACCATCCTAGACTCCGGTGGAGCCGATCAGCTGATTGGCCGAGGGGATATGCTACTTAGCAATGGTGGCGATATTATTCGTATTCAAGGTGCTTTTGTGGATACGCCAGAGGTGGAGCGGGTCATTGAATTTATTGGCAACCAACGGGGCTATGTGGAGCCCTATCTGCTGCCTGAATACAATACCGACGAAGAAATTAGCGGTAGCAGCTCCCTCAGCTACGCTGATTTAGATGATATGTTCGAGCAAGCAGCCCACTTAATTGTGAGCCAACAGCATGGCTCCACTAGTATGATTCAGCGCCGTCTTAAACTAGGCTACAACCGCGCTGGCCGTATTATGGACGAGCTGGAACAGATGGGCATCGTAGGCCCAGCTATAGGCAGTAAGCCACGGGAAGTGCTGGTGTATGACGAAATTGAACTCCAACGTTATATCAACGATATTAAAAATGCTAGTAAAGACGCTTAGTACAATAGCATTCCTTCACGTATTCACCGCACATGGATCTTAGTAAATCGCAATTGCAAGTAGCTTTCAAACAACTGCGGCATCTACTAACGGATGACGAGGAGGTGGAGTGCGCTGCGGTAGCTCGCAATGCTAGTAATACTATCTATGTGAAACCCTGCCTGCTGGCTACCGATAGGCGGGTCATTTATTTAGAACCGGCCTACTGGGGCTTCAAGGGAAAAGCGCGTTTTTATAATTATGAGGATATTTCGGCTATTCATATCGAAGAGGGCTGGTTTACGAGCAAGATTAGTATCAACCCACTGCCCGCTATGGGCTTACCTATCGTACAAGATCATCTGGAAAAAAAACGTAGCCGTGAACTAGTCGATTACATACAGTTTCGGCTCGGTAGCAATCGGCCTTTACAACTCGATAGCCGAGAACAGAAGGTAACCACTAGCCAAGAAACTGAAGACCCGCTAATCGCCAAACTAATACAACTCAAGCAGCTCCGAGATGAAGGTGTTATTACCGAGGCTGAGTTCACGGCCAAAAAGGCAGCTATCTTGAAAGAGCTTTAAAGAAACCAATAAAAAAGCCCCGCGAGCTAGCTCGCGGGGCTTTTTTATGAAAAACGAAGCCAAAAGCCGACTAAGCCTCTTCGCTCGCTGTGTTGTCCGCAGCTTCTTCCGTGTTTTCCGTAGCTTCTGTAACGGCTGTTTCTGCTGCTTCCGCCACTACTTCCTCTACAACTGGCTTAGCCTTAGGTGCTGCAACACCGCTGATCTTAGCGTGTAGATCCGCTTTCGCTTTCGCAGTTGCGGCTACCCGCGTAGAGATCGTGCCTTCTTTTTGGTCGATCCAAGCTAGGTATTTTTCCTCAGCTTGCTCTAGCGTTAATGCTCCTTTATCCACACCTCGCTGTAAGTGTTTGCGGTATAGAACGCCTTTGAAGCGCAAAATAGCTCTTACCGTATTGGTAGGCTGTGCGCCTTTTTGTAACCACTCAAAAGCCGCGTCGCGATCGATCTCGATCGTAGCAGGGCTCGTCATGGGGTTGTAAGTTCCAACTCTTTGGATGAAACGGCCGTCGCGTGGTGAACGGCTATCGGCTATCACAATGTGATAGAAAGGGCGTTTTTTGCGGCCCTTGCGCTGTAAGCGAATCTTAACTGGCATACAATGACAAGATTTTTGGATGAACCAAACCTACTTACTCCCTTCAAGGGACAGACAGGTTTTGTCGAATAGCCGGCAAAGGTAGAACTATTTCAAGAACTGACCTAACCTTTGCCACTTTTTTATCACTTTTTATCATTATCTGCTTTCGGTTCAACCCGATGATGCTTGTTAGCGGGCATAAATAGCCATACAGACTTATTGGCTGCCGCTTCGCTCGCGGGGGCAAGACGCCCTTTTTAGCGTAAGCGTTTATAAGGGAGGCCTCTCTTTATTGCCTTTTTGCTGCATTTTTGCTGCCTTTAGGCGAGTCTTGCGCTACAAGGCTAAGCCTTGCCCCTGCATATATGCCCATCTTTAAATTTATACCAAAACCAAAGTGTTTTGGTATATACATGGCTATCGAAGCCTACTATTACCGATAGTTGGCGGCTCGGGCTTCGCCCACCGCCACGGGCAGCCGCGAAGCGCAACCACTTCGGTTTAAGTGTATATTCACTTAAAATCTCGCCGAACAAGTCTGTTATTCAGCCAGCTAGCCTGTAGCTAAAGTAGGTTAAAGTGTGAATTGGCCATTATTTGGAGTGTAAAATAGCTAAAAAGGTATATGATATAGGGCATTTTAGTACTTTTACTAACTTTTTGCTGTGTTTTTAAAATTGAGCCATCATGCCAGTACGCCCCTTCCTTAAATTGAATGTTTTAGCTGCCTGCCTTGCCGTCGCCTTCCTTGCGGTGGCTTGTGGTACGGAATCGGCACCAAGCGATCCACTTTACCCCGATGAAAAAATAAGCCTCAATGGCCAACTAGCAGCTAGTTTGGCAGGGAAAATCCGTCAAGAGGTGAATGTAAGTGTGGACGAAGCCTTAGAACTATCCTTGTGGGCCTCCGACTCGCTAGTGACAGACCCCATCGCTATCAGTGTAGCAGCTGATGGGCGGGTTTTTTACACCAGTGCTACGCGGCAGCGAAACTCGGAATTTGACGTCAGAGGGCACCGAGATTGGATAACCGCCTCTATCTCTTTCCAAACTGTGGAGGATCGAAGAGCTTTTCTAAAGGCGACCTTTAGCGAAAGGAGCGATCAGTCGCAACGCTTTCTCAAAGACCTTAATGAAGATGGCGTGCTGGATTGGCGCGATCTAGCCGTTGAAAAAGAAAAAGTATGGTTTGTAACCGATCAAGATATGGATGGTGTTGCTGACCAAGCGCAGCTATATCTTGAAGATTTCGGGGATGAGGTAACCGACGTAGCCAACGGCCTCACTTACCACCAAGGGGAAGTATATATAGGCGTAGCACCAGATTTATGGCGCACCAAAGACACCAACGGCGACGGAATCGCCGACACAAAGACCTCCATTTCAAATGGCTACGCTGTTCATATTGGCTTTAGTGGCCACGGCATGTCAGGTGTTACAGTAGGCCCTCTCGGTCGAATTTGGTGGGGTATTGGCGATATTGGTATGAATGTGGTGGATAAGTCAGGCAAACATTGGAAATACCCCAATCGAGGGGTCGTAGTTCGCTCTCAGCCTGATGGCAGTGATTTTGAGGTTTTCGCTATGGGCGTGCGCAATACCCATGAGTTTGTATTTGACGAGTATGGCAACCTAATTTCAGTAGATAACGATGGCGATCACCCAGGCGAGCAAGAGCGATTGGTGTATCTAATCGATGGCTCCGATACGGGCTGGCGCATCAATTGGCAGTTTGGCAAATACACCGACCCTACGAACAATACCTATAAAGTATGGATGGATGAGCAACTGCACATCCCCCGTTGGGAGGGGCAGGCTGCTTACATACTCCCTACGATTACCAACTACATCAATGGCCCCACCGGTATGTTGTACAATCCGGGTACTGCTTTAGGCCCCGATTGGTATAGCCACTTCTTCGTAGCCGAATTTAGAGGGTCTCCGACTAACTCCCCCATCCATGCCTTCACTTTGGAGCCAGCTGGAGCAGGCTTTCAGCTAGGAACGAGTAAAGAAATTGCCAAAGGCCTGCTGCCCACAGGGATGGACTGGACCGCAGAGGGAAGCCTCCTCTTCGCCGACTGGATCAACGGCTGGGGGCCTAAGGAGCAAGGAAGAATTTGGAAGCTAGACATTCCTGCGGAGCAGCAGTTGCCTATTCGAAAATCCACTCAAGCTTTATTACAAGCGGATTTTTCTGATAAAACACCCGCAGAACTGGCTGAATTATTAGCTCACCAAGACCAGCGCCTGCGCCAAAAGGCACAGTTCGCGCTCGTGGATCGCGGCCGAAAGCAGTTTCCCGTTCTTTTAGCAGTGGCGAAGTCCTCTACCATACAATTAGCACGCATTCACGCTTTGTGGGGAATGACGCAGCTAGCACGAAAAGACGAAAAGCTAGCTGCCCAGCTTACCCCTTTCCTGCAAGATCAAGATCCAGAAATCATTGCACAAACCGCTAAATTAATAGGCGATATTCGCTATGCAAAAGCTGGGGATGCCCTCATTGCCCTGCTACAACACCCCGAGCCAAGGGTGCGTTTCTTTGCCACCGAGGCACTGGGCCGAACGGCTCAGGCTACTGCTGTGGAAGCTATCCTAGAGTTGGTGAGAGCAAATAACGACCAAGACACTTGGCTACGAGCAGCTGCTATGATTGCTCTAGGCCGCATCGGCCAAGCGGAGCCATTGGCTGCGCTCACCAACGATCCATCCAAAGCCGTTCGCACAGCCGCAGTTGTGGCTCTTCGTCGAATGGAATCGCCAGCTATTGCAGCCTTCTTGCAAGATACCGATGAATATATCGTAGCCGAGGCCGCCAGAGGGATTAATGATGATTTTTCCATAGAAGCGGCACTGCCCGCCCTAGCCCGTTGTTTAGATGAAGACCGATTCAAGACCGAGGCACTGCTGCGAAGAGCTATCAATGCCAATAACCGGCTAGGGGCCGCAGAACACTACCAGCGGCTTATCCGCTTCGCTGCCAACGAGAAAGCGGCAGAGAACATGCGGGCAGAGGCCATTCATACCCTCGCAAATTGGGGTGCCCCTTCGGTCTTTGATCGCGTAGATGGTCGTTACCGTGGGGTCGTTCAACGAGAGACTGAAAAATTAGCAAGCGCGATAGGCAGTTATTTGCCTGATCTACTAGCCAATAACTCTCCTACTGTCAAAGCGGCTGCTATTATAGCCGCTGGCCAACTGGGCGTATCAACTAGCATCCCACAGCTACGCACACTCTTGCAAAAAGATAAAGCCGCCAGTGTTCGAGCCGCAGCCCTACAAAGCTTGCATCAGTTACAAGCAACTGACCTCACCGCAGATATTACCCTGGCCCTAGCCGATCGGGAAAGTAGCGTGAGAGCCAAAGGGCTAGAAATCTTACCCACTTCCGCAATTCCTGCTGCCGAAGCCGTTAGCCTTTATGCTCAAATACTCAACAAGGGAGGTATCGCAGAACAGCAAACAGCACTAGAAGGCCTCGGAAGAATACAAGACCCTAGTGCCACTATTTTGCTGCGGCAGATGACACAAAAAATGACGAAAGGCAAACTGGCCAAAGAATTACACTTGGAACTACTAGAAGCCATCGAGCAGCACCAAGAAAAAGAGCTCCTCGCCAACCTAGAAGCGTATGCCCAGACGCTGGGAGGTGACTATGGCCTCTTTCACACAACGCTAGCAGGTGGCAATCAAAGCAATGGCCATAGTCTTTTCTACGAAAGCGAAGTAGCGCAGTGCATCCGCTGCCATACCATCTGGGAATATGGCGGCAATGCTGGCCCCGGCTTAGAGGGAATCCGGCACCGAATGAGCCGAACGGAGCTACTAGAAGCACTCATTCGGCCTAGTGCTAAAATAGCGGATGGCTACGAAACCGTTATTGTTACCTTGAAAGATAGCAGCGCCGTATCAGGCACAATACTAGCCAGAGAAGCCGGTAGCTTGAAACTATCTATTGGGAAAGAGGATATTTTACACTTACCTAAGGAGCAAATACTGGAAGTTGAAAGCCTTCCCTCCAGTATGCCTAGTATGGAAAGCAAGCTAAGTAAGCGTGAAATTCGGGATATCATCGCTTTCTTGGAAAGTCTAGGCTAGCGGCTGAAAAATTATAGACTTCGCTTTTCTGCTAGTGCTTCCAGCTTAAAGCCAAGCGAACGGATGGCCATAAGTGGCGTATCGCGCGTCCACTGACTAATCTCGATCCGGTGTTCACCCACTTGGTCGAAGTAAGCTTTTTGCTGAATTATTATTGGCAGCTCGCAGCTGCTGCTATTGCAGCGGCCTAGCCAACGACCAAATTTATCCGCAAGTTCCAAGGAAACTTCCTCCGTCTGCTCCTTCCCGTTGGGGAAAGTAGTTTGAATTTGCACATACATGTTTTGATAACCAAAATCAGTTGTGTGGCCTAGCAATAGGTGCAGATTGTAAAGCTGTTGCGTGTCGCTTACCTCAAAAGCAAAGCGGAGTGGTTGCTCATACGACCAACCCACTTCGCCTATTTCGTAGTTGTGTTCATACACGAAATTAGAACCACAGCCAGCTAGAAGCAGGCTCAGCAAAAATAAACAAGCAATACGGAGCATAAGCGGATCTTGCGTAGCGAGCTACTCATTGAAATACTCCTTCATTCGCTCGAAGAAGCCTTTTTCTTTTTTACCTACCTCTGGTGAGAAATTTTTAGCATCCCGTAGCTTTTCTAGGAGTGCGGTTTCCTCCTTGCTAAGGGTGCGAGGCGTCCATACATTCACATGAATGAGCTGATCGCCCTTTCCTCGTCCTTGTACGGCGGGCAGGCCTTTGTCCCTTAAACGCAAAATTTTGCCACTTTGGGTGCCAGCAGGTATTTTTATTTTCACACGACCATCAATAGTGGGCACTTCTACGGTGGTGCCTAAAGCTGCATCGGCAAAATTAAGGAAAAGGTCGTAGATGATTCGTTGTCCATCTCTTTGGAGTTCTTCATGCGCCTTTTCTTCAATACTGATTAGCAGATCACCAGCAGGGCCACCTCTTCTACCCGCGTTTCCTTTTCCGCGCATACTTAGCTGCATCCCGTCTTCAACACCAGCAGGGATAGGAATCTCTACCGTATCCTCGGCATACACGCGGCCTTCTCCTCTACAATGGTTACAGTTCGCTTTTATTTGCTTACCCGTGCCGGAGCAGGTAGGGCAAACGGAGGAGGTCGCCACCTGCCCTAAAAAAGTAGAGCGTACTTGCCGTATGGAGCCAGCGCCGTTACAAGTTCTACAAGTCTCTATGGAGCTACTGTCTTTGGCACCGCTACCGTCGCAAACCTCACAAGTAACTTGACGTTTGACTTTTATTTTTTTTGTTACACCTTTGGCAATCTCTTCCAAGGTGAGGGCTACTTTGATCCGCAGGTTGGAGCCGCGCTCTCCCCTAGAAGTCGTAGCCGCTCCGCCTGAAAAGAAGCTACCGCCGCCGCCGAATCCGCCTCCATCTGAAAACATGTCGCCGAACTGGGAGAAGATGTCTTCCATCGTCATTCCTCCCGATCTTCCGCCGCCGCCACCGAAGCCAGCATTGGGATCTACGCCTGCATGGCCATACCGATCATAGCGCGCACGCTTGTCCTCGTCGCTGAGCACTTCATAGGCTTCGGCTGCTTCCTTAAATTTCTCCTCGGCCGCTTTATTATCTGGATTTCGGTCGGGGTGGTATTGCATCGCCAGCTTCCGATAGGCCTTTCTCATGTCATCGGCCGAGGCACTTTTGCCTACACCAAGTACTTCGTAATAATCTCTTTTTGCCATTGTTTTACTTCTAAAGTCGGGTAGTCCCTTTCCCTTTTGCGATCTTTCCCTTTTGTGCTATTTGCCAACAACCACTTTTGCGTAGCGGATGATATTGCCATTGAGGGTGTACCCTCTTTCTAAAGTATCTACTACCTTGCCTGCCATATCGGGATGCGGGATTTCCGTGATCGCCTCGTGCTGATCGGCATTAAACTCGATGCCGTTCGTTTCCATTGCCTTTAAGCCTTGGCTAGCGAGGGCGTCAAATAATTTTTTCACAATTAAGCCTACACCACTTTCGAAGGCGGCTAATTTCTCTGCATCTTGTTGTGCAGCTTGCCGTGCCCGATCCAAGTCATCAAGCACAGGAAGTAAAGCCAGCATCGTCTTTTTACCGGCCGTATCCATCAGATCTAAGCGCTCTCGATTAACGCGGTTCTTGTAGTTGTTAAACTCTGCCGCGAGCCGCTTAAGCCGATCTTCCATCTCTAAATAGAGGGCTTCCCAGTTCAAACCAGCCTTGTTTCCTTCTTCAGCCGATGGCTCTGCTGCGTCCGCGTCTGCTTCAGTACTAGTAGTCGTTTCGGGCTCTGCCGTTTGGGCAGTATCCGATTGCGCTGCATTGTCTATTGATTCCTCCTGCTTACTTGGTTCCTCGTGCTTACTCATAGTTGGTTATAATTCATTGCTTTTTTTGTCTGCAAAAAAAAGGCCAAAGCAACTGAAAGCCATCTTGTCAGGTCATTTTGTACAAGCTTGGTGAGTTTAATACCACCCAGCGATCGTTTTAGGGCAATTACTCTTGCTTGCTTAGGCGTGAAAGCATTCCTTTTAGTGATGCCAAATAGGCGGCTTCTTACAAGCCACTTCTTTTCGTCGCAGCACGAAGTACGTAAACAAGTAGGCAGATGCTGTCTGTCGCTTCGCTCGCCCTGTCTAAAGCGGGCACGCTGTGCAGGGGCAAGAGTAGGCTTTGTAGCGCAAGAGCTGGAAGGCAGTATTTTGCGAGCAAGGGGAGGGCTGCGTGTTTCGCCTGCTTCTAGGACGTGTCCAACTGACCAAAAACTGCCCCCCATGAACTAGACAAAACCCAAGCCGAAAGCTAGCTCGCTACCTCCGTATCGGATAGGCGCAGCGCTGGGTAAAACCCACGAAAAAAGGTCAAATGGACGTATCCAACTGACCAAAAACTGCCCCCCATAAACTAGACAAAACCCAAGCCAAAAGCTAGCTCGCTACCTCCGTATCGGATAGGCGCAACGCTGGGTAAAACCCACGAAAAAAGGTCAAATGGACGTATCCAACTGACCAAAAACTGCCCCCCATAAACTAGACAAAACCCAAGCCAAAAGCTAGCTCGCTACCTCCGTATCGGATAGGCGCAACGCTGGGTAAAACCCACGAAAAAAGGTCAAATGGACGTATCCAACTGACCAAAAA
>DAINNZ010000105.1:1676-13774 GCA_036735605.1 Lewinella sp. | reverse complement strand
CTAGTCGTAAATCTGTAAGCTTCACCTGTGTTCCATCCAGCATGTGACCTTGATAATCCAGAACCGCAATTGTTAGCGGAAAAATAGCTGGGAGTCGTAAGCATTCCTACAATGGAAAAGGTTGGTGTCCCCGATGTAGTATTGTTGGTTGTTACAGCTTCTGTGTTTTGAAACTCGAATTTGAATAAAGTCATCTGTGCAGCCACCAAGCCACCCATCATCAAAAAGCAAAAAAGTAAAAAATTCTTCATATTAGAATGTGTTTATTTGAATGAATGGGCGGATGCCCGTGATTTTTTTTAAGAGGGGTAAAGGTGCAGGTGCCGACACCTAAGAACCCAAGCATTTCTCCTAGTAGGTACTTGTACTGAGCGAAGCTGTAAAACTCCGCCCAAAGCCAAGCCAAGCATTTCTCCTAGTAGGAACTTTGCTCCTGCACTTGGTGCAAAAACAAAAAATTCCTACTAAGTATAAGTGCCGCCCCCCATTAAGGCCAGCAAACTAGGAGCGAAGCTGTAAAACTCCGCCCAAAGCTAAAACAAGCATTCCTCCTAGGGGTAAATGCGCAGGCACTCCTAGGTATAAATACTTTTAAGACCGACAAAATATATGGGGAAGGATGCTTTACAGCACAAAATTAAGGCTATTTTGCAGAAATGAATAGCCTTCTAAAAAACTTAACCTAGGCATAACATAGGGAAGTGCTTACCTTTGGGGCAACTAAGCCTAGGCGAAAATGTATAAGAACAAAAAAGTAGTAGTAGTCTTGCCGGCCTATAATGCGGCCTTAACCTTGGAGCGGACGTATCGGGAAATCCCCTTCGATTTGGTGGACGAGGTGATCCTTTGCGATGATGCCAGCAAGGATAATACCAGCCAACTCGCCCGCGAACTGGGCATTGAGCATGTGATTGTGCACCAGAACAACAAAGGCTACGGCGGCAACCAAAAGAGCCTTTACAACAAGGCACTAGCCCTGGGGGCAGATATTGTGATCATGCTGCACCCCGACTACCAGTACACGCCCAAGCTCATCCCCAGCATGGTGAACATCATCGGGGAAGAGCTCTACCCCGTAGTGTTAGGTTCGCGCATCCTCGGTAAAGGCGCCCTAGTGGGCGGTATGCCCCTCTATAAATATATCGCCAACCGCTTCCTCACGGCTTTTCAGAACCTGCTTGTGAGCTACAAACTCAGCGAATACCACACCGGCTACCGCGCTTTTAGCCGCGAAGTGCTGGAAAAAATTCGCTTCAACGACAACGACGACGACTTCGTTTTCGATAACGAGATGCTGAGCCAGATCATCTACCACGGCTTCCATATCGCAGAAGTAACCTGCCCTACCAAATATTTTGAGGAAGCCTCCTCGATCAATTTCCGCCGCAGCGCGAAGTATGGGCTGGGGGTGCTTGGCGTCTCTGTGCGCCACCGCCTAGCAAAATGGGGGCTAGCCAAGCCGCTGTATTTACAGTAAAAGCGGAGGCCTGCACGACCGTTGCACCGTAAAGGACGGCCGTTTAGTAAAGCAAGCCGTAAAAGCTTTTCAAATACATATAAAAAAATGTAAATTGTGCCGCCTTAGAGCTCATAATCTCATGAACGCCTAGTTTTATTCCCGCCTCTATTATGAGTCAATCGCATATCAACAAGGGGAAGTAAATACTTTCTAGGCCACGAACTATCACAATTACTTTATCCCCATGCCGACCAGCGATGACTCGCTGGTCGGCATTTTTTTTATAACTTTGAGCGGGGCTAGGGGCTTCAGCCGGTTGGCTCGCTACAATAGCCTGTTTCAACCGATCTTTGGCAGGCATCCAATCCGCACAGTATAGTTTCGCGCAGCATCGTTAGGTCTAGTATGCAAGTAAGCAAAATTAAAGAATACCTTCAGCACTACCTCCGCTGGCAACCTACGGAGGCGGCAGCTGCCTATTTACCCTACTGGGAAACACAGCAATGTTGGCAGCAGCATTTCGATCTGCGTGCCCCCGACTTCGCAGCAGCCTATACAGCGGCGCTGGATAGCAAAACCAACCGCAGACACTTCAGTCGTAGCGCCTACGAGCCCAAGCAAGCCCTCTTGGAGCTAATCCAATGGGAGCCGGAGCTAGTAAAAATGGGCTTAGAAGATCTCTTCCAAGAAAGCCACAGCTTAGAAGGGCGCCTACAGCGTTTTGTGCTCTACTGCGATGAGTTGCTGGGGCAATACCGCCGAGCCAAGCCCGATGCCAAGCTTGCCACGCATTACCATGCGGATGATTACCACATGGCCACTTTATACCTCAGCTGCCAATACCCTGCTTTGTATGCGCCCTATAGCACGGCCTTGCTACAAAACTGCCTGCGCCAACTAGGTGCTGCCAACCTTCCAGCAGTAGCCGACGTGCCCCGTTTTATGAAGCTGCTAAACACCCTAGGCCGCTTTTTAACAGCCGAGCCACGGGTGCTAGAACAATATCAAGCCTTTTTACGGCCACAAGATTATGCCGAGGAGTCAGCCCTACTGGTTTGGCATTTTATACAGTTCGTAGCACAAGCACCGCCTTTGCGCCACTAAACTTTCGGTGCCCACCGGTGGTTTACTAAAGGCCACAAGGCTTGTCTGCCCTCAGCCCAGCCGTACTTTTCCTAAGCAACACTTGCGCTACTAAGAAAGACTTGCCCCTGCTTCAGCCAGAAATAAGGTTGGAAAGGGGTAAAGGGGTAAAGGGGTAAAGGTGGAAGGGTGGAAAGGCCATCGTGACGCCAAAAGCCAACCGCCAAAAGCCAATAAAAAAAAACAATATGACTTTATACGATCAGGTACAAGAGTGCATTGCTTTTATCCGCAAGCGCAGCGATTTTCAGCCGAAGCTGGGTATCATATTAGGCACGGGTTTGAGTTCCTTAGCAGAGGAGATCGTGGTGGAGAAGGAATTTAATTACGGCTTGCTGCCTTTTTTTCCGCTAACGACGGTAGAAAGCCATGCTGGCAAGCTCATTTTGGGGCGGCTTAATGGTGTGGCGGTGGTGGCAATGGCTGGCCGTTTTCATTATTACGAAGGCTACAGTATGCAGCAGTTGACCTTTCCGGTGCGCGTTTTGCAGGCCTTAGGGATTGAGCAACTGATCGTTTCAAATGCAGCGGGCAGTGTTAATGCGGGCATTGAAGCCGGTGAGGTGGTTTTTATCCGCGATCACATCAATTTACTGCCTGAAAACCCGCTGCGGGGCTACAACGATGAGCGCCTAGGGCCGCGTTTTCCGGATATGGTAAAAACCTACAACCGCGAGACGAACCGTTTGGCACTGGCCTTGGCGCAAAAGCATGGCTTGGTGGCGCACGAAGGCGTTTATCTAGCCATAGCAGGCCCTAATTTGGAGACACCGGCAGAATACAAGATGGCGCACATCTTGGGTGCCGACGTGATCGGCATGTCAACCGTGCCAGAGGTTTTGGTGGCGCGACACATGGGGCTAGCGGTTTGCGTTATTTCGGTGGTGAGCAACAAGAGCTACCCGATTGAGGCCATTGAGGAAACGACGGTAGAAAAAGTAATTGCCACCGTGCAATCCGTAGAGCAAAAGCTGCGCGGATTGATGAAAGATTTGGTCCAGCTCTTGAGCAGCTAGCGGCATTTTGGCGTATCTTTGTAGGCAGGCAGCAAATAGCCGAGGAATACACCCGACGAAGCAAAAAGGTATGGCACAGCGACAATTTTTGGAAACGGAGCAAAAAGCATTGGAGATCAATCTTGACCCCAACATTTACGGCACTTTCGCCGAGATTGGTGCGGGGCAGGAGGTAGCGCGCTACTTCTTTCAAGTGGGTGCGGCAGCCGGCACGATCGCCAAAACCATGTCGGCCTATGATAAGGTCTATTCCGATCAGATTTATGGTCTTGAGCCGAGTGGGCGCTACGTTTGCGAAGCGCGTATCTATAAAATGCTCGATCATGAGTATGGCCTAATGGTGGATCGGCTGCGCCAAGACCGGCCCACCAACACTTTTTTTGTCTTTGCTGATACGGTGGCGGCTATCAACTACAGCCGCACGATTCGCGGTAATGGCTGGCTTGGCCTACGCTTCCAACTAGCCCCCGATAGCCCCCCGAATGATTTGGTGCTGCATGTACGCATGCTGGACAACGACAACCAGTTGCAGCAGCAAGCCATTGGCATATTAGGGGTCAATATGATCTATGGCGTGTATCATTACCACCAGGATCCGGAGCTGCTGCTACAATCCTTGCTGGATGGTCTTAAAGGCCGAGTTGCCATTGATATGGTGGTATTGGAAGGGCCTAATTTTTCGGTTGACAATCGGCTCCTTGGGCTTTGGCTAGTGAAGCATGGGCTTTCCAAATTCACGATGTTCAATCCTGCTGGCCAGGGTATTCACCCCAGTGAGTTCCTCTATCGCAAAGCGGTGATGGTAGTGAGGGGCAGCTTCCGGCCCCCCACCTTGGTGAATGAAGACATGATTAAGACGGGCTACCAGCACTTCCGCGAAGAGCGCGATGTGGATGCCTCCAAATCGTTTCTGCTCACGGAGCTAACCCTGAGCAATTTGCGCGACAGTGCTGGCTTAGACGAGAAAGACTACCTCGACCGCGCCAAGCTCCTCAACGCCATCGGCCAAACCGTGCTCGTGAGCGATTATGAAAAACACAGCGAATTACTCGACTATTTGCGCAACTACAAAATCGCTAAACTAGGCATCGTGCTAGGGGTGCAGCAGTTGCAAGAACTCATCAGCGAAAAGTTTTACAACAATACCGATGGGCAGCTACTGTCTGCCTTCGGAGAAGTCTTTGACCGCAATGTGAAGATGTACGTCTATCCGGCTCAGCAGCAAGGCAGTGCCGATCTGATGACTGCTGAGAACCTGCCCATCCCGGAAGGCGTCAAATTCCTCTACCGCCACCTAATGGATAGCGACCAAATTGCCGACTTGAGCGGCTACAACGAGCAAATACTCCACATCTTCAGCACCGAGGTGCTAGCGCAGCTAGAAAAAGGCCAAGATGGCTGGGAAGAGCAAGTGCCAGAAAAAGTAGCTAAGCTCATCAAAACCCACTATTTGCTAGGCTACCCCACCAAAACGATGCAGTTTCAGTACTAGTGGGTCAGCCGACTGCTTGGCCAAAGGAAAATGAATTGAACACAAAAACAGCCGCCTTTTTACCGTAGGCAAATTGTACCTTTGCACTATGCTAACATATATCACCTGGGATGTATCCCCTGAAATTATACAAATTGGCCCCTTTTCCCTCCGTTGGTATGGGCTGATGTTTGCCGCTGGTTTTTCCTTCGGCTTTATGATGGTTCGCAAGATGTTCCTAGCCGAAGGAGCACCCGAGAAGTGGCTCGATAGCCTCTTTATGGCACTGGTTGTAGGCACTATTCTCGGGGCTCGCTTAGGGCATATTTTGTTCTATCAGCCGGAATATTACTTCAGCCACCCAAGTGAAATATTAAAAATTTGGGAAGGCGGCTTAGCGAGTCATGGTGGCGTTATCGGGGTAGTGACGGCCTTGTGGTGGTTCAGCCGCTATGTGAGCCAAAAATCCTTCTATTGGGTAGCCGATAAGGTGGCCGCGCCGATCGCACTCGTGGGGGCCATGATCCGCTTTGGCAACCTGATGAACTCCGAAATCGTAGGCCACCCTTCCGAGGCACCTTGGGCCTTTTTATTTGTTCGGGCGGCGCGCGAATCGCTCGCTAGTGTGCCTAGGCATCCGGTGCAGTTGTATGAGCTGCTCAGCTATCTGCTCATTTTCTTGCTACTCATTTGGCTCTATTGGAAGCGGGAAGCCTGGAAAAAATCAGGCTACCTCACCGGGCTTTGGTTTGCACTCATCTTCGGTGCCCGC
The DNA here is from genome assembly GCA_036735605.1 of Lewinella sp. Classification (GTDB taxonomy): domain Bacteria; phylum Bacteroidota; class Bacteroidia; order Chitinophagales; family Saprospiraceae; genus Neolewinella. The sequence goes on along the minus strand of DAINNZ010000105.1, from coordinate 7,913 downwards.
TTCGTTTGGGAGTATTTCAAAAGCGACCAAGGTGGCATCCAATCCGTTGTAGGCAACAGCCTCACCACGGGGCAATTGCTCAGTATCCCCTGTGTTTTATTTGGCCTTTGGTTAGTCTATCGGGCGCACCAAAATCCGCCAACCGCATGATACAGCTCGCCGCCCTCAATCCGCATCCCAACGCGCAAAGTGCAACCGCCCCACAAGAAGGCACCAAGAGCATTGATGAGCGAAATCGTTTTGGCTCAAGCATTGATGAGCGAAATCGTTTTGGCTCAAGCAGGGGCAAGGCAAGTCCTAGTAGCGCAAGTGTATCTAAAGCCGGCTGGAAGCAATTCCACGGGGTTTTACCCAGCATCTATGCCAACAATCCGCAATATGTATATCCGCTACAAAGCGACATAGAGGGGATCTTTTCCCCGAAGAATGCTGCTTATCAGCCAGGGAATCATCAATTGTGGGTAGCTACTAACGCCCAAGGCCAACTAGTAGGCCGCATTGCCGCTTTCATTGATGAGGCGCGTAATGAAGAGATGAGCCTGGCGGTGGGCGGCTTAGGTTTCTTTGAGTCGGTTCGCGAGGAGGCGGTAGCAGAACGGCTCCTGAGCACCGCTGAAGACTGGCTGCGGCGGCGTGGTATGCAAGCGGTGGATGGGCCCATCAATTTCGGGGAGCGCGATAAGTTTTGGGGCCTCCTTACCCAGGGCTGGTATTCGCCAATCTATCAAGAGACCTACAACCCGCCTTACTACCGCGCTTTCTTCGAGTCGAGGGGCTATGTACCGCACGAGCAATGCCTTACGATGCGTGGCGCGGTAGCTGACTTTCCGGGCGAGCGCTTAGCGGGCCTAGCGGCGCGGGTGCGCGAACGCTACGGTCTTTACACCAAGCAGATCACAAAAGACAAGCTGCGGCAATCGGCTCGCGATTTTGCCACTGCCTACAATGCAGCCTTTAGCCACAACGCCTATTTCAAGCCGCTTGGGGAGGCGGATATTTATCCGGCTTTTCAGGCCATGAAGCCGATCCTAGATCCTCACCTTACCTGCTTGGCCTATACCCGCGATCACGAGCCTATCGGGCTGGCTGGCTTAATTCCAGATATTAACTGCTTCTTACAAGGCAGCGGCGGGAGGCTCAATTGGCTACAGTTGCCCCGTTTTTTATGGCGGCTACGCTTTCAAAAGGAGCGCAACTGCAAGGGCATTGCCTTCGGGATCGCCAAGGACTATCAGCGGCAAGGCGTCTATCCGCTCATGGTGGATGCCATGTTCCAAAGTGGGCAGCAGTATAATGCGCGTACCTATCGCTATGTTGATATGGCTACCATCCGAGGCCACAACGACCTGATGGTTTCTACCTGCCGGCAGATGAATACGGATATCCATCGGGTTCACCTCGCTTACCGCAAGGCACTCGTGCCCGAAGCGAAATGGGAAGCCTTCAAAATGTTGGATACCGACTGGGTAAGCCTAGGCGACCTAGCCGCCGCTGGCTATCGCTAGCCGCCCTGATCTCTCCGACGAAGCCCAACACGAGCGGCGGCGGTTTATACCGTCATCAACTCTTCCTCTTTGGCGGCCACGATGCCTTCCACTTGTTTGCTGAACTTATCGGTGAACTTTTGCACCGTTTCCTCTAAGCCTTTACCAGCGTCTTCGGGATAGCCATTTTTCACCTCTTTCTTGATGGCTTCCATGGCATCTCTGCGGGCATTGCGAATCGAAATTTTGGCAGTTTCCCCTTCGGCTTTCACCATCCTAACAAACTGTTTGCGCCGCTCTTCGGTAAGGGCTGGCACATTGATCATGATGATTTCGCCATTGTTCATCGGCGTTAAGCCGAGATTAGCCTCAAAGATCGCCTTTTCGATAGGCCCTAGCATATTTTTTTCCCACGGCTGTATGGTGATCGTGCGGGCATCACTAGTGCCTAGATTGGCCACCTGTGCGATGGGGGTGGGGCTGCCATAGTAGTTCACTTTCAGGCTGGTTAGCATACTAGGGCTTGCCTTGCCAGTACGAATTTTATGAAGCTCCTTTTCCAAGTGCTCAATGGCTTCTCCCATGAGCATTTGGCATTCCTCGATCTTTTCACTTAATAGTTCATCCATGATTTTCGAACGTTTTGGGGCTGCAAGGTAAGACTTTCTTTTAGTCTCTTCGGCCCATAAAGATATAGACTAGGTAAAGAAGGGTGGCAAAAGAGGCCAAGGCCGCTACCACATAGGTCATAGCAGCCCACCAAAGGGCATCTTTAGCACCTTCGTGTTGAGCCCCCCTAGCAATACCTTTATTATCCAACCAAGCGAGCGCGCGGTTGCTAGCATCGAACTCCACGGGCAAAGTAACGAGGCTAAACAAGGCCGTAATGGCAAAAGCACCAATTGTAATTAACAAAATAAGCGGGCTTCCCGTAATGGCCAAACCACCTAGGGCAAAATAGAGCAAAAACTGCTGGGCTTTAGCCGCCAAACTCACAACCGGCACAATAGCCGAGCGCATCTTAAGCCATACATAAGCGTCTGCATGTTGTATGGCATGACCACACTCGTGAGCCGCCACTGCCGCCGCCGCAACAGAACGGCCTTGGAAGACATCGGGGCTGAGGCTCACCGTTTTCTTGAGTGGGTTGTAATGATCCGTTAAAACACCTTGCCCCATCACGATCTGCACATCGCGGATGTTATGATCGGCGAGCATTCGCTGTGCGACCTCTGCGCCGCTCATATTATTAGTCATCGGCACTTGGCTGTAGTGCTGAAACTTGCTTTTCAGTCGGTTGCTTACCAAAGCACCGATACCGCTAAAAACTAAAGTGATGATAATATAGATGCCGTAGCCTCCCATCTTTTGCTTTTTTAATTGGTTAAACGTAGTTTACCGAACTACTTGGTAATAAGACGCAATTGCTGCTATTTGGTCAACATCTTTCTACCCACATAGCTGTGCAATGCCTTAGGTAATACAATTCCGTCGGCAGTTTGGTTGTTTTCTAAGAGGGCAGCCAAGATACGCGGTAGAGCAAGTGCACTTCCATTGAGGCTGTGCGCCAATTGCATTTTATCGGTTTCCTTGTCTTTAAACCGTAGTTTGAGCCGGTTGGTTTGGAAGGTCTCGAAATTTGAAACGGAGCTAACTTCCAGCCAGCGCTCTTGGGCGGCACTCCAGACCTCGAAATCGTAGGTAAGGGCAGAAGTAAAGCCGGCATCGCCGCCACAAAGCCGCAAAATGCGGTAGGGCAGTTCCAGGGCATCGAGCAAACTAGCGATATGCGCCACCATGTCTTCTAATACTTCGTAACTTTTTTCTGGATGGACGAGCTGCACGATTTCAACCTTGTCAAATTGATGCACCCGATTGAGGCCTCGCACGTGGGCACCATAGCTGCCCGCTTCTCGCCGAAAGCAAGGGGTGTAGCCACAAAGCTTGACGGGGAAGTCTTTTTCCGTTAGAATCACATCTCGGTAGATATTCGTGAGGGGCACTTCGGCCGTTGGGATGAGGTAGAGATCGTCCACCGTGGCGTGATACATCTGCCCTTCTTTATCAGGCAGTTGCCCTGTGGCGTAGGCACTATCGGCATTCACCATGTGCGGAGGCTGAAATTCTTCATAGCCTGCTTCAATGGCCCGATCGAGGAAAAAATTGATGAGCCCTCTTTGCAGGCGAGCGCCTTGGCCTCTAAAGACAGGAAAGCCTGCGCCCGTAAGCTTCACCCCTAGTTCGAGATCAAAAATACCGTAATCGGCGGCTAAATCCCAATGAGGCTTTGCGTCGGCATCCAACTGCGGTAAGGGTGCTTGGTGGGCGCGATAGATTTCGTTATCGTCTGCACCAAAACCTTGTTTAACACTAGTGTGCGGCACATTCGGCAAGGCCACCAATTGTTCGTCTAGAGCTTCTTTCGTACGCTTCATATCGGCCCCCAAGCTATCTAAGGTCTCTTTGAGGGCTGCCACTTGCTCTTTCTTTTGGTTCGCTAGGGCTGCTTCGCCTTTTTTGAAAAGATCGCCAATTTCATCAGAAAGATTTTTGCGTTCATTGAGTAGCTGATCCATCTGTGTTTGGATGGTTTTACGCTGATCATCCAGCAAAAGTATCTGGTCGATAAGCGGAGCCGCAGCAATATTCCGTTTAGCTAGGCCGGTGATGACGCGTTCGCGTTCGTCTCTTAAAAGGTTGATCGTTAACATGTAGTTGGCTGATATTTGAGGCCCGCAACAAAACTATTTCGCGGCTCAGTGGTTTTTTTTGCAAAGATAGTGCAAGTACTCAGGAAATTAGTTGTACTTTTGCCATATCATTACACATTATTCGTTGTGTAAGTAAAAGGAAGTTGACTTTCGCTTTCTTTCTCAATAGGTCAATCTTCTTTAAAAGTTCCATTGATCATCTTCCTCAGCTGGTGACTCGTGCTTTCCCGAAAGGCTTTCTTTCGGTCTTTCATTGCCCGACGCTGAGCACACCTTACACTATCAATTTCCGTTGCTGTTATTTAGGCCTTCCAGTTTTCTGACCCTTGAAAACTGTCCGTTTTTGGCCGGTATAGCTCCCCATTTTATCTCTTCCTGAAGGGTCATTGATTTCCAATATATATATATCGCCATTTAGCATGTACGACATCGCGCAACTTAATGCCATGCTAGTTCCTGAACTTAGGGACATAGCCGAACGAATGAACCTAACGGCCTTCAAACGTTTAAACAAACAAGACTTAGTTTTCAGAATTCTTGAAGAACAAGCACTTCAACGGGTGAAAACTACCGCAGAACCTATCTCCGCTTCCGATACGGACAGAATCCCTTCCCGCAGGGGGAGTGAAGACAATAGCTCCCGCCAGAAAGAAGCTAAAAAACCAGATGCCGCCCCCTCGTCTCGAATCAAACATAGAGCCAACGATATTCCGGGCGATAAACAGGCGCCAGCAACTCAAAAGCCAAAGGCCGAAGCCTCTTCTTCTGATAATAAGCCCAATGCCAACCCCACTGCCAAAGCAGACGAACAGGAAAAAGGCAGCGGCAGAAGGCTACGGAATCGGCGTAATTCCGATGAAAAAACAAGGGACACCCAAAGTGCGGCCACTACTAAGCCCGAAACAGATGGAGGCTCCCGAGGAGAGGGCAAGGCTCGTAACGAAGGAAATATTAGAGGAGAGGCTCGAACAGAAGGTTCCCAAAGAACAGAAGGTTCCCAAAGAACAGAAGCTAATTCCCGCCTGGAAGGCAACCCTAGAGGTGAAAGAGACAATAAACTCAACGCCCCTCCTGTAAGAAGAACTTCGGCCTACGACACGAGCCTAAACGAACGCAAAAACCTTAATTTACGAGGTAATAACGAACGAGATAATCGACGTAGTAATAACGAACGCCTAGAACGCGGCTTGGAACGAAGCCCGAACGAACGCAACCTAGCCGACAGAAACCCTGCCGAGCGCCCCGAGCAACGAGCTGGGAATGACCGGAACGAACGAGAGCTTCGCCGTGGGAATGAGCGCCCGGAACAACGAGACGATCGGCGCCCACAAGATCGCCCACAAGATCGCCCACAGGATCGGACACAGGATCGGCCGCAAGATCGATCTGACCGTCCAGAGCGCCCTGACCGTTACGAGCGCAACAATAACCGTCGTGACCGCCCTGCCCGTGAGCCAGAGTTCGAACTAGATGGCCTAGTAGAAGGCGAGGGCATCTTAGAAATGATGCCCGATGGTTATGGCTTCCTCCGCTCTTCTGACTATAACTATCTGACTAGCCCTGATGATATTTATGTATCGCCGGCTCAAATAAAAAGTTTCGGCCTCCGAACAGGCGATACGGTGCGCGGCCCCGTGAAACCGCCCAAGGAAGGTGAAAAGTATTTTGCCCTACTGAATGTAACCCGCATCAATGGCTTGTTGCCGGCTGAAGTTCGCGACCGTGTTCCTTTCGATTACCTAACGGCTCAGTTTCCTACCGAGCGCTTTACGCTTTCTGGCCGGCCCGATGGAAAAGATTTTGGCCTCCGCCTAATCGATCTTTTCACCCCTATCGGAAAAGGGCAACGTGGTTTGATTGTAGCACAGCCCAAATCTGGTAAAACGTTCTTACTCCAAGACGTAGCCAACGCCATCGCGGCTAACCACCCCGAAACCTACCTCATCGTGCTTCTCGTAGATGAACGCCCAGAGGAAGTGACGGACATGAAGCGCAATGTGAATGCCGAGGTCATTAGCTCCACCTTTGATGAACCTGCCGAC
>DAINNZ010000105.1:0-1666 GCA_036735605.1 Lewinella sp. | reverse complement strand
GGAAAAAGCCAAACGCATGGTAGAATGTGGTCATGATGTTTGCATCCTACTCGATTCAATCACCCGTCTTGCTCGCGCTTACAATACCGTACAACCCGCCTCTGGAAAGGTGCTTTCAGGTGGTGTAGAAGCAAATGCCTTACAGAAACCAAAAAAATTCTTCGGTGCCGCCCGAAATATCGAACACGGTGGCTCCCTCACTATCCTAGCAACCGCCCTAACCGATACTGGCTCTAAGATGGATCAAGTAATCTTCGAAGAATTCAAAGGCACCGGCAACATGGAATTGCAGCTAGATCGAGGTTTAGCCAACAAACGAATGTACCCCTCTATCGATTTCACCAAGTCAAGCACTCGCCGCGACGATTTGCTGCTCGAAAAAGATACCCTTCAGCGCTTGTTCGTGCTTCGCAATCATTTGGCCGATATGAAGCCGGAGGAAGCCTTCGAATTCCTGATGCGCAATATGCGCTCTACCAACAGTAATGCCGAGTTTATGGCTAGCATGAACGGTTAAGCAGGAACGGTTAAGCATAAACGGTTAAGCAGCTATTTTCCACTTGGGTGATTCGGGCTTTGCCCGAATCACCCAAGTGCTTCCAATACAAGACCTTGGCCGCTTGTACCGCTATCGTGTGCCGCTATCGAAATGGTTTCCGTATAATTTCAGGGCTTAGCTCAACATCCCTTCATCTGAAAAACTGTAGTAGCCTCCTGCCCCGATGATGAGGTGATCTAGGACGTTGATGTCCACTCCTCGGCCTGCGGCTACGAGTTTGCTGGTTAATTGAATATCTGCTTGGCTAGGTCGTAGCTGCCCGCTGGGATGGTTATGCGCCAAAATGATCGATACGCAGCGCGGCGTGTTGATGGCCGTACGAAAAACCTGCCGGCTATCCACCACCGTGCCCGTAATGCCCCCCTTGCTGATCAGGTGGGAGCAGATCAGTTTGTTGCCTTGATTGAGGCAGATGATCCAAAACTCTTCGTGGTCTTTGTCTGCTAGAAAACCCTTCAAATATTGGTAACTCTCTTGGCTACTACTTACCGAAGTGAGGGGCTTAACTTGCTGCTGCTCGCGCCGGCGCGTTAGCTCCAATGCGGCAATGAGTGTAACCGCACGCGCCGGACCAATGCCTTTGAAACGCCTAAAATCGTGCGGTTTCCACGTAGCAAGCTGATGCAAATCGTAATCAACGGCTTGTAAAATATCGCGCGCTAGCTCCACCGCTGTGAATTCTTGGGTGCCGGAATTGATTAAAATAGCCAGCAATTCCGCTAAACTTAGTTGTGCAGCACTGCTTTGCAGTAGCTTTTCGCGCGGCCGATCTGCTTCCTCCCATGATTTGATGCCCCGCTCGGGCTTGTCGTATTGTTTTGTCATTAGGCTTATTTAAGTTGTTTACCGGACACAAAGATACAAATAATTTTAAATAATTTATTTTTTACCTGCTTAAAATATAGCCTTTTGCAACGGAGTCTCAACGAGCGAAACCGCAGCAGGGAGCCTTTCGTCTAGCAATGCCCCGTGAGTCTTGCGCTACAAGGCTGCCCTTGCCCCTGCACCGCGTGCCCGCTAAACAGGGCTAGCGAAGCGACAGCCAAAGAGGAGGAAAGGGGTAAAGGTTGGAAAGGGGTAAAGGTTGGAAAGGGGTAAAGGTTGGAA
>DAINNZ010000104.1:4607-13829 GCA_036735605.1 Lewinella sp. | reverse complement strand
AACGGGTACTGACGTAGCTAGCAGCGCTATAATGCTGTACTAACCGCGATTTTCGACCCACAAGTTGCCCACTTTCTTCGTCTTTTTCCACAAAAACGGGCGCGCCAAAGAGGGGTTGCCCATTCGGTTGAAAGCTTACAACATCCACGATTTTTCGGCGGTGGTAGGCTCCGTAACTATCCGCCCCAAAGATCAAATACTGCCGACCCATAGCCCCTTCAAATTGCTGCAAATCATAAACCACATAGCCATACCACTGGTCGGCTTGTAAGGCTTGCTGTTCCAGCGTTTCGTCCTCTAGTTCAAAAGAGCGATCCACCAAGGGGTAGAGTTGTAAATCAGCTGTATTGCGCTGTATCGCACCATAATAACGGTATTCCTCCTTATTGACAAATAGTTGCCAGGTGAAAATTCGAAAGCTCCGATCCGGAGGGTACTGTATAGAAAGATACTGCAAACGCTCAAAAGGATAGTCGAATGCGTAGGGATATTTAAGTGCCTGCACTAATCTAGGAATTAACGCACGGCAAGCCAAAAAACGATTGTCGGGCAAACTATCATGCAAGACGGTATAAGATAAAAGCCCCATCGTATCTTCTAAGGCCCGTATGGCTAGCCAGTCAGCTTCACTAATCCGGCTATCTTTTGGGCGTTCTTGCCGGATCGCCGGCCTATCTTCTACTACTTCCGTACTATCTATAGTTTGGCCGTAGGCAGGGGCAAGGGCTACCACAAGGAGCAAGTGCAACAAAAAATAGCGTAAATTTGGCATACTTGGAAACGAAATGGCTTTGGAAGGAAATATCTTGCCCAGAAATTGAAATGGCTGCCTTCATAAATGGCGGCTCCCACTTCTTGCCTTAGGCGCAAACTGCCCTGATTGGGACTATGCCTACTAGACGCTGATATGCCACTAATTATTGTGCTAAGGCGGGCGCGCAAAACCCCGAAGGGGGGGCAATATTATAGACCGTGATGTGGACGGATTTTAGACAGGATTGACGGGATTGACAGGATTTTGCCTGCGGGATGCGCTGCACTGACTCGTGCTGACTCGTGCTGAGCGTAGCCGAAGTAGCGTAGTCGAAGTAGCTTGCCGGTTGACGGCCAAAAGCCATAGCCTTAGCCAAAAGCCAAAAGCCTGATTGGCGCTGTACTCCAAATACTTGATTATCTTTGGCCCATCCTCCGTCATTAAGCATACAATCGATCGAATGAAGCAGCCCCTTGTTACTCTTTTGGATTCACTCGGCCTACAACTCTGGACGGTACGCGAACAACTAGCGGCCGATCCCGTAGCTACCTTAGAAGCCATAGCGGCTGCAGGCTACCGGCAAGTGGAATTGATGGATACGCGCCAAGCCGCTACCCTACTGCCTATTTGCAAAGACTTGGGTTTAGCCGTCAACAGCTCTTTCATGCTGTGGACAAGCCTTACTGGCCGCTGGGATTTAGTGCCGCACGAAAGCAAAAAAATGGACTTTTCAGCCGTGCTGGATCAAGCAAATGAAGCGGGTCTAAGCCATCTCGTATTCGGCTACCTCACCCCGGGCGAACGCCAAAGCTTGGATGACTACCGCAAATGGGCCGATCTCCTCAACCAAGCCGGCGAAAAAGCCCGTAGCCATGGCTTACAAATGGCCTATCACAACCACAATTTTGAATTTGCCCCAATCGGCAATAACAGCCATCTCCTCCCCTTTGAGCTACTCGCGGAACGTTTAGATGCGCAGCTCATGCCTTTTGAACTAGATGTTTTCTGGGCAGCCATCGCAGGCCACGACCCAGCCGAACTTATAAAAAAATACGGCAATCGCCTAGAGCTGCTGCATCTCAAAGACTTGCAAGCCAACACGGCTATCCTCACCGATACGGCAGAGGTGCCAGAGGCGGCTTTTCAAGCACTCGGGCAAGGAACGCTTGGTATAAAAGCATTAGCCACATTAGGAAAAGAACAAGGCGTACGACACTGCTTTGTGGAACAAGATTTTAGCCCTAACCCACTAGAAGATATGGCTATCAGCATAAATTATCTCCAAAGCTAGTCTAGCTTCACCACAATACCACCCATCTGTTTTTGGCGGGCAATATCGTCGGCACTTATTTGCGCACTGCCCCGATCGGCGAAAGGGCCTACCAATACGCGACTGAGCGAACTGCCATCTGGCCGGCTCACACTAGCTACATAAACCTTCTCAATGCCCTGCGCTTGCAGGCTACGCACTTGGCGGATAGCATTTTCGGCATTACCGTAGGCCGCTAGCTGTACGGCATAATGGGCTCGCTGTGAGTTGGCGGCAGGCACCTCATTCAGGGGTGCTGCTGCGGTTGAATAGGTCGGGGAAGCCACCGCTGCCGAAGAATACGCATAGGTAGTAGGGCCTGCGGAAGGCTTGTTTACGGTGACTTCTTTTTGAATTACCCCTAGCCGAGCATCCGCCTCTCCCCCTTTGGTCACAAAGCCGTTCCCTCCACGATGATCGGTAGCAGCAGTAGCGGGTCTGAAGGCATTTGGATCTTTGGCCGGATCAGGGCTGCTATTGGTTGCCGAAGCCGGCCGGTAAGCGGGTCCGAAATCGGGTTGGTTGGTTCCCACTGCGTTCGGGCGAACGACGCCGTATTCAGTAGGCGCATTCGCTACTCGTGGAGCAGTAGCCACTGATCGCGGGATAGGATCGTAATACACAACAGCAGCCGATTGGTAAGCCACCGGCTGCGCATTTCTGGAGCTGCTTTGTTCCGAAAGCCGCTGTGGACGAGGATTCCAATTGCTGAAACCGATTTTTTCAACCGTTACTTTAGATTTGCCGGTTTGCGTCAGGCCAATTTGATGAGCAGCAGCGCGGCTAAGCACTACCACACAGCCCTGACAAAGACCGCCTTTATCGTTCACGCGCACCTCAACGGCTTGGCCATTGTCTGGTCGGGTAACGCGAAGGATCGTACCGATCGGTAGCAGCGCATGGCTGGCTGTCAGCTCCTCTGGTTGGTAGCTCTCACCGTAAGCCGTGGGCTGGCCAGCGAGGTAGTCAGCATAATAAGTAGCAAAGCCTGTTTGAACTTCTTGGAGGGCAGCTTGATAAGCAGGGGAACTCACCTCTTTCTTTTGAGCCGTTGAATTATTGTTTGATGGCTCATTCCAACGGAAGGTTTGAGCCTGCGCAATTGTAAAGCAACTGCCAAGAAAAAAAAGACTTACTGCAAGTTTCATGAGCATACTTTTGGTCATCCGTAATAGGCCGTTAGTCTTTAGTTTAGAGTAAAAATTTACGCTAAATCGCTAACAGTCTAGTTGTAAGACGCAAGTATAACACCTAAAGGCACGAAAATATTTAAAAAAGGAGCTGCTTTTGCTTGAATTAGCTAAATTTTAACACTTTTTGCTACAAAATGACTTGCGCCTTGTAAAACCCTTGCCCCTGCGTCAGCCAAAATATACTTAAACCGATGTGGTTGGGGAAAAGTATCGCGCCCTTATCCGCGTCTTTGGCAAGTCAAAAAACGTAGGCACCCGTACAGGCGGCGAGGCTTTTTGATACCGCCAAAGGCGTGGAGAAGCAGTGAGAAATTCTCAAACCACATCGGTTCAAGTATAAAAGAAAGCTATACCTTAGCTGCGTGTTATCGACCTTGCTCCAATCGGCTGCTGAAAAAGACTGTTTCCGCCTACTCCTCACGGGTCCTGAGAGTAGTGGCAAGACCCTATTGGCGGAGCGTTTAACGCAGCAGCTCGACGCGGTGATGGTGGCTGAATACGCCCGCGAATACCTGAGCCAAAAGGAAAAACCTTATGAAGAAGCGGATCTGCTAGCGATTTGGCGAGGGCAAAAGGCTGCCGAGGAGCGACACCGCGATGCCAGTTGCCTAGTCTGCGATACAGGGCCCTTGGTGATGGCTATTTGGAGTGAGGTGAAGTATGGCCGCGTGCATCCGGAAATAGCAGCGGCTGCGGCAGCACTCGACTACGACCTAATTTTACTTTGTGCGCCAGATTGGGCCTGGGAGCCGGACCCCCTTCGGGAGGCGCCTGATACGAAGGTGCGTTGGCAACTGTTCAATCGCTATCGCAATCGCTTGGCTCTTAGTGGGCGCAACTGGCACATTATACGGTGGAAATAATTGCCTGAATCTCCTCGGCTATGTCCCGATGATTTGATAGGCGAGGCACTTTATGCTGGCCACCGATCTTCCCCTTGGAGGCGAGCCACTTTCTAAAAAAGCCGCGAGGGAGCGATTGTAGGTCTAGTTGTCGCATACCAAAATCGTTCAAACGCTTGGCATGGTAGTTGTAATTACGGCTTTGCAGTGCGCGGTCTAAATCTTGCCGAAAAGCCGTCAAATTGGCTGGTGGTTGCAAAAATTCTACAAACCATTGGTGGTAGCCATTGTGGCCGATGCTGGGGTAAAAAGGTGCTACGGTAAAATCCACCACTTCTACAGCGTGCTGTTCACAGGCTTGCTGCAAGGCCTCTTCTGCTTCGATGCGCAGGAGGTCTTCGCCGAAAGCATTGATAAACTCTTGCGTACGGCCTAGTATTCTGATTCGGTAAGGTGCCAAATCGGTGAACTGAATCAAATCGCCCATGGGGTAGCGATAGAGCCCAGCGTTGGTAGTAATGAGCATGACATAGACCTCCTCTTTGCGCACTGCTGCGAGTGGATAGGCCGTAAAATTGCCTTGCTGAAAGCTTGAAAAAGGCACAAATTCATAGTAGATACCATTGGTGAGCAGCAACAACATCCCCGGGTTGTCGGCTTGGTCTTGCACAGCAAAGAAGCCTTCGGTAGCATTATAAATTTCTTGAAAAACGAAATCTTTGCTTGGGAAAAGAGCCTCAAATTGTGCTCGATAGGGACTAAAATTGACCCCTCCATGTTTAAAGGCTTGTGCGTTAGGCCATACATCTAGCATGGTATCGCCCCCATGAATTTCTAAAATTCTACGAAACAAAGGCAGGTTCCAAGTCGGGACACCACCGAGCACGGTGATGCCTGGTTCTTTGGCTGCTAGTTGGGCTATTTTTTCAATTTTTTCTTCATAGTTCGTGTGGGTGGCCAAAGAAAGATCGGGGATATAAAAAGACTGCATCACCCTAGGAATGGTGCGAATCATGATGGCACTGATATCGCCGTAGGGAACGCCAATGCCTGGGTAATCGCCTTTGATAGAGCCCCCGATTAGCAAATTCTTTGCGGCAAAGACCGTGATATCGGGTTTGCGGTTATACAAGCAGGCTAGGGATAGCCAACTTCCTTTACGGTAGCTATCGACAATGGCCACTTTGGGCAGCGGAATATATTTGGTAGCGCCAGTGGTGCCGCTGGTGGTAGCAATCCAGTCGGGGTTTTCAGCCGTTAGCAAATTCGTTTCCCCAGCCAGTATTCGCTGTATATAGGGCAATAAGTCTTCGTAGGTATGCACCGGCACCTGCTCGCTGTATTGCGCTAAAGGCGCATCGAGCAAAGTAGCGAAGCGGTAAAGCCTGCCGAAGTGCGTGTGCGCATTATCGGCTAAGATGGTTGCCAGTGTAACCTCTTGCAAATCAGCGGCTTGCTGGCTATAAGTAGCCAACTCAGCTTGGTAGCGCCCAATGTAGGTGCGAAATAAGGTGTTGATTAAGGATAGCATGTCAGGACTTTAGCAACTAAAAATAGCCAAGCTCAAAACTGACAAAACCTAGTCTTATTGTAAGCATAGTTTCCTTTTTGCGGGCTAAAGCAGGGGCAAGGGCCGCCATGTAGCGCAAGACAGGCATAAAAGCCTGACGACTAGGATTGTACTAGAGCTTACAGCAAGCTTGAACCAAATCGAGGTAAACAGGTCGGTCGCTAGCCAGTTTGTGTATAAAGCTTGCTTTGACAGTGGATTGATTGATCGCGAAGACCCCTGGCATTTGGAAGCCGTCGCCTAGCTGTGGCCCAATACCGTGGCCTTGAATCACCCCGGCTTCGAAGCCTCTAATCCATGACTGGAGGCCAAAAAGCTGCCGTGGTGACCCCTTGGTGAGGCCAAAGGATTTGTAGAAGCGGCAGTTGGGGTCGGCCACATGCTCCTGCGCATTGAGCTTGTAGCGCTCGAAATAAGCTTCCGCTGTTTCGTCATCAGCCATATGAACGAGGATCAGCTTAGTGCCCGTAGCCGATATCTCGTGCTGCACGCTAGCTAGGTCATCTAGTGCCTCACGGCAGAAGGTACAGCCAAAATGGCGAAGGAAGACCAGCAAAACGGGCTGCTGGAGGCTCACATCCGCTACCGTACGACCGCGGTTCGTACGCATATACTGCAAGGTTTCAGGCGCGACGTTCATCGTGGTCATAACAAGCAATATTAAGCTTTCAGATCAAGAGAAATAACAGCCAATGGGCCAAATGGGTTCAAACAGAGGGCAGTGGGTAAGTCGGCGTGCCGCCCTAATTACCCACTGCCTTATGACGAGACTTGTTCGGCAGGCCATCAAATGACTGCGAGCGGCTCATTTTGTTCTAAACTTCGTTGAAAAGCCTCGCCGTTTGTACGGATGCCTACGTTTTGCTTTGCAGCTACTAGGAGGTTTCGTCTCGTTCAGAACGAAATTCGGCACGCTCTCGCTCGTTCCTGGCCTACTGAACAGTTCTATTAAATACGCATAGCATTATAGACTTCCATTACGTCCTCCACATGCTTAGCAGATGCTTTGAGCAATTCCATTTCGGCGGCATCTAGTTTAAGTTCCAATACTTGCTCGATGCCATTAGCCCCTAGTTTCACGGGCACCCCGAGGAAAATATCTTTCATGCCATACTCCCCATTGAGCTGTGCGCAGCAAGGGAAGATGCGTTTTTCGTCTTTCACGATGGCTTCCACCATCTGGGCGGCTGCGGCACCGGGTGCGTACCAAGCGCTGGTACCCATCAGTTTCACGAGCTCGCCGCCACCGGTTTTAGTGCGCTCAACAATAGCATCTAGCTCGGCATCGCTAATGAGCTCCGTTACAGGAATACCAGAGACCGTGGTGTATCGAGGAAGTGGCACCATAGTGTCACCGTGGCCTCCCATCAATACGGCTTGGATATCTTTGGGGCTTACATCGAGCGCAGTAGCTAAGAAAGCGCGGTAGCGAGCCGTGTCGAGGATACCCGCCATACCGAAAACGCGGTTAGCTGGTAGGCCACTGGCTTTGAACGCAGCGTAGGTCATCACATCAAGTGGATTAGACACAACAATGATGATCGGGTTTTTGCTGTAGGCTAGAATGGAGCGAGTAACCGTGTTTACAATCTTAGCATTGGTGGAGATCAAATCATCTCTGCTCATACCCGGCTTACGGGGGATGCCTGCCGTGATGACAACGATATCGGAATCAGCGGTGTGCGCATAGTCATCCGTGCCCGTCAGTTTAGTGCTATAATAATCGACAGGGGCTTGCTGCCAGGTGTCGAGTGCTTTGCCTCTAGCAAAATCCCCCTGAATGTCTAAAAGGACAACCTCGCGCAGGATGTCTTTGTGTGCCAATACATTGGCAACAGTGGCACCTACATTGCCGGCGCCTATTACGGTTACTTTACTCATTGATGTTGTTTAATTTATAGCTTGATGGCTCAAAAATATTGAGCTTGAGAAATAAAACGCAGCAAAAGTAAGTCATTATTTATTTAAAACTAGGCAAATGCCGTCTTTACGACGAATTAACTTTCAGCTTTTACTTACTTTTGACCCTGACAAGTTGTTTTGAATTTTCAAATAGCACAACATCCAGTTTTATGGTGGCTTTCGAGCACCCGTCTCAACCTATGAAATCATAAAAATATGCGTACACTTCTTTTTACAGTAGTTGGACTTTTCAGTGCCTTATCCGCCCTTGTAGCACAGCATGCCTATGGTACGCTGAAGGAAGACTTACACCCCTGCGGCGTTACAGAGCGTAGTGCTTGGCTAGATGCTTACCAACGCGGCGAGATTGCGACGGTTCGCAGCAGTATGCCCCTCACCATGCCCATAAAACTACATATCGTAGGCCAGTCTGATGGTGGTGGCCGGGCGCCTTGGTCTAGGATCATCTCGGCTTTCCAGTTGCTAAACGCCGATTTTGCTACGGCACAGATCAATTTTTGCCTTGATGGGGAGATCAACTATATCAACAACAATAGTTTCTACGACCACAACTTCTCCTCTGGTGCTACTATGATGGGGCTCAACAACCGCCCTAACACCATCAACGTCTATTTCGTAGGCAACCCCGCCGGAGCCTGTGGTTATTACAGCCCTAGTCGGGATGCCGTAGCGATTGGTAATAACTGCCTCGGCGGCGGCGACCATACCTTCGCGCATGAGATGGGCCATTTCCTATCCCTCCCCCATACCTTCGATGGTTGGGAAGGCATCGAGATCGACGAACTGCCCATCGATGCTCCAGCACCTATCTTCCAAGGCGGCAGAAGAGTGGAAAAAGCGGACGGTAGCAACTGTGCAACAGCTGGCGATGGCTTCTGTGATACCGACGCCGACTATATTGCGGATCGCTGGCCTTGCAACGGCGCTGGTTTTTACAGAGATAGCCTCCTAGACCCCGACACCGTTAAATTTGCCGTGCCTGCCTTCAACATCATGAGCTATGCACTCGACAACTGCGTCACTAGTTTCACCGATGAGCAGCGCGATGCTATGGTGACCAACGCTAATAGCAGAGGGAACCTACAACTACCGCCCAACCCCAACCCTGTAGCTGCTAGTACAGAAGGATTAAACTTAGTAGAACCCGCCAACGGCGATTTAGAAGCCGTGGATCAGCTAGCCGTTCGCCTAAGTTGGACAGCAGCCCCGAACGCAGATTTTTACTTAGTACAAATTAACAGAACGCCTTTTTTCGGTAGTGTACTACACCACGAGCTAGTAGCTTATGATACCACCGTGGTAGTTACGCCTAGCAATAGCATTGAGCAAGGCGTCCGCTACTACTGGCGGGTACTTCCACAGAGCCGTTGTAACTTAACGGCGGCAGCTAGTGGAAGCCGAAACTTTAGAGTAACGGATATCGTTTCGGCAGTGAATGACCCAGCTTTAGACGCAGCCCTCCAAGTTTTCCCCAATCCAGCAACTGCCAGTACGCAGCAACTACGTATTCAAGCCAGCCAACTACCTAGCTCCGAAGCGGCTCATTTGGCACTTTTCAACCTCGACGGAAAGCTGCTCAAGCAAGTACAAAATGTAGCCACTGCGGGGGGGAATCTACAATACAATATGGA
>DAINNZ010000104.1:0-4597 GCA_036735605.1 Lewinella sp. | reverse complement strand
GGAGATTAACCAACTGCCCGCCGGCGTCTATGTGCTTCGCTTACGCCAAGGGGATCGCTTCGTGAATCGTCGTTTGGTGATCACCCAGTAAATTGTATGCTATGCGGTATTTATTTCGTTTTTCCCTTGGGCTTATTGGCTATTTAGCGGTGTCTTTACACCTCTTCGCACAGCCAGCTTATACAGCAGAAGACTTAGCTCCTTGTGGCTACAGCGGTAAATCCGCTTGGCTCACAGCCTATCAAAATGGGGAAATTGCGATACCGCGTAGCAGTTGCGATTCGCTAGTAATAGGCATCAAGTTGCATATTGTGGGCAATTCTGAAGGAGGAGGCTACATCAGCATGGAGCGCATGGTGAATGCTTTTCAGACCCTACAAAATGATTACGCGCCTTTTGGCATCTATTTCTACATACAAGGCGGTATCAATTTCATTGACAATAGCAGCTATTACGATCATACGATAGCCGTTGGGCGCAATATGATGATGGAAAATAACGCACCTGGCCTCATCAACACCTACATCGTCGGTAGCCCGAATGGCAACTGTGGCTACTACACTGGCAGCCAAGATGCGATTGCTTTGGCGATCAGTTGCACGAATGTGGCTAGCCGTACTTGGAGCCACGAGATTGGCCACTATCTTTCCCTACCCCATACCTTCGTCGGTTGGAATAGTGAAGAACCACTCCCTCTCGAAACCCCAGCCCCTAGCATCATAGGGACTAGAACCGTTGAAAAGGCCAATCAAGTCAATTGTAGTAGCGCGGGTGATGGCTTCTGCGATACCCCACCAGATTATCTGGCCTTTCGCTGGACTTGTAACAGTGCAGGGGTGTATGCGGATAGTCTATTAGACCCCGACAGCGTCCGCTTTGCCGTGCCTGGCTGGCCGATCATGGGCTACTCTTCCAACACCTGCCGCAGCGGCTTCAGTGAGCAACAAGCTGAGGCGATGCGTGCCTATCTTCAGTTTCGAGGCGATCACATACAGTGCATTCCCTTCGGCGAACAAGCGGCCGTGGGCGAAGACATTGACCTATTGTTTCCCGAAAATGGTGCCGACCTCAGCACCACGGATACGCTACAAACGACACTGCGCTGGACAAGCATCCCTGGTGCCGATTTTTACGTAGTGCAATTGAACCGCACCCAATTTTTTGGTACTTCCTTACTGAGAGAAATTACGGTCACCGATACCTCTTTGGTCGTTACAGAAGAAGAAGGGCTGCAGTTCAACCGACGACTCTTTTGGCGGGTGCTTCCCATCAATCGATTTCAGCCTGTTAGTAACCCAACCCCTATTTATAGTTTCAGAATCACGGAACTCTTGTCGGCAACGAAAGATCCCTTACTAGAGGCAGCCATCTCCCTCTATCCAAATCCACTTCCTGCGGCCAGGCAGTCTCTTTTTATACAGGCCCGGCAGCTTCCTAGCGCAGCACCCCTTAGCATACAGGTATTCAATACCCAAGGCCAATGCGTAGCGACGAAGTGGGTCGAAGTACTAGCAGACCGAGAGCTTGCCCAAGCACTACCGCTCAGCCACCTCAGCAATGGTGTTTATTTCATCCGGCTACAGCAAGAAGACCGCATTGTAACGAAACGCTTCTTGGTTGGCGGTCACTAGTGAGCCTTCATCTTGCCGATTTGCCCTTGCCCCTGCACGAGTTGCCCATATACGTCTTTATGGCTAACGCAGGGGCAAGGGCATTTTTTTGCGCAAAGCAGCCTATCCACTATTCACATAATCACGTAAAAAAATCGGTGAACCAACTGCATACCCTAGCGTCCCTGTATCTTTGTGATCCAATATAGACCAAATGACGACAAAAAAACCAGCTGGCAAAAAAGTGGCTGATAGCTTCACGACTATGTCGGAGCTCGTGATGCCCAACGATACGAACCCGCAAAACAACCTCATGGGTGGCAATATGCTGCGCTGGATGGATATTGCCTGCGCGATATGTGCTGGCCGGCACTGTGGTAAGCCCGTTGTGACGGCCTCTGTGGATAATGTGGCCTTTGGCTCTGCGATCCGGAATGGCGAAGTGATTACCCTGGAAGCTTCCGTAACGAGGGCCTTCAATACGAGTGTAGAAGTATTTGTGGAAGTATTTGCCGCCACTATGCAGGGTACTAATCCGCGGCGCACCCACTCTGCCTATTTTACTTTTGTGGCCTTAGACAAGGACAATGGTGTGCCGGTGCCTTGTCCGCCGGTAATCCCTCTCAATGAAATTGAGCAACAACGTTACAACAGTGCGATGCGAAGAAGAGAGCTCCGTCTGATCCTTGCTGGCCGGCTAAAGCCCGAGCAGGCTACGCATCTGAAAGAATTGTTCTAGGCCTCCCCCTTGGTAGCTTGATAGAGCACGAATTTATCGTTGGCCGCCACCAGATGCACTGATGGAAATAGCCGCGCTAAGTGCGTTGCGTAATTGAGGTGCTTATTGGCCACAACCAGCATTTGTGCTTTAGGTTTGAGCACCCTTTTGCCCGCCTCGAATAAGGCTAGGCTCACCTCGATATTATTGTCGTGCCCGAAGTGGAAAGGTGGGTTCGTAACCACCAAATCAACGGAGGCGGCAGCTAGGGATGCTAAGTCATCTTCATAGAGAAAGCGAGAAGCGGCTGCTTGCCCTACATTCAGTTTGGCGGATTCAATCGCTAGGTAGAAATCGTCGATAAAAACCAGACTTGCGCTGGGGTAAAGCCTTTGTAGTTCACAGCCTATAACACCGTTTCCGCAGCCAATATCTACAATTGTAGCAGCCGCTGTCAGGGCAATAGTAGGCCAGTTTTGTAGGAGAAACTGCGTGGCGTAGTCGATGTGCGCGGCGGAAAAAACACCGTAGTATTGCTCGTAGGAACGCTCGCCCAATAACAAGCTTCTCTTCAAACTATTTGTAAGCTGCGGCGGCTGGCGAAACCCGCTTAGTTGTAGCAGCCTAGCTTTTTTCTTTGCTTTTGATTGCGTAACTAAGTGGGCGTATTTCTCGGCTATCGGCAAAAGATTAGGAGAGAAATGCCGCGTCATAAAGCCGATACTCAACTGGGCATCAGGGCGCGCAAAGCGCGCGAAGATTGACAAATACAGCTCAAAAAGATCCAACGACTTGGGCAGCTGCATATAGCCAAATTGGTAGGCAGGCAAGGCTTCGTCGAGCGGATGCAAAACGGATACCGCCGTCAAGTCTATTTGGTTATTCTCAAGATTCATCGCTAGTGCTTTCTCCTGCGATCGGTAGCAAGCCAAAAAATTTGGCCGATGAGGCGCTAAGCAAGCAGCCAACAAACCAAAGCGATCGTGTAGTAGTAGCAGCACGGTATCGGCCGTGCTAGCTGTGCCCAATTCTACCTGAGCTTGCGCTAATAGCCATTCATCCGCCGCATTCGCTACGCGAAGGGAGCGATCCGTCGTGGCTGGGTAACGGCTAAGCTGCAAAGTGCGATCGCCGTAGCGAAAAGTTTCCATAGGTAATCGTTTTCCAGGGCTGCAAGATAGCTCAGGAACGCCAATACCAGTATAATTTCAAGGCATCCAAATAGTATAAGCTCCCTGGTGGGGAGCTGCTTAGTTCCCGCATGAAGTGAGGCGAGAGGTAGCCCATGGCCGCCAGAAAAGGCTGTTTAAAGACTTGGCGGTGCTTAGCGAAGCGGGAGAGCCTAGTTTCTAATTCGGGGTAGGTTGCTTGCAAATGCCGCAAGTTGGCAACAGCGGCGGCTTGTTTTTCCAGGAAGGTCGAAGCCGTTTCTAAGCCTCGATGCGCCACCGCATTATCTATATGTATGATTTGGTAGCCGGTAGCGGCCAATTGGTAGCCCCATAGTGTGTCTTCGTGCCCGTAGCCCTGTATGTGTTCATCAAAAGGGTGGTGAGCAATCAGTGCTTTAGGTGCTAGAAAATTATTGGTTTGGAAGCCCTCGTAAGGCTTTTGTTGCCGCTTTGCGGCCCTAGGGCTTTCCCGCTTACGGCCATAGTACCAGTGCAGCATCTGATCAGGCCGAATAGAACGTTCATCGTAGCAACGGCCACCATTCACCACTATCTTTGCCTGCTCTATTTTCGACTGATGGAGGAAAGGTGAATAATTCAGGATAAAGCTTTCGGGTATCTCGCCATCTGCATCTAAGAACAGCAAGTAATCGTAGGCGGCCTCCTTGGCTAGCAAATTACGAATGGCTGCTCGGCCCAAATTAGTGGGTAAAACACGATAGACCAAGTGGGTCTCCTGCGCCAAGTCGGGTGGTAAACCTACGTTTATTCGATCGCTACTTGCATCATCATAGACCCGCAATTCCCAGGGCCATTCACTCGCCCTCAGCTGCTGCGATAAAGCCCTAACGAGCGGCCAAACGTCGTAATTATAAACTGGTAATAAAATAGAAAGCAAAAGATATAGCTGGATATAAGTACTCGGACCTATTTAATACAAATTTCAATCTGGTAGATTTTGCTTTCAGCCGAGGCAAGCACGACCGCCGAAGGCAGCCGCGAAGCGAACTAGCCGCAGAGCGCCCAAATGTAGCTGCGAAGCAAAATGTAGGCTTAGTGGTGCTAAGACGAGGCTTTTTAACGCTGGCTGGGAGCAA
>DAINNZ010000103.1:2709-13892 GCA_036735605.1 Lewinella sp. | reverse complement strand
CGGTTTCGGCGCCGCCTTTCATCCAGCGGTGTTGCTGGCTTTTGAAGCTGTTCATTTCCACGGGCAACTCCGCCGGGCTCCCCACTTTTTCGAGGTAATGGATCTTGTAGCCGGCCAGTTGGGAGCGGATGCTGAGGTCCAGGTCTTCGGTGAGGGTATCGGGCTGCCAGCCGCCGCCAGCTTCGATGGTGGCCCGTCGCCAGACGCCGGCCGTGCCATTGAACTGCAATAGGTGCCCACCGTTCATTCGCCCCACTTGCTCGACGGTGAAGTGGACGTTAAGCTGCAGCGCCTGCAGGCGGGTGATGATGCTGTAATCCTGGTTGATGTGCTCCCAGCGGGTTTGCACCACCCCTACCTTGGGGTCGGCAAAATGGGGGATGGTCTTCTGCAAGAAATCGGGCTCGGGAACGAAGTCGGCATCAAAAATGGCGATGAATTCTCCCCGGGCTTCCTGCATGCCATCGCGTAGTGCCCCGGCTTTGAAACCTTCCCGTTTGGGGCGGATGATCTGGCGGATGTCGAAACCCTGGGCCTGGTATTCTTCGACCTTGGCGGCAACCAACGCAATGGTTTCGTCGGTACTGTCGTCGAGGATGTGGATTTCAAACCGGTCGCGGGGATAGTCGAAAGCTGTGACGGCGTCGATGAGCCGGCCAATGACGAAGTATTCGTTGTATATCGGCAACTGCACGGTCACCAGTGGATAGTAAGCGGCGGAAGCGGGGGCTTCGGCTACGTCGGTCGCTGCGTAGCGGGCTGCGCCAGCATTGTGCGCCAAGGGAGCGGCCGGTTTGTTCCCGGCGTCGGAGGAATTTGCTTTCCCTCCGGATCGGAAATCATCAAACGATATCGGGTGCTCGGTGGGGTTCAGGCTCTGCTTGTAGTGATAGAGCAGGTTGAATTGCAGCAGGCAGTAGAGCGTGATGTAGATCAGGCAACCCGTGTATATGGCCAGTACGAACAAAGCGAGTAGCGTCATGATCAGATCAGTTTGAAGATGGTCCAGAGAATTTTGTGTCCGGCCAGGATGGTGCCCCGGATGGTGCCCGAGATCTTAGACACCCCAATCCGCTTTCGGTAACGTACGGGCACCTCCGTACAGCGGAGCCGGGCTTTGGCGGCGCGTACCTGCATCTCTACCGTCCAGCCAAAATCCGGGTCGCTCATCCCCAATTCCCGGAGGGCAGGGTAGCGGATGGCGCGGAAGGGGCCCAGGTCAGTAAAGGCATTGCCGTAAATGAGTTTGATCAGGCTGGTGGCCAGCCAGTTGCCGAACACCTGCTGGGGTTGCATGCTGCCGGGCTCCAGCTCGCCGAGGGCGCGGGAGCCGATGACGAGGTCCATGCCATCGTTCAGGATGGGGGCGATGACTTCGGGGAGCTGTTCCGGGTAGTCGCTGTGGTCTCCGTCGATGAAAACCACAATATCGGGCCAGTCTTCCGGCGCGCGGGCTGCGATGTGGGCCATACCCCGCAGGCAGGCCGAGCCGTAGCCGGGCCGCAGTTCATCCACCACCGTAGCGCCCGCCGCCCTGGCCACTTCTGCCGTCCGGTCCTTGCTGTTGTTGTTGCAAACAATGACTTCCCGAACCAGCCCCGCAGGGATTTCGCTCACCACCAAGGCAATGCTTTCTTCCTCGTTGTAAGCGGGGATAATGACGTCGATGACGGTAGGGCGATTGGCCAAGGGAAATTTTTATTTGCGCTTGTGGGGCGGTTGAAAGTGAATTACGAGTGTGTCTTAACAAGCAGTGGATGAGCAAAGGTACTGCTGCCCGCCGCTAAGCACTTGTCGGCAAAGGACAGGATGCGTTTCCGTCATGATTTCCTAGCTCAAGCCCCCGTCTACGCCCAGCACCTGGCCATTTACGTAAGAACTCAGCTCAGAGCCTAGGAAGGCACAAACTTTCGCAATTTCTTCGGGGTTGCCCAGGCGTTTCAGGGGGATTTGGCTCAGGTAACCCTCGCGCAGGGCCTCCGGCAGTTCGTCCGTCATGTCCGTCACGATGAAGCCTGGGGCTACGACGTTGCAGCGGATGTTGCGCGAGCCCATCTCCTTGGCCAGCGACTTACTGAAGCCGATAATGCCCGCCTTGGATGCCGCGTAGTTGGCCTGTCCGGCCTGGCCGGTGACGCCTACGATGCTCGACATGTTGATGACCGAACCTACCCCAGACTTCATCAGCGGGCGCAGGGCTTGCTTGGTGAGGTTGAAAATAGACTTGAGGTTGTTGTTCATCACCTCGTCCCACTGCTCTTCGCTCATGCGCAGCAACAGCGTATCCCGGGTGATGCCTGCGTTGTTGACCAGGATGTCGAACCCGCCGAAGTCTTCGGTGACTTGCTTGACCAATTCGCCGGCCGCTGCGTAGCTGGCCGCATCACTCTGGTAGGCCCGTACGCCTTCGCCCAGTTCCTGGACCAAGGCTTCCGCCGGACCCGCCGAGCGGGCGTAGGTAAAGGCCACCCGGGCTCCTTCGGCCACGAAATACCGGACGATGGCAGCACCGATGCCCCGCGATCCGCCGGTGACCAATGCAGTCTTTCCAGTAAGTAATCCCATGTTTTCTTGCTTTAATTTGGGTGCGAAGATAGCCCTATTGCCGCAATGCCAAGTGGAGCCTTTGGGGGCGCGCGCCGGTCGGCCGAGCCGCGATGAAAATAAACGATAGCTTTGCGGCCGGGCCGGGTTCTTCCTCTCCCCTTGGCCCGCTTTTCTCGCCACCCCGCTTTGAATGACTGCCATGGATTATGTGATTGCCCTCGTCGGCGCATTTTTGGCGGGCTCCATCAATACCCTCTCGGGCAACGGATCGGCCATTACCCTGACCATCTTAATGGAGCTGCTCGGCCTGCCGCCCGACGTGGCCAACGGCACCAACCGCGTCGGCGTACTGGGCAATAGCCTGGCCGGGTCCGCCGGCTTTTACCGGGGCGGTCGCTTCACGCTGGCCCCCGACCGGCGGCGGGAGATGTGGGAAATCGTTGCCTATACCACCCTGGGTGCCCTGCTGGGCATCTACCTGAGCCTGATCGTGAGCAACGAGGCTTACCGTGATATATTCCGCTATTTGCTGGTCGTCATGCTGCTCGTTATTCTCATCAAGCCCAAGCGCTGGTTGGTGACCCACGAGGGCCGGCCCCCCTTGAGCCGCTGGATCAGCATCCCGGTTTTCTTCGCCTTGGGCATCTACGGCGGCTTTATCCAGATGGGCATGGGCGTATTTTTTCTCGCCGTGATGGTGCTGCTCGCCAACTACGAAATCATCCAGGCCAACGTCGTCAAAGCCCCCCTCATTGTCCTTTACACCCTCATCGCCGTGGCCATTTACGCCTGGCGGGGGCTCATCGATTGGCAGATCGGTAGCCTCATGGCCGTGGGGCAAATCGTCGGGGGCTACCTCACCGCCCGCTTCGCAGCGCGGCATCCGCGGGCCGGCGTGTACGCTTATCGCCTGCTCATTGTAGTAGTCATTGCCGCCATCCTCAAGGCTTTCTGGCCAGTCTGACCCACGGGGGCGCGGTCGCAGGTGCCGGGGGAAGGACAATGGAGCAAGGTTTGTCCCCGCCCCCCGAATCTCCCCGGTTGAGGGTGTCGTCCCGAATATGCCCGGTTGAGGGTGTCCCCACCCGAAGATCCAGTTTCGGGTGGGGACACCCTCCGCCAGGTATTTGCATTCAAGTGGGGTGCCCAAACATTGCTTTTTGGAGTCCCTCCCCTGCACCTGCGTCCGCGCCCGCAACTTTTTTCAATAAATTTTCCTTTTGCACTTGTTCCTTTTCTGGGCGAAGCCGTACATTTGCAGCCGCTTCGCAAAACTGCCTCAGTAGCTCAGTCGGTTAGAGCGGCGGACTGTTAATCCGTAGGTCGAAGGTTCGAGCCCTTCCTGAGGCGCAAAGCCGAGTACGCAAGTGCTCGGCTTTTTTATTTTTAACCAGCTACGGATTCGGCTTCGTGCTTACCCCCCCTAGCTACTAGATCACTTCTTTGTTATGTCTCTTCTTTCCATTGGTACACTTGCTTTTGACGATATCGAAACGCCTTATGGCCATGCCCCTCAAATTGTAGGCGGTAGTTGTGCTTATATTGCCTATGCGGCGGCCTATTTTACGGAGCAGGTGCAGATCGTTTCTGTGGTAGGAGAAGATTTTCCACAAAGCGAGCTAAACGAGTTGGCCGCTAGAGGAGCCGATCTAGCCGGCGTAGAAATTAAGAAGGGAGAGAAGTCTTTCTTTTGGGCAGGCCGTTATCATGCCGACATGATGGGCCGCGATACGCTCGATACACAACTGAACGTCTTGGCTGATTTTAATCCAGTCTTGCCGGCAAGCTTTCGGGACACAGACTACGTAATGCTCGGTAACCTAACGCCGGCAATCCAGATGCAAGTTATTGAGCAGATGACGAGCCGCCCGCAGCTACTAGCATTGGATACCATGAACTTCTGGATGAATACCGCCATGGACGAGCTGCTTGAAGTGCTGAAGAAAATCGATATTCTTATCATCAATGATGAAGAAGCCCGCCAACTGAGCGGCGAGTTGAGCCTGCTCAAAGCGGCTGCTAAAATTTTGGACATGGGCCCCTCTAGCCTTATTATTAAAAAAGGGGAGCACGGGGCTTTACTTTTTCAAGGCGATAAAATCTTCTACGCACCTGCCTTACTACTACCTAAGGTGGTGGATCCTACCGGCGCGGGCGATACCTTTGCAGGTGGGTTTATGGGCTATATCGCGGCTACGCAGGATACTTCTTTCGAGAACATGAAGCGTGGCATCATTAATGGCTCGGCCTTGGCTAGCTTCTGTGTAGAAGATTTTGGTGTTAGTAAACTAAAACGCCTAACTGCTGCCGATATACAGCGTAGGGTGCAGCAGTTTTCGGAATTAGTACGGGTGGATTTTTAAGCGGTGCAAGACCTTCTACAGTCGCAAGCACCACTCGAATGGTTAGTAAGCCTACTGGCCTTGCTCTATGTATTTTTAGCAGCTAAAAATTTACCGGTCGCTTGGGTTTTTGGCGGCTTGGCCTGTTTGGGTTGGGCGTATTTGGATGTGGTTAAGTACAGCCTTTACAGCGACGCCATTCTACAACTCTTCTATGTGATTATGGCCATAGTTGGCCTATATCGCTGGCGAACCACTAAGGACGCGGAGCTGCTCATTACCAAGATGCAGGCCCGAGACCATTACCTTATGCTCACACTTAGTCTCTCAACGGGGCTATTGTTGGCCATCTTCGTGGGGGCTCATTTTCCTGCGGCAGCTACTTATTGGGATGCCATCACAACTAGTGCGAGCATAGGGGCTACCTTTCTACTGCTCAATAGAAAGTTGGAGAACTGGCTCTATTGGATTTTAATCGACCTTACTTATATCGGTATTTACGCCAGCCGAGATGCTTGGTTTTTCGCCGCCTTAATGCTAGTTTATACCCTCGTAGCTGTAGGGGGCTACTTACATTGGAAAAAGATGCTGCCAGCCGAAGATCGACCTACTTAAAAGACTTGCGCTAAAAGGAAAGTCTTGCCCCTGCTTTAGCCAAACTATTTATACCGCGCATTCAAGTACTTAAATCGATGTGGTTGGAGAATTTCTCATTGGTGTTCCACACTTTTGGCCGCATCAAAAAGCCTCGCCGCCCGCACGGAGCCCTGCGTTTTTTTGACTGGCCAAGAGTGGCGGAGAAGGCCCTTAAAGGAGCTAGTCCTCTTGCTTATTAATTTAGATAAAATCTAAATAATTACTAACAGAAAGTAAGTAATTACAAACTGCTTGAGAAGATGAACCTAAGTTTGTATCTTTGCCGTGGTTTTTGGGAAAAAAAGCAAGGTAACTTGCTGATCTGTCTAAGCGAATCAAACACTCGCATTATCTAACTAATTGCATAGCATCTACTTATGAAGAGCATGCTGGGAAAATGGGGCTTCTTAGCTCTAGTACTCACCACCGGCGTTTTTACGCAATCTCAGGCCGCTGCCGGCTCCGGAAACTTCTTGTTTTACGGCTTGTTGGCATTAGCTGTTGTACTCTTTTTCTTCTTTGTTGTCAGTATAGCTGATAATTTGATGGTAATTGAGAGCCGAGATTCTGCTGCTGCCGATTCAGGTCATAATTTTGGGTTGTTTCCACGTATTTCAGAGATACTGGCACCCCGTTTACCTGATTTTTTGAAAGGCAAGCATGTAGTCCGCCTCAAAAAGGGGCATGATATTGGCTTGGAAGGGCAAGCTGCCCACCAAATCAGTGAGGGACAAGTTAGCCGGTTTGCGATTACACCTACGGATTTCCTTGGCCTACAACCTATTCCGAAAGTGACGGTAGAAGTAGGAGATGTGATCAAAGCGGGGGATGTGGTATTCTTCGATAAGAAAGCCGATCGCGTCAAATATGCTAGCCCTGTTTCAGGAGAGGTTATTGAGGTAAGCCGCGGTGGAAAGCGCGCCATTGCGAATATTGTGATATTGGCTGATAGGGAGCAGCAGAGCCGTACTTATCAAGTACCAGCGGAGCAAGCTAGCCGCCAAGAGGTGGTTGATTTTCTATTAGAGAGTGGTGCTTGGCCTTTCATTCAGCAGCGTCCCTATAATGTGGTGGCCGACCCGGACATTATTCCGAGAGACATTTTCGTTTCTACTTTCGATTCAGCCCCCCTTGCGCCCGATTTGAGTTTTGCGGTAGAAGGCAGAGCTGCCGCTTTCCAAAAAGGCTTAGATGTGTTGAATAAGCTAAGTGGTGGCCTAGTCTATCTAGGTTTAGACGGGCGGGGTGACACCGCTCCCTCCAAAGTATTTACGGAGGCACAGGGTGTACAAAAACGCTATTTTAGAGGTGCTCACCCAGCCGGTAATGTTGGCGTGCAGATCCACCACATTCATCCTATCGGCACACAAGACAAAGTTTGGACACTAGATGTCAATGGTGTACTCGTGATCGGGGAGCTTTTTCTCAATGGACGCTACGATACGAGCCGTCTGGTAGCTCTCACTGGAGCTCCGCTCGAGAAACCACACTATGTACGTACCCACGTTGGTGCCAACATGGGCGATTTGATAAAAAATAATCTTCGATCTACCGACAATGTACGGCTAGTGAGTGGGGATGTACTAACAGGAAAAGAAAAATCGGGCGAAGATTTTCTAAACTTCCATGAAAACCAAGTTACGGTATTAGAGGAAGGAAACGAAGCTGAGCTATTTGGCTGGCTGCTGCCGCTCAAAGCCCGTGCTTCCATTAGCCCGACTATCCCTGCTTTCACCGATAAGATCGAGGCTAATACGAATACCCACGGCGAGAAGCGCGCTTTTGTAGTTACGAACGATTACGAGCAGGTCGTGCCGATGGATATCTACACCCAGCAATTGATGAAAGCCATTCTGGTGAATGACTTTGAAAAGATGGAAGGTCTAGGCATCTACGAATTAGTGGAGGAAGATGTAGCACTCGCTGAGTTTGCTTGTGTCTCTAAGCAGCCGCTGCAGCAAATACTCCGGCAGGGACTAGAAGTCATGCGCGAGCAAGGATAATTGTAAAAATAATGTTAGACCGTTTCTAGCTTGCGATCCAATCAAGCCTAACTACGGTTACACTAAAATATAAAGTGGTTTTCCACGTATCAATCTGATAAAAATGAAGGCATTACACGATTTCGTAAAGCGTTTCGAACCAGATCATAGCAAGCGGGTATTGCATACTACCTACGACGCTTTCTATACCTTTTTATTCCAGCCGGGCACCGTTACCAAAGGGGGCGTCCATGTCCGAGACGGTATGGATCTAAAGCGCCTGATGGTGCACGTTGTATTGGCATTGCAGCTTTGTTATGTGTTTGGCACTTGGAATATTGGCCATCAGCACTTCACGGCACTCGGGCAGTACACAGGATTATTAGAAGGCTTTCATCTCAAATTGGTGTATGGCTTGATTAAGCTGATCCCCATCTTTGTGGTTACTCACTTAGTTGGTTTAGGGATTGAGTTCATTTATGCAGCTCGTAAAGGGCATAGCGTAGAGGAGGGCTTTTTGGTTTCTGGCGCATTGATTCCACTCATTATGCCGCCTGATATTAGCTTGCCGATTCTTGCCCTGTCCATTGCTTTTGCTGTGATCCTAGGCAAGGAAGCTTTCGGTGGTACAGGCATGAATATCTGGAATATTGCCCTCCTTTCTAGGGTTTTCATTTTCTTTGCTTACCCCACGACGATTTCAGGCGATGAAGTTTGGATCGCGGGTATTGAGAAAGTGGACGGCAACTGGGTGGGTCAGCAGTATGGCATGGTCTATGGTTTCTTCGACTGGATTTTCAGTGGCTTGGGCGCAACTAATATCTTCGGAGAAGGCGGCCGGCTAGTAGCCGATGGCTATACGGGTGCTACGCCCCTAGGCTTGGCAGCTAAAGGCGGCTGGGAAGCCGTGACGGAGCATTACAACGCCAACGAAATGTTCTGGGGCACGATCCCAGGGTCTATCGGTGAAACGAGCAAGCCCTTGATCCTTCTAGGAATGCTCTTCTTGATGGTCACGCGCATTGCCGACTGGCGGATTATAGTGGGTGGTTTCGTTGGCTTCACGGTGATGGCATTACTCTTAAATGGTATGGCACCAGCGGTGATAACCCCTGAAATGGCGAGCATTTTCAAGTTCATGGCAGTGCCTTGGTATTACCAATTCATCATGGGCAGCTTCTTATTCGCGATTGTTTACATGGCTACCGATCCAGTTTCAGCAGCAGCCACGCCCACAGGCAAATGGATTTATGGCTTCATGATCGGGGCTATCGGCCTGATCATCCGCGTTTGGAACCCCGCCTATCCGGAGGGCTGGATGCTAGCGATTCTGTTCATGAATACTTTCGTACCGCTAATCGATCACTACGTTTTTCAAGCTAACATCAACCGCAGAGCTAAGCGCGGATCAGAATTGGCGAAGGTGCGTGCTGAATTGATCACCAGCGAAGGAAAGGTGGATGTGATGAGCGCTCAAAACGCCTAATTTCCGTGCAATTGCCTTAATGAATGAAAGGCAGAATGAAAGGCAGAATAAAAGGCATCTTTACACAAAAGTAAAAAAACTGACTCCAAGATGAGTACGAGATATATTTATACCTTTGGCTTGATCATGACCGTAGTAGTGGCTTTCACGCTAGCAGGTCTTAAAAAGCTAACGCAGCCCTTAGCTGATCGCAACGAAGAGGTCTTCAATAAAAGAGCCATCCTCGATGCAGTAGCGGTGCCTTACCAAGCGGCTAACGACAAGGCAATTGCTAAGCTCACCGACGCAGAGGTGCTAGAAATCTTTGAAACCAAAGTGGAACAATTCGTGGTGGATGCGAACGGGCAAATCGTGGAGGACTTAACCGCGATTGCTGTCAATATGCCAGCCGAAAAGAAAAAATCAGCAGCCGATCGCGTGTACCCTATCTATAAAATGGATATCGGCGGGAAGGACTACTACGTCTTCTCCGTGATTGGTAACGGTCTTTGGGATATTATCTGGGGCAATATCGCTGTTGAAAACGATTTCAGCACTATCGCGGGTGTTTCCTTCGATCACGCAGGCGAAACCCCCGGACTAGGTGCCGAGATTAAGGATAACAATGGCTGGAAAGCACAGTTCCTTGGAAAACAGCTTTTCGACGGTGGCAAGCTCGTTGGCGTGAATGTGAAAAAAGGAGGCGCAACGGAAGGTAGCCAATACGAAGTGGACGGCCTCAGCGGAGCTACCATCACCGCCGATGGCGTTACCGATATGATTCTTAACGGCTTCAAAGCTTACGAAGATTACATCAAATCTCAGAAAAGCAGCTCCGTCGGGATGCTGATCCAATAAATAACTATGGCAGAGACAACAGTAAAAACAGCAGAACAAGCACCGCTTTTCGGCAAGGCTGAAAAACGGCTAATGACCGATCCTTTATTGGAAAATAACCCGATTACCGTGCAGGTGCTAGGGGTATGTTCCGCATTGGCGGTCACTTCTTTGGTCTATCCTTCTTTGGTAATGTCGGTAGCCGTGGTTTTCGTAACGGCTTTCAGCAACCTCTTTACCTCTTTACTGCGGAACATGATCCCGAAGCAGGTGCGCTTGATTGTACAGCTAGTAATCATTGCCATGCTCGTAACGGTTGTTAACGAGGTACTTAAAGCTTTTAGCTACCCCGTTTATAAGCAGCTATCGGTTTATATCGGCCTGATTATTACCAATTGCATCGTGATGGGGCGCCTAGAAGCCTTCGCGATGGCCAATAAGCCTTGGCGCTCCTTCTTGGATGGTATCGGCAACGGCCTCGGCTATGGCCTCATCCTCGTCGTGGTGGGCGTTATTCGAGAGTTTTTCGGCAAAGGCACCCTCTTCGCAGGCAGCGGCCTAGAAATGAAAATCCTTGGTGCTACACCTGATTATTGGATCACCATCCCCGGCTATCAAGCCAACAACCTGATGGTAATGCCTGTGGCCGCTATGTTCATCATTGCCGTCCTTATCTGGATACAGCGCAGCCGCAACCCGCGCTTGGTGGATATTAGCTAGTAAAACTAGGTTCTCGATCCCTTTTCTGTGAATAGCTCATTGTTGGCTAACGCAGGGGCAAGGGGAAATCTTGTAGCGCAAGTGTATTTCAATAAAAAGCACAGCAAAAGCTGACAAACTATAACTCCATGGGAGATTTAATTAATATCTTTATCGAAACGGCCTTTATCCAAAATCTGGTCTTGGCCTACTTTCTAGGTATGTGTTCTTACCTAGCCGTTTCTAAGTCTTTGAGCACTGCTTTTGGGCTTGGCTTGGCGGTTATTTTCGTATTGGGCATCACGATGCCGATCAACTGGCTGATTAATGAGTACCTATTAGTGCCCAATGGCCTCGATTTTCTTCGCTTCATTCTTTTCATTGCTGTAATTGCCTCTATGGTGCAGTTGGTAGAGATGGCTGTTGAGAAGTTCAGTCCGGGCTTATACGCTGCCCTAGGTATCTTCTTGCCATTGATTACGGTAAACTGTGCTATCTTAGGGGGGTCTCTCTTTATGGTTAGCCGCGAGTACAACTTCAGCGAGAGCGTAGCCTTCGGCTTAGGAGGGGGCTTTGGTTGGTTCTTAGCAATCATCGCTATTGCTGCTATCCGGGAAAAAATTCAGTATAGCAACGTACCGGCTGGTCTTCGCGGCCTAGGTATGGCCTTCTTGC
>DAINNZ010000103.1:0-2699 GCA_036735605.1 Lewinella sp. | reverse complement strand
CTGACGGGCTTAATGGGCTTAGCTTTCTTGAGCCTCACAGGCATCGACCCCGCTTTGATTGGCGGCGGCAACTAGGTAATCACTGCGTCATTTTCCTAGGCTTTACATGAACAAACAGAAAGCTTTTGCCTTTCATCTTCAAAGATAAATTTTATGCAAACGATTCTTTTAGCAGTATTGGTTTTCACGGCGGTTATCCTCGCCCTGATTTTCATGTTGCTGACCGCCCGTAAGCGGTTGGTTCCTCAAGGGGAAGTCAAAATCGTAATCAACGGCGATACGGAAAATCCCGTTATGGCTCAGCCAGGGTCCTCGCTGTTGAGTGTACTCTCTGATAAGAGTATTTTCCTGCCTTCTGCTTGTGGCGGTGGCGGAACCTGCGCTATGTGCGAATGTCATATCGATAGCGGCGGCGGCGATGTATTGCCCACGGAGCTAAACCACCTCACGCGCCGTGAAGTGGCCGAAAAAAAACGCCTCGCCTGCCAAGTAAAGGTGCGCCAGGATATGGAAATCCGCATCCCCGAGGAAATCTTCGGAATCAAAAAATGGGAGTGCACCGTTAAGAGCAATTACAATGTAGCTACTTTCATCAAAGAGTTCGTAGTAGAACTCCCGAAGGGCGAAGAGCTTGACTTCGAGTCCGGCGGCTATGTGCAAATTGATGTACCAAAGGTTACGGTTGACTTCAAGAACTTCGATGTCACCGCTCACCCTGAGCACCATGATGAGCCGGATAAGTTCCGCTCTGCTTGGGATAAGTTCCAAATGTGGGGCCTTAAGATGGTCAACGATGAGGAACAGTTCCGAGCCTACTCCATGGCCAACCACCCTGCCGAAGGCAATATCGTGATGCTCAACATCCGCATCGCTACACCACCTTGGGATCGGAACGCCAATACGTGGATGGGGGTCAACCCAGGCGTCTGCTCTAGCTACGTGTTTAATCAAAAACCAGGCGACAAGGTAACGATCTCCGGTCCTTACGGAGAGTTCTTTATCAAGCCTACAGATAAAGAAATGGTTTACATCGGTGGGGGCGCTGGCATGGCACCACTCCGAAGCCATATCTTCCACCTCTTCCATACCATGAAGACCGACCGAAAAGTCTCCTACTGGTACGGTGGCCGCTCAAAAGCAGAGCTGTTCTATAATGACCACTTCAATGGTATTGCCAAAGAGTTTCCTAACTTCAGTTATCATATCGCACTTAGCGAGCCACTACCGGAGGATAATTGGGATGGATTAACTGGTTTCATCCATAATGCGGTGTACGACAACTACCTCAAGAATCACCCCGAACCAGAGGAAATCGAGTACTACCTCTGCGGCCCGCCGATGATGCTCTCAGCTGTCCAAAAAATGTTAGATGATCTAGGCGTTCCAGAAGAAAATGTCGCTTTCGACGACTTCGGTTCCTAGTCCTAGCAGTCCATCGTTTGAACTTGAGAAAAGCCCGAATGCCAGCGCGTTCGGGCTTTTTTCATTAAGCAACAAACCGCAGAGAAGCCTTCCTCTGCTGCGCTCCCCCCTTCCTCCGCTTGCGCTCCCTAAGGGCAACCTAGGCCAAGAAGCAGTAAATGGCGTTTACACATCCTTGCTTTGCGTTCCTTCCTGCCTTTGCGGCGGGAAAGATCAGGCAACACTATATGAATAGCGCCTACTTGATAGTGAATTTTATACTGTTAAAATTTTGATATTTAGTATAATAGCTATATATTAGAGGATATGTGAGCCAATTTTGTACGCGCACGCACGCTATGCGCGCGCAAATACAAAATCCGTTTACATATCCTTTATTTGATTTAAAAGTAAAAATTAAAATCCGAGATATTGTGGCACAGCCGAACAACTCTAATAATGAATGGGATGCCAATTATATGGCCTACGAAACGGCGAACGATCTACTGAAGGCTAGTAGCAAACAGTTGACAGAAGAAGAAGGCAAGAATTTACGCGCTTCGGCAAAAGAAGAATCCTTAGTTATCAAGGTTCAAAACCCGGTAAGAGAGCAATTGTTGCTTAGCTTACCTAGATCGATCAATATCGATGTCGTTCCCCAGGATATTACCTATCATATTTACGATTTGAGTGGGAAGCAGTGGTTGAGTGGAATTTTACCTACTCATGGTACTCAGCATAATATAGACGTAAGCCGTCTTGCGGTTGGTGCTTATATCTTGGTGCTACCTACCCTCCATCAACAATTCAAAATCATCAAGCTATGATAAGGCAACAGGCCGCTATTTATGGCCTAGAGGAACTACCGGATGGTAGCCTACTAGTTTCAGGAACTACCTCCATCCCCAATCCGGAGTTTCCTGATCGGTTTAAATCTGCCCACTGGCTAGCGCGCCTAGATGAGCAAGCCTGTCTCTATGCTGGCTGCTAGCAGGACACGAATTACCTCATCACGCATACCGAGGAAATAAGCCCCCAGCGGATCGCCATCGGTGAGGTGAGCTTATATCCTAATCCTAGTACTGGCTACATCCAACTAGAAATAGACGGGGCGTTTCAAGAAGGCCTGCAACTGGAGTGCTACGATAGCAGCGGCAAAAGGCAAGCACTGCTACCCGTGAATAGCGCTAGTGAGGGGTACGATATAAGCCATTGGCCTGCCGGCATATATTTCTGGACGCTCAAAAAAGGCCATTTACCGCTGCAATCAGGCCGCTTAATTCTTCAAAAATGATACC
>DAINNZ010000102.1:0-14173 GCA_036735605.1 Lewinella sp. | reverse complement strand
AGCTTTTGGATGGCCAAGGCCGCGTCTGCTACCAAGGGCGGGAGGAATACCTGCCCGCGCAAATCGCCTTATCGCTCTCGCTGCCTGGGTTGGTGCCGGGAATATATTGGCTACATTTGCAGGATGGGACGGGGCGGCGTTTGGTGGAGGCGGTGTCTGTTAGGTGAGCTGTGGGGTTCTCTGGTTTGGCTATAGCCTAAGAAGTGGCTACGCCTAAAAGGTAAGAAGTGTGACAAGCTAAAAAAAAGCACCCGACATTTACGCGTCGGGTGCTTTTCAGTATTATTTCCGTATCGAGGACTACTCTCCGATTTCGATCTCCTCTTCTTCCGCGAAAGCGGCTTGGCGAGCTTCCCACTCTTTTTGAGCGTCCTTGGTCGTAACAAACAAACGATCATATTCACGCTGTCCTGTGCCAGCAGGGATACGCTTTCCGACGATAACATTTTCCTTGAGGCCTTCCAAAAAGTCAGGCTTAGCAGCGATAGCAGCCGTGCTGAGCACCTTGGTAGTCTCTTGGAACGAAGCTGCTGAAATCCAGCTAGGCGTACCTAAGCTTGATTTGGTGATACCTTGCAACAGCGGACTAGAAGTAGCTGGCTGGGCGTCGCGGAACTGTACTGGTTTTGCATCATTGCGCTTCAAGTAACTGTTCTCCTCTCGCACTTGCCGCATGCTCACGATCTGCCCAACTTTTAGTTTTTCGCTAGCACCGCTCTCGGTAATATACTTCTTATCGAAAATCCAGTCGTTCTGCTCTTGGAAATCATAGATTTCTACCGATTCTCCTTCTAGGAAGGTCGTATCGCCTGCATCTTCAATCAGCACACGCCGCATCATCTGCTTCACAATTACTTCAATATGCTTGTTGTTAATCGTGATACCTTGGCTACGATATACCTCCTGCACACCATTGACCAAGTAGCTCTGTACGGCAAAGGGGCCTTGGATGTCAAGAATATCGCGAGGGGCAATGGCACCGTCGGAAAGTGGCATACCTGCGCGCACGAAGTCGCCTTCTTGCACGAGAATGTGCTTGCTCAAGTTGATGAGGTATTTATGTTTTTGGCCATCTTTAGCCTCTACAATAAGCTCTCGGTTACCACGCTTGATCTTCTTAGAGAAAGAAACGATACCATCAATCTCGCTTACCGTAGCAGGGTTGCTTGGGTTACGCGCCTCGAAAAGCTCCGTTACCCGTGGCAAACCACCTGTAATATCCGCAATCTTACCGAGTTTCCGCGGTATTTTCACGATTTTCTCGCCACTTCTTACGGCGGCATTATCGTCGATGCTGATGTAGGCTCCCACTGGTAGGTTATAGCTTCTTAGCTCCGATCCATCTTTGTCTAGGATAAGGATGGTAGGAATCTTCCGGCGATCGCGGCTTTCGATAATCACCTTCTCCGTGAAGCCTGTTTGATCATCTCGTTCCGTACGGAAAGTGACGCCTTCCTCAATATCTACGAACTGGGCAATACCCTCAAACTCCGATACGATGACCGCGTTATACGGATCCCATTCGCAAATATCGTCTCCTTTTTTCACCAACATACTATCTTCTACAAACAAAGTAGAACCATAAGGAATGTGATGAGAAGAAAACTGTTTCTTGGAAACTGGATCTACGATCCGGATTTCACCCGAACGCGATAGTACCACGTTTTGTGCTTCGCCCTTCTCGTTTTTGGTCTTAGCTACCCGAACGCCATCGAACTCAATTTGGCCATCAAATTTACTATTGATAGTACTGTCTTGGCGCGTTACGCTCGCGATACCCCCCACGTGGAAGGTACGAAGGGTTAGCTGTGTACCTGGCTCACCGATTGACTGGGCAGCAATGATACCTACCGCATCCCCTCTTTCTGCTAAACGGCCAGTAGCTAGGTTTTTACCATAACATTTCGCACAAACACCTCGCTTAACATTACAAGTGAGTACCGAGCGGATCGTTACTTCTTCAATGCCTTCATCCTCAATGTACTGTGCCGTCTTCTCATCAATATACTGATCCGCTCCAACAATTAAAGCGTCGGTGACAGGATGCAGAATATCGTGTAACGAGAACCGACCCGCAATACGGCTGCTGAGGTTTTCGATTACTTTATCATTTTCTCTAAGAGCCGAAGTGGCAATACCTCTCAGTGTATGGCAGTCTGCGTCCATGATGACCACATCCTGCGCCACATCCACCAAACGACGCGTCAGGTAACCTGCATCCGCCGTTTTAAGTGCCGTATCGGCCAAACCTTTCCGCGCACCGTGCGTAGAGATGAAGTACTCCAATACAGAAAGACCATCTACAAAGTTAGAGAGGATCGGGTTCTCGATAACCGCTGGGCCACTGTCGCCCGATTTTTTCGGCTTCGCCATCAAGCCCCGCAAACCACAAAGCTGCTTAATCTGCTGCGTAGAACCACGAGCACCCGAATCGAGCATCATGAATACAGAGTTGAAGCCTTGCTTGTGCTCCGCTAGCTCCTTCATGAGGTTTTTCGTGATCTCGTTATCCGCATAAGTCCAGCGGTCGATAATTTGGTTATATCGCTCGTTGTTAGTGATCAGACCCATGTTGAAGTTATCCCAAACACCATCTACCTCCGCTTGTGCTTTCGCCAGCGTTGACTGCTTAGTGGTTGGCTCAATCAAATCACCTAAGTTAAACGACAAACCACCTTTGAAAGCCCAATAAAAGCCCATATCCTTGATCTTATCCAAGAAGTCGGCCGTTACGGCAAAGTTGGTCCGATCCAAAATGTCGGCAATAACGTTTTTCAGGTTCTTCTTCGTGAGCAACTCGTTCACGTAAGGAATATTAGCGGGTACTGCCTCATTGAAAATTACACGGCCCGTAGTGGTTTGGATACGACGCATAACGAGCTGGCCGTTTTCCTCCACTTTTACACGAATGTGGATTTTCGCATGTAGGTCGAGCTGGCCTTCGTTGTAGGCAATCATCACTTCCTCTGGGCTGTAGAACTTACGCCCCTCCCCCATCACCTTGATCGTTTCCGTAGAAGATCGTTCTTTCGTGATGTAGTACAAACCTAATACCATGTCTTGCGAAGGCAAGGTAACGGGCGTACCGTTTTGAGGGTTCAGCATATTGTGGCTAGAAAGCATCAATACCTGCGCCTCTAGAATAGCCGCTTGGCTCAAAGGTACGTGTACGGCCATCTGGTCGCCGTCAAAGTCAGCATTAAAGGAGCCACAAACAAGCGGGTGCAACTGTATCGCTTTACCTTCAATCATCTTAGGCTGGAAAGCCTGAATGGATAAGCGGTGAAGCGTTGGCGCTCGGTTCAATAAAACAGGGTGCCCCTTCAAGATATTTTCTAGGATTTCCCAGATCACAGGCTCTTTACGATCTACCAATTTCTTGGCACTCTTCACCGTCTTCACAATACCGCGCTCAATGAGCTTACGGATCACAAAGGGCTTGAACAACTCCGCGGCCATCCCCTTCGGGATACCACACTCGTGCATCCGAAGCGTCGGCCCCACCACAATAACCGAACGGCCAGAGTAGTCCACGCGCTTACCTAATAGGTTCTGGCGGAAACGACCCTGCTTGCCCTTCAGGATATCAGATAGCGACTTCAAAGCCCGACCACCTTCTGCCTTTACAGCATTCGATTTACGGCTGTTGTCAAACAAGCTATCAACGGCTTCTTGCAACATCCGCTTCTCGTTTCTCAAGATCACCTCCGGTGCCTTGATTTCTAAAAGCCGCTTCAAACGGTTGTTGCGGATGATCACACGACGGTAAAGATCATTCAAATCCGAACTAGCAAAACGGCCACCATCCAAGGGCACCAAGGGCCGAAGCTCTGGTGGAATAACGGGAAGATACTGTATCACCGTCCATTCCGGTTTGTTTGGCAAGCGCAGATTCGACTCGCGGAAGGCCTCCACTACTCGCAAACGCTTCAGTGCTTCACTCTTGCGCTGCTGACTAGTTTCCGTGTTCGCCTGATGGCGTAGATCGTAGGAAAGCTGATCTAAATCCAAGCGTTCCAACAAATCACTGATCGCCTCCGCACCCATCTTGGCAATGAACTTATCGGGGTGGTCGTTTTCCAGTTGCTGGTTCTCCACTGGAAGCGTATCCATAATATCTAGGTACTCTTCCTCGGTCAGCAGGGTCTTGTGTGCAATCTCCTCCGAAGCACGAATGCCCGGATTGATCACCACATAACGCTCATAATAAATAATATTCTCTAGGTTTTTAGAGGAAAAACCCAACAGATAGGCAATCTTGTTGGGCAAACTCTTGAAAAACCAAATATGCACAACGGGCACCACCAATTTGATGTGACCCATTCGCTCGCGACGCACTTTTTTCTCCGTGACTTCTACGCCACAGCGATCACAAACGATTCCCTTGTAGCGGATACGCTTGTACTTGCCGCAATAACATTCATAATCCTTAACCGGACCAAAGATACGCTCGCAGAAAAGACCATCGCGCTCCGGCTTATAGGAACGGTAGTTGATCGTCTCCGGCTTAAGCACCTCCCCGTAAGAACGCTCCAGAATTTCATCTGGGCTAGCCAATGTGACAGCAATAGAACCGAAGTCCTGCTTTTGCACTTGTACTTGCTTTTTGAATGGCATAAGCTAAATTAATTATACCCAGCTAAAATTAAACTGGGAATATCGCTACTACTACATAGCGGATGAGTAAATGAAAAGAGTTTGAAAGCACTTTTTGCCTAGAAAAGTTGCTGCGACTTTATGTTCAGCTAGGGCATCACAAAAGTCTTTGCAACTATCTTTCGGCCATTTTTTTGTTCCTTTTGAGGGGAATACCCTACCCTGATTTACATTCCACACGAATATAAAGATTGGCAAGTATGCAGGGGCAAGTGTAGCTTTTAAGCGCAAAAGCTGCCCGTAAGTAGGTAGCTGCGAAGCCGTATCTTACTTTTAAAGAGGCACTTGCGCCAACCGCTGACCTTGCCCCCGCACTTCGTGCAAAAAAATAGCTGCTTTCAATGGCAAATGACCCAAGTTTTTGCTTGGATCATTTACCTTGATATTTCAAAAATAAACTACGCCTTTGGCTGAGGGCGCATTCGCTCCAGCTGGCTACTAGCCTACTCGAACTTCACGTCCAATGCTAAGCCGCGAAGCTCGTGCACCAATACGTTGAAAGATTCGGGGATATTTGGCTCTGGCAGGTTATCCCCTTTCACGATAGCTTCATAGGCTTTTGCGCGCCCTTGAATATCGTCGGACTTGATGGTTAACAACTCCTGTAGGATATGGCTAGCACCGAAGGCCTCCAATGCCCAAACTTCCATTTCACCAAAGCGCTGACCACCGAACTGTGCCTTACCACCCAGCGGCTGCTGCGTGATGAGCGAGTAAGGGCCGATCGAACGAGCGTGCATTTTATCATCTACCATGTGGCTCAATTTGAGCATGTAAATGACGCCTACAGTCGCTTGCTGGTGGAAACGGTCGCCCGTTTCACCATCATAGAGGTAAGCTTGCCCGAGTGTTGGTAGCTTGGCTTGCTGGATATACGTCTCGATTTCCGCTTGGCTAGCCCCATCGAAGATAGGTGTAGCAAACTTCATACCCAGCTTTTGGCCAGCCCAACCTAAGACAGTTTCGAAAATTTGGCCGAGGTTCATCCGCGAAGGTACCCCGAGCGGGTTGAGGATAATATCCACTGGCGTGCCATCTTCTAGGAAAGGCATGTCTTCATCGCGAACGATTCTACTCACGATCCCTTTGTTACCATGGCGGCCGGCGAGTTTATCGCCCACTTTGAGCTTCCGCTTCTTCGCAAGATAGACCTTGGCAAGCTTCAAGACACCAGCAGGCAGTTCGTCGCCTACACTGATGTTGAAAGCTTCGCGTTTGTAGCGGCCTAACTCTTCGTTAACTTTGATGCTGTAGTTGTGCAAAAGTCTTGCGACGAGGGCGTTGACATCGTCTCCGGTAGTCCAACCGTTGTAATCGATCGTACCGTAGTCGATCTCACGGAGTAGGGTTTGGCTGAACTTCTCGCCTTTAGGCACTACAACCTCGTTGTAGATAGTCTTGACACCTTGGCTCACTTTTCCTTTTACAAGTTGGAAGAGCTTATCAACCAAGACCGTTTTGAGTTCGTTCAGGTTCACCTTATGCGCATCCTCCAGTTTGAGGAGCGTTGCTTTCTCGGCATCCCGCTGCGTTTGATCTTTCTTCGTGCGACTAAAGATATCTTTGCCAATCACGACCCCTTTGAGGGAAGGAGGTGCTTTGAAAGAAGCATCTTTTACATCACCCGCCTTATCACCGAAGATGGCGCGAAGGAGTTTTTCTTCCGGCGTTGGGTCACTTTCTCCTTTCGGAGTAATTTTACCAATGAGAATATCGCCCTCTTTCACCCAAGCTCCAACGCGAATGATGCCGTTGTCGTCAAGATCCTTAGTGGCTTCCTCACTTACGTTCGGAATATCGTTGGTTAGCTCCTCTTCGCCGAGCTTGGTGTCTCGTACGTCCACCTCGAAATGCTCGATATGAAGGCTAGTGAAAATATCTTCCCGTACTACGCGCTCACTCAGCACGATGGCATCCTCAAAGTTGTATCCTTTCCAAGGCATGAAAGCAACCTTGAGGTTTTGGCCGAGTGCCAATTCACCTTGTTCGGTGGCATAACCGTCGCAGAGGATTTGCCCCTTTTTCACTTGCTGGCCTCTCTTTACGATCGGCTTCAAGTTGATACAGGTGCCTTGGTTAGTCCGTAAGAACTTAGTGAGCACATACGTCTTCGTATCGTCTTCAAAAGAGACTAAGCGATCATCATCCGTACGCTCATAGCGCACAATAATCTCGTTCGCATCTACATACTCAATTACACCATCTCCTTCGGCATTGATGAGCATGCGGCTGTCGCGCGCTACTTTACCTTCGAGGCCGGTGCCTACAATCGGCGAAGCGGGGCGAAGCAAAGGAACGGCTTGGCGCTGCATGTTCGAGCCCATCAAAGCTCGGTTGGCGTCATCGTTTTCCAAGAAAGGAATCATAGAAGCCGAAACGCCTACAATTTGGTTGGGCGCCACGTCCATAAACTCAATGCTAGTAGGATCTAACACTGGGAAGTCGCCATGTTCACGGCACTTGATCCGATCGTTAAGGAAGGCACCATCTTCTGCCACAGGCGCGTTTGCCTGTGCGATGATCTTATAATCTTCTCCCTCTGCGGATAGATAGAGCGGGTCGCCAGACATGATAACCTTGCTATTCTCTACCTTGCGATATGGAGTTTCCAAAAAGCCCATCTTATTGACCTTTGCGTGAACGCAAAGTGTAGAAATCAAGCCGATATTCGGCCCTTCAGGGGTCTCGATCGTACACAAGCGGCCGTAATGGCTGTAGTGAACGTCGCGCACCTCAAAGCCTGCCCGCTCGCGACTTAAACCGCCTGGCCCAAGTGCTGAAATTCTACGTTTGTGGGTGATTTCAGAAAGTGGATTAGTCTGGTCTAAGAACTGAGACAACTGGCTGGTGCCAAAGAAAGAATTGATTACACTAGAAAGTGTTCGCGCATTGATCAAATCGATTGGCGTAAAAACCTCGTTATCGCGAACGTTCATTCGCTCTCGGATCGTTCGAGCCATGCGTGCGAGGCCGACGCCGAATTGGGCATACAACTGTTCACCCACCGTACGAATACGCCGGTTGCTCAAGTGATCGATATCGTCAATTTCAGCCTGCTGATTCATCAAGGCAACGAGGTACTTCACAATGGCAATGATATCTTCCTTCGTTAGAACGAGGGTCTCATTATCCATGCTCATACCGAGTTTACGGTTGATCTTATAGCGCCCCACCTCCCCTAAATTATAGCGCTTATCGCTAAAGAAGAGCTTATCGATAATGCCACGAGCTGTCTCATCATCGGGTGGATCACTACCCCTTAGCTGGCGATAGATATACTGAACGGCCTCTAATTCCGAAGAGGCGGGATCTTTTTGGAGGGTATTGTAGATGATGCTATAGTCTAGCTCAATATTATCTTTTTGCAAGATAATTTTGTCAATGCCTTCAGCACTAATGACATCCTCGATATTGTCTTCTGTTAAGACCGTATCCCGCTCCAGTATGATTTCATTTCGGTTAAGGATAACCAACTCACCTGTATCCTCATCTACAAAGTCTTCCTCCCAAGTGCGTAGCACCCGAGCTGCTAACTTCCTGCCCACGGCACCTTCTAAAGCTTGGCGGGTATTGGGGATTTCGTCGGCAAGATCGAAAAGATCGAGGATGGACTGATCTGAATCGAAGCCAATGGCTCGGAGCAGCGTCGTTACAGGGAACTTCTTTTTCCGGTCGATATAGGCATACATGACCGTGTTGATATCGGTAGCAAACTCCATCCAAGCCCCTTTAAAAGGAATGACTCTGGCGGAATAAATTGCCGTACCATTCGGGTGGAAGTTTTGACCGAAGAAGACACCTGGAGAACGGTGTAGCTGAGATACAATAACCCTTTCGGCACCATTGATCACGAACGTACCCTTGGGTGTCATGTAAGGGATGTTGCCTAGGAAAACATCTTGTACGATGGTTTCAAAGTCAACGTGCTCTTCATCATTACAAGACAACTTGAGTTTAGCCTTGAGCGGCACACTGTAAGTGAGGCCACGTTGCATACACTCAGGGATCGTGTAGCGAGGAGGATCGACGAAATAGTCGAGGAACTCAAGAACAAAAATATTACGGGTATCCGTAATTGGAAAATTTTCCTCAAAAACCCGGTACAACCCTTCACTAATTCTGTTTTCAGGGGTTGTTTCCAACTGAAAGAACTCTTGAAAAGACTTCAGTTGAATTTCGAGTAAATCTGGATAGTGCGACGTGAGTTTTATTTTACCAAAATTCACGCGGCTCTCTTCGGCATTAAGCAATTGGCCGTTTGACGTCATTGGCGATTATCCTTTATAAAACACTTCGATAGCTTTCCGCGGCGGCTATCGAAGTATTTTGGTGCGCTAGAGAGTTAGTCTCTGATTGTATTATCATACAGTTTATACCTACATAATACAACAGAAGGCGGAAAAAGTTGCCCTTTGGCAATTTTTTATATACACAAGTGGGCTTAGCAAGATGGAGGAGCCATCTACTAAGCCGATATAGGCGGGTTGCAACCCGTCTT
The DNA here is from genome assembly GCA_036735605.1 of Lewinella sp. Lineage (GTDB taxonomy): Bacteria > Bacteroidota > Bacteroidia > Chitinophagales > Saprospiraceae > Neolewinella. The sequence goes on along the minus strand of DAINNZ010000102.1, from coordinate 5,019 downwards.
TAAAGGAAATAGTTGCCAAGCAACAATCCTTTCAATTTTGAGAGAACACAACTGTTAGTAAATTACTGGTTGTGCGCAAGCGCACAACCAGTAATTACTTATCATGGGAAGCTTATTTCACAGCTACTGAAGCACCAGCTGCCTCAAGAGCTGCTTTGATGCTATCAGCCTCAGCTCTAGAAACGCCTTCCTTAAGGTTAGCGGGAGCTGCATCTACTAGTTCTTTAGCTTCTTTCAAGCCAAGACCAAGTAGTGTTTTTACTTCTTTCACAACTGCTAGTTTTGCACCTCCAGCTGATTCAAGAATAACCGTGAATTCCGTTTGTTCAGCAACTTCATCGTCGCCACCAGCGGCGGCTACCGCAGGACCTGCAACAACCGCAGCAGCAGCGGGCTTGATTCCGTATTCGTCCTCCATGATTTGCACCAACTCGGTTACATCTTTAATAGTAAGTCCAACGAGTTGTTCGGCGAGTGCTTTGATGTCTGCCATAATAAAAAGTATTTTAAAAGTGATTTACGATAGAGTATCGCGTATCAGCTTGGAAGCCAATGATTGATGAAATGTTTGTTTGTTTACTCGCCGCGCTCTTCGAGTGCTTTGAGCAGGCCCACCACGTTTTGCCCGCCACTTTGCAGCGCACCCAAAAGGTTCTGCATAGGGCTTTGAAGCAAAGTCAGTACGTCGCCAAGTAAATCTTCGCGAGATTTCAACTTGGTAAGTGCGTCTAGCTGGTTGTCTCCGAGATAAGTAGCCCCCCCGATGTAAGCCGCCTTTAAAATAGGGCGCTCTGCTTTTCCGCGGAAGTCTTTGATTACTTTAGCGGGTGCGCTAGCGACTTCTGAAAACAAAATAGCACTTGGCCCTTTGAGACTCTCAAAGACTGGTGTATAATTGTTTTCCGCTGGTAGTTGCTCCATGGCTTTACGAGCCAAGGTATTTTTAACCACTTGCATAGAAATGCCCTTGGCATAACAAATGCGACGTAGCTCGTTTATTTTAGCCACCGATAGCTTAGAAGCATCTGCGATGTAGAAAAAGTCGTTACTAGCAAACTTTTCTTTCAGCGCCTCGATGGCCAAGCTTTTTTCTGTTTTAGTCATTGTTGAACTATTTAAGAGGCGTTACTGAACTGTTTTTGGATCTACTTTCAAGCCAGGGCTCATCGTGGATGCGATGGTTACCGACTTCATATATTGCCCTTTGGCACTAGATGGCTTCATCCGAACAAGTGTAGATAACAACTCGCTAGCGTTATCTACTAGTTGATCAGGAGCGAAAGATATACGACCGATAGAAGCATGTACAATCCCGTATTTATCAACTCGGAATGCAATTTTACCGCCTTTTACATCCGCCACAGCAGCCCCCACGTTCATAGTTACGGTACCTGTTTTAGGGTTAGGCATCAAACCACGAGGACCTAGAACCCTACCAAGACGACCTACTTTAGCCATAGTCTGCGGCATAGCAATTACCACATCAAAGTCGGTCCAGCCATCGGCCACCTTGTTAATTAACTCGTCTAAACCCACATAATCGGCACCTGCTTCTTTAGCTTCCGCCTCCTTATCTGGGGTAACGAGTGCCAACACCCGCTTTACTTTACCCGTACCATGTGGTAGTGATACCGTACCACGCAGTGCTTGGTCTGCCTTACGAGGGTCAATACCGAGACGAACGTGAATATCCACAGACGCATCGAATTTTGCCGTATTGACCTCTTTGACAACCACCATCGCTTCCGCTAAACCGTACTGTTTGTCAGCCCCGAGCTTAGCATTAGCGGCTTGGCGTTTCTTGCCTATTTTAGCCATAATAAAAATATTTGAGGTGAATATCGCCCAGCTGCTGAGTGCTGAGCTCCCTTCTGTTATGAAAATAGTACGCAGCACCCATGTAGGTCACTGCCCTGTACTTTGATACTAAATTATGCCTCCCAAGGAGCCGTTCCTTCAACAGTAATACCCATTGAGCGAGCAGTGCCAGCTACCATCTTCATAGCACTTTCAAGCGTGAAAGCATTGAGATCCGACATTTTGTCTTCTGCAATAGCTTTTACCTGATCCCAAGTGACTTTTCCGACCTTGTTTCTGTTTGGCTCTTTAGAACCGCTCTTGATCTTAGCAGCTTCCATGAGCAAAATAGGTGCAGGCGTTGTTTTGATGACAAAATCAAAGGATTTGTCCTTAAAAACCGTGATAGCAACTGGCAAAATTTTGCCCTGCTTATCTTGCGTTGCTGCATTAAAACGCTTGCAGAACTCCATAATATTGACCCCTTTGGCACCTAATGCAGGGCCTACCGGAGGGGCTGGGTTCGCTGCGCCACCCTTAACTTGCAGCTTAATGAGGTATTCTACTTCCTTAGCCATACTAGCTTGTTTTTGTCGTCCAGACGAACACGAAAATGCTCTCCGACTTATTGGTTATGAAAACGAATTATGCCTGCTTTTCGACCTGCATGAAGTTGAGTTCCACTTCAGTACCACGGCCAAAAATTTTCACAATTACTTTTAACTTCTTTTTTTCTTCGTTTACTTCTTGGATTTCCCCAATGAAGTCGTTGAATGGGCCATCGGTGATCTTCACCGTCTCCCCAATAATGAAAGGCTCGATCATGGTATCACCCGCCTCCACAGAGTCATCCACTTTACCCAAAAGGCGATTCGCCTCTGCCTCTCTCATGGGCGTGGGCTGGTTTTTGCCCAAAAAGTGAATCACATTAGGAATATTTGCAATCGTATCGACGATATCTCCTTTGAAGGACTCAGGAGCTGCCTCTACTAAAATATAACCTGGCAAAATATTTCGCTCACTGATCACTTTTTTGCCGTTGCGAATACGATAAACCTTCTCCGTAGGTACAACTACCTGGGTTACGCGGTCGCCCCAATTGCTCCGGCTTATTTCCAGCTCAATGCGCTCCTTGATTTTCTTCTCGTTGCCACTAATGACTCGGAGGGAATACCATTTATTCGATTCTGCCATATTGGGTTTACTATAATCCTTTGCCGTAAATCAAGTCCATCCCTGATTTGCATACGAAATCCATCAACAGGATAATCGCAGCAAAAACAAAAGACCCAATCAAAACAAGTATTGTGTTACTCTGCAAAGAAGCATACGTGGGCCAAGTTACATTGTGCATTAGCTCATTGTAACTCTCCTTAACATATAATCTTAGTTTTTCCATTGCTGTTGAGGCTTATACCGAATCAGTGTTTCTTCTTTTCCGGTTGACTAGCACGGGTGGAGAGACTCGAACTCCCAGCCCCTGGTTTTGGAGACCAGTGCTCTACCAATTGAGCTACACCCGTAAATTAAGTTTGTTTGTGATACCGTACCATGTAAAGCCACTCATTTGTGACTAGTTGTTTGTTCACGGATGTTTCTCTTCGCCACTGGTTTCGCTTCGCTAACGCTTTGCGGCTGCCTGCGGCGGTTGGAGACCAGTGCGCTGCCACCACGAAGTAGCCGCGGTAGCGAATTGAGCTATATCTGTGAACCATCTAATATCCCTTTGGATACTAGATGCGAAAGTTTAGCCCCCATTAGGAGGCTAAACTTTCACAATTATTTCTAGCAGAAACTATCTAGTGGAACTAAGCAAGTACTTCAATTACCTGACCAGCACCTACCGTACGGCCACCTTCACGGATTGCGAAGCGAAGGCCTTTTTCCATAGCGATATCGTTAAGAAGTTTCACCTCCAAGGTTACGTTATCACCAGGCATTACCATTTCTACGTTATCTGGCAACTTGATATCACCCGTTACATCCGTAGTACGGAAGTAGAACTGTGGGCGGTAGCCGTTGAAGAAAGGCTTGTGACGGCCACCTTCTTCTTTAGACAGTACATACACCTCACACTTGAAGTGCTTGTGTGGTTTCACGCTACCTGGCTTACAGATAACCATACCGCGCTTGATTGCTTCTTTGTCGATACCCCGTAGCAAAAGACCAGCGTTATCACCCGCTTCACCACGATCGAGCAACTTACGGAACATCTCTACACCCGTGATAGTAGAAGTAAGCGCTTTTTCGCCTTCTTTCTGCATACCGAGGATTTCTACTGGATCACCTACGTTGATTACACCCCGCTCGATACGACCGGTAGCAACTGTACCACGACCCGTAATAGAGAACACGTCTTCAACAGGCATCAAGAAAGGAAGATCTACTAAGCGCTCTGGCTCAGGGATATCTTTGTCAACGGCATCCATTAAAGCAATGATTTGCTTTCCAGCTTCAGCATCTCCTTCAAGCGCTTTCAAAGCTGAACCCATGATGATGCTGGCATTGTCGCCATCATAATCATACTGGCTAAGCAACTCACGTACTTCCATTTCTACCAACTCCAACATCTCCTCATCATCTACAAGATCGACCTTGTTCATGAAAACTACGATGTTAGGTACACCAACCTGGCGAGCCAAAAGGATGTGCTCACGCGTTTGTGGCATCGGACCATCCGTAGCAGCAACTACGAGAATAGCACCGTCCATCTGAGCGGCACCCGTTACCATGTTTTTCACATAGTCGGCGTGACCTGGACAGTCAACGTGTGCATAGTGACGAGCTAGAGTTTCATACTCTACGTGGGCAGTGTTGATGGTGATACCACGCTCTTTTTCTTCCGGAGCTGCATCGATGGCGTCGTAGTCCATCTTTTTACCACCTGTAATGCCCGCTAGAACAGAGGTGATAGCTGCGGTCAGAGTAGTCTTACCGTGGTCAACGTGACCAATGGTACCCACATTAACGTGGGGTTTGGTTCTTTTAAATGCTTCCTTAGCCATCGCTGATGTGCCTTTATTGGATTAAGTTAATATAATTACAGGATACCGACCGCAAAATCGGCCGCCCTTCCCCAGATTGGAGTATTTTTGATAACAAAAGTAGAACACCCAAAAAATGCATGTAAGCAATTATAATTGAGCATTTCTTCTTATGTTTACTATGGAGCCAACGGTGAGATTTGAACTCACGACCCCTTCCTTACCATGGAAGTGCTCT
>DAINNZ010000101.1:4599-14233 GCA_036735605.1 Lewinella sp. | reverse complement strand
GATTCTAGAGAACAAACCGTAGCTACATAATTCCCCTCCCGATTAAGGCGATGCGGCAGCGAATGTAGGAAGGTGGTCTTTCCCGTCTGCCGTGGGGCGTATAGGAGGAAATACTGCTTAGCTTCAATAAAGGATATGTAAACGGATTTTGTATTTGCGCGCATAGCGTGCGTGCGCGTACAAAATTGGCTCACATATCCTCTAATGAGGCGCAAAATATCATCATAAATATCTCGGAAAGGATCCACCATGTAGTGATCCTTGGGGTTACAGACACCAGTCGTATTGAAGAATCGTTTCATGTGGGCAAAGATAGAGAAAGTTTAGGTGGAAACGAAGCACCCTTGCCCTACAACCGCTCCACCAATAAATACAAGCCCACCAGCGCAACCACTGCCGAAACGACTAAAGACCACTTTCGATGCAGCTGGTCTTGGCTTTCTTGATCCCGTGCGCCTAAGCTGGCACCCAAACGCAAAACCAAAAGTGTAAGCAATAAAAACCAAGCCACAATTACCAATTGGCCGCCCTCTACACCTAAGTTAAAGGCTAATAACTGCCGCCAAAGCTCCTCCGCGTCGCTTCCTAGCGCTCTGAAAAAATTACTAAAAGCCATACCATGTATTAGCCCAAAGCCCCCTGCCAAGCAGTAAGCAGGCCATAAATTAGCTCGGTGCCAAGCCGCAGAAAAGATCAAATTATAGGCTCCGCCTAAAAAAATAGTAAAAGCCACAAGCTGCTCAATCAACTCAGCCGATAAAAAACTGCCATAGCGGCCTGCTAACAAGAGGGTCGCGCAATGCCCCAGCGTAAAAGCGGTAATTAACAGCGCAATCCGCCGCCAATCTGTTGGCCTATAAATAGCACATAGACCCACTACAAACAATAAATGATCGTAGCCCTCAAGGTCTAAAATATGTTCAAAACCTAGTTTAAGAAAGATCAAAAACTCACTAGCCATATTTTTTTCGTTTTTTTGTGGCTTAAATGTACAACAATGCCTTTTTTCAGTACCCCCATTGCAGGCCTACAAATCTTTGAACCGCGTGTTTTTGCCGACGAAAGGGGCTATTTCTACGAAGCCTACAACGAAAAAACTTTCCAGGAGCAGGGCGGTATCGATAGCCGTTTTGTGCAAGATAACCAAGCAGCCTCTAGCAGAGGTGTATTGAGAGGCTTGCATTTTCAGCATGGTACACACGCCCAAGCCAAACTAGTGCGCTGTCTTCAAGGAGAGGTGTATGACGTAGCCGTTGATTTACGCCCCGATTCACCCAGTCGTTACCAATGGTTTGGTATCTACCTCTCGGCTGAAAATCATCGGCAACTTTATGTGCCTCGGGGTTTTGCTCATGGTTATTTAGTCTTATCCCAGACGGCTATCTTCGCTTATAAATGCGACAACTATTATGAGAAAAGTGCCGAAGACGGCCTGCACTACGCCGACCCAAGGCTAGGTATTTGCTGGCCGGAGCTACCAGGCGGCTACCTCGTCAATGCGCGGGATGAGCAATGGGCTTTGTTGTAGAGCAGTATTCTCATAGGGCTATTTCGCTATACAGGCAGCAAGCAGCCTAGCCTAGATCAAATAAAGTGCCGGCTTGGCTAGGCGGCGTTGCGCCGATGTGCCAATACGCTTTCTCGGTAGCTTGACGGCCACGCGGGGTGCGCTGCAAATAGCCTTCCATGATAAGGAAAGGTTCATGCACTTCCTCGATCGTACCACTATCCTCACCCACTGCGGTGGCGATGGTGCTGATACCCACAGGGCCTCCTTTGAACTTATGGATAATGGCGTTGAGGATTTTATTGTCCATTTCATCTAGCCCACCTTCATCTACATTCAAAGCAGTGAGGCCGAACTGAGCAATAGCCAAATCGATAGTGCCATTGCCTTTTACCTGAGCAAAATCGCGAATCCTACGCAGCAAAGCATTGGCAATTCGAGGGGTGCCTCGGCTGCGGCGCGCAATTTCAGCAGCCCCCTCAGGCATTATAGGCACTTTTAAAATAGCGGCACTGCGTGTAATAATATTGATCAGCGTAGGAATATCGTAGTAATCCAACAAACAAGTGATACCAAAACGCGCGCGCATCGGCGCCGTTAGCAAGCCTAGTCGAGTCGTAGCCCCTACGAGGGTGAAAGGATTTAGGCCAATTTGCACCGACCGCGCATTGGGGCCGCTATCGATCAAAATATCGATGCGATAGTCCTCCATAGCACTATAAAGGTATTCTTCCACTACGGTGTTAAGGCGGTGTATCTCATCGATAAACAGCACATCGCCTTCGTTTAGGTTGGTGAGTAGGCCAGCCAAATCACCAGCTTTCTCTAATACAGGACCACTAGACATCTTGAGGCCAGCACCTAATTCATTAGCTACAATATGGCTAAGGGTTGTCTTCCCTAAACCCGGAGGGCCGTGCAATAATACATGATCTAAAGCCTCTCCACGCTGAACGGCTGCTTTGATGAAAACACGCAGGTTTTCTACAATCTTGGGTTGCCCACTAAAATCAGCGAGGCGATCGGGTCGCAATGCCTTTTCTAGCTGGCTATCCTCTGGTGCCAGATGCTCAGCGCTCGGATCGAGATGTTCGTTCATACCAAGATCGGTTTAGGAACGATGAAAAGACGAGTCCGCCGTTTTTCATCGACACTTGGAAGTTAAGAAATAACACCCAAGCAGATTCCAAAAGAGCCTACTTGGGTGTTAAGTGAAAGTAAGTTTCGAATGCGCTTCTACCTAATCGCGGCGAGGTCGGTCGCCCCGATCGCGGCGCTCACCTCGATCGCCTCGATCACGGCCTCCGCGATCATCGCGATCACGACGAGGAGGCCGATCGCCTCTGCCTTCGTCGCTACGTGCCATGTACTCTTCTTTGGTAGGCATGGTACCATCCGCTTTTGGCATAATGGCTTTGCGGCTAAGGCGCATTTTACCCGTGCGCTCGTCTATATCAACAAGCTTAAATTTCACGGTATCTCCTTCGCTGAAAACATCTTCTACGTTCTCAATACGGCTGTGGCTCATCTCACTTACGTGCAAAAGACCACTCTTGCCGGCAAAATCAACGAATACGCCGTAAGGCATGATAGTTTTTACCACACCTTCGTAATCCTCCCCTACTTCGGGAGTGAAGGTGATTTTGCGGATACGTGCTACGGCATCATCAATTTTCGCCTTATCGGAGCTAGCAATCGATACATGGCCTTTACCGTCCAGCTCTTCGATATTGATAGTCGTACCGGTGATTTCTTGTAGTTCTTGAATAATTTTACCCCCTGGCCCGATAACAGCACCAATGTAACTTTTATCAATCACTAGTTTAACAATACGTGGCGCGTGTGGCTTGAGGTCACTCGCAGGCGCGGCAATAGTTTTGGCCATTTCGCCTAGGATATGCTCGCGGCCTTGCTTAGCTTGCATAAGCGCTTGCTCAAGTTGCTCATAGGGCAGTCCATCGATCTTAATGTCCATTTGGCAAGCTGTGATACCTTTAGCAGTACCCGTGAGCTTGAAATCCATATCGCCTAGCGCATCCTCATCCCCTAAAATATCGGAAAGGATAGCAATTTTGCCTCCCTCTGCAATCATACCCATCGCAATACCTGCTACGGCTGCTTTAATGTTTACACCGCCGTCCATCAGTGCCATAGATCCTGCACAAACGGTGGCCATAGAACTAGAACCATTTGACTCCATAATGTCGGAAACAATCCGAATCGTATGCGTCCGCTCATCCGGTAAAACTTTGCGAAGCGAGCGAGCTGCTAAGTTCGCATGACCTACCTCCCTACGGCCAGGGCCTCGCATCGGCTTGGCTTCACCCGTAGAGTAACCTGGGAAATTGTAGTGTAAAATGAAGTCTTCGAAGGAAGTCTCATAGGCCGTATCGTTCATGGCCTGATCGGTCTTTGTACCCAGCGTAAGGGAAGTCAAAGACTGCGTCTCACCCCGTGTAAAGATAGCCGAGCCGTGGGCAGCCGGCAGATAATTTACCTCCGTCCAGATATTCCGAATTTCATCATATTTCCGGCCATCTAGTCGCTTACCCTCCTCCAGCACCATCATGCGGATGGTATTTTTCTGCACCTTGTCGTAGTAGTAAATGAGTTCTTCTTCATTTTCGGCCATCCACTCCTCGCCTTTTTCTTCAAGAGCTTCCTCTTTGAGCTTAGTTTTGACCTCTTTCATCGCTAAACCACGGCCTTTTTTACTCTGGCCTTGGCGAGCAATATCTAAAATGGCAGCTCTCACCTTACCACTCACGTATTCATGCAACTCTTCATTCTCAGCACTGGGCTCAAACTCGCGTTTCTCCGCCTTTTCACCCACCTGAGCCGCTAACTGTAGCTGCGCTTCGCACATCACCTTGATAGCAGCATGCCCTACTTTGAGCGCCTCGATGATAGCCGATTCTTGCACCTCATCTCCCTCTCCTTCTACCATCATGATGTTGTCGCGATCGGCAGCTACGATGATATCCAAATCCGCTCTCTTAAGTGCAGAGCGCGTGGGGTTCACAACGTATTCTCCATCAATTCTAGCTACTCGGCATTCGCTGATCGGGCCAGCAAATGGAATATCAGAGCACATCAGTGCCGCAGAAGCGGCTAAGCCCGCTAGCGCATCCGGCAGCACCTCTTGATCCAACGAAATCAAGTTGATTACCACTTGCGTGTCATACATGTATCCCTTCGGAAAAAGCGGACGGATCGCCCGATCCACTAACCGACAGATCAAGGTCTCGTAATCACTTAGCCTCGCTTCCCGCCGGAAAAAATTGCCCGGAATACGACCTGCCGCCGCAAATTTCTCTTGATAATCCACACTTAGTGGAAAAAAACTCTGCCCTTCTTTGAGGGAAGTAGAGGACACAACGGCGCAAAAAAGCATCGTATTGCCACAGCGAACTACCACTGAACCATCTGCCAGTGTAGCTAATTTGCCGGTTTCAATAGTTACCTCCTGACCACCAGGAAGATCAAAAGACACCGTCATTGGTGTTTTATTACCCATAATTCAATTGGTTTACATACATCTTAGCACCCTACACGAAGCTTTCACAAGCCCCTCAGGGATATGAAATAACCTAGCAGACCAACATCTTTGTTGCCAGTAGCCATCACCAATCTGAAAGGGAATCTTGTAACCCGCCTCGAAAGTACTACGAGCGTAGCAGCTAAAAAAGAAACAACTAAGCAAGTAGCCGTTTACGAAACGGTATAAGAATGTAATAACAGTCTTTCTGTACACGATTCCGCCGAAGGGTCGCAATGGCTTCTCACTTGAGGAAGCTGATCCGGCGGTCGCTACGCATTCGTAGCATTTTGTCTATGCCATCTATTTCACGGGCAAAGATAGTATATTTTTCTTTTTTAACAACTGCTTTTTTTGGCGCAAGCCCATGAGCCGTTGCCACCGACCTACTGCTGCCCTACCTAAGTACCACAAGCCAAAAAAACACCTCGTGAGCTCAACTCGCTCGCCCCCCCCCTCCTAAAGCCTGTTATTAAATTAAGTCGGCATAAATGCAGGGGCAAAGGTTTGAAGTGTAGCGCAAATGCCCATTGAACGACTCAATAGCTGAAGTTTTCATCGAATAAAATACACTTTAACATTTGCAAAATAGGCAAAACTATAATCAAGTAATCGCCTGAAACGGCACAAGTACCCAAATTTCACACCACCCAAAACGTACATACCAAAATAACCAGACACTAATGCGATTAAATTGCAAAAAATATAATAAACAAACTTTCCGTGAAAAAATACAAAAATATGGCCAATATGCAATCCAATCGTTAGTTTCGCTCCATAAATTAGTCTTAACAGTCATTCTCTACTGCTCATCAATCATTTAACCAAATATAAATTACATGATGCGAATTTTTACCCTTCTCCTTTTCTCCTTACTTGCTTTTGGGCTAAGTGCCCAAGAAGAGCGTTCTTGTAGCAGCATGGAGCTACTAGCAGAACAATTACAACTAGACCCCTCTATGCTCGATCGCATGGAAGCCCTCGAGCGCTACACCGAAGAATATGAGCGCAGTGGTGCTCAGCCAAGAGCAGTCATAACCATTCCCATTGTTTTCCATATCGTACACAATGGGCAAGCCGTTGGTAGTGGCGAAAACGTATCGGATGCTTTCGTTTTAGCGCAGCTCGCTCAATTAAACGATGACTTCCGTAAGCTCAATTCAGATGCCGGTTCTGTACCTTCTATTTTTCAAGGCGTACACGCCGATACAGAAATACAATTTTGTCTTGCACAACGCACGCCAAGTGGGGCTGCTACCACTGGTATCAACCGCATTAATGGCGGCAGAACTTCCTGGACGCGTTCGCAAATCGAGAGCAGCCTTAAGCCAGGTACCATCTGGGATCGTAACCAGTATGTCAACGTCTGGAGTGTCCGCTTTGGTAGTGGGGATGCTAACTTATTAGGCTATGCACAGTTTCCTGGCGGAAATGCTAGTACGGATGGCAATGTAGTGGCCTTCTCTACGGTAGGCTCCGTGGCCAACCCCAACCCGGCTGGTGGTTCTTTTGCAAGAGGCAGAACCCTTACGCACGAAATTGGTCACTGGCTCAACCTGCGCCATATTTGGGGCGACGCAACCTGCGGTAACGACTTTGTTTCTGATACGCCCGTACACAACACCTCTAACGGAGGCTGCCCGACCTATCCGCACTTAAGCACTTGCTCTGGCTCACCCGTTGAAATGACGATGAACTATATGGACTACACCAACGATGTGTGTATGTATATGTTCACCGCTGGCCAAAAATCGCGTATGCAAGCCGCATTAAGCGGCAGTCGATCCACCCTTGCCAGCTCACAAGGCTGTACTCCCCCTGGCGGTGGCGGCGGCGGCGGCGGCGGTTGCTCCGAGAATAGTGTTGCCATAAGCATCACTTTGGATAACTACCCCGGGGAAACCACTTGGCAAATCACCAATGCATCCAACACCGTAGTGGCTTCTGGTGGTCCTTACAGCACGGCTGGAGCGACCGTAACGGCCAGCGCTTGCTTGCCCGATGGTTGCTACACTTTCACCATCAATGACTCCTATGGCGATGGTATCTGCTGTAGCTACGGCAATGGTTCCTACAACGTAACCGTCAATGGAACCTCTGTGGCATCTGGCGGCAGTTTCACCACCTCCGAAAGCAGCAGCTTCTGCGAGCCCAACTGCGGAACGCCAAGTGGGCTGAGTGCCACCAATGTCACTACCACTTCGGCCTCGCTCAATTTCAATACCGTCAGCGGCGCCGCCTCCTACAATGTACGGGCGCGCCCAATCGGTGGCACGTGGGCTACGGGTACGGTCTCAGGCTCACCCGTAAGCTATACAGGCCTAAGCGCCTCCACAGATTACGAATTCCAGGTGCAAGCCGTTTGTGGCACTAGCACAGGCGTGTACTCCGCTTCTGCTACCTTCACTACGCCAAGTGGCGGCGGCGGCGGTTGCTCAGAAACTTTTGAGCCGAACAATAGCCGCAGCACCAGTCTACCGCTCACGGCCGTTGATCAAGATTTGAGCTCGCAAATTTCCACCTCTACCGACCGCGACTGGTACCGCTTTGCGAATACTTCTACCAACAGAAAAATCCGCATCGATCTGACCAACCTGCCCGCAGACTATGATCTGCAACTCTTTGAAGGTAGTCGCCGTAGAAGAACTTCTTCCAACGGAGGAACCACACCGGAGTTCATTACCTACAATACCAACAATGTTCGCTCGGATTGGTATGCCTATGTCTATGGCTACAATGGCGCCTTCAGCAATACACAGTGCTATACCCTACGGATCAGCCTGAGTAGCACCAACTTCCGGGAAGATGGAAGCACCGATGGCATTGTGGAGGAGTTTGAAATCCCAGTAAAAGTGATCGAAACAGGCTTCCACATGTTCCCCAACCCTGTGACAGATCAGCTACAGATTGATCTGGATATGGAAGCTGATAATGACGTAAAAGTCACGATCGGAGACATCACTGGCAGAACGCATCTACAGCAGCAAGCGATGATCACCAAAGGCGAAAGCCGCCTCACACTGGATGTTTCTAGGCTGCCCGCGGGCACTTACTTCGTGCGGGTAGAAAATGGCGATAAACTCGGCGTACAGAAGCTTGTCATCATCCGCTAGTTAACCGCCGCATAGGCAGCAGAAAATAAGTTGCCCACCAAGCAACTATAAAACGCACAAGAAGAGCTCGTTCCGAAAGGAGTGGGCTCTTCTTTTTTTTTTTGACGACTTACACACTTGCGCCATTACGAAACACTTGCCCCTGCCTACGGCCATCATGAAAAGCCCTCATTAAAAACCTAAGCCAGTTGGCGGAGCTTATTTTTTATCTTAAAGAAATATTAATCCTTTGCTCAGATAATACTATCTTGCGGCTCGAACGTTAATATAGGTAAGTTGAGTACTGCCAGGTGGAGACTCAAAATGATACGCGCATGAATACCAACATATTAAGCCAAGAGAACGAGCTAGTCAGCCAAAAAAAAGGAAAGCAAGCAGCCACAATCGGCGGTATTCTGCTGTTGGTTCTATTGCTCATCCCGGTGTTTTTTTATCAGGATCCCCCGCCAGGTCAGCCAGGGATTGTAGTTAATTTGGGCTTGCCGGATCAAGGGCAAGGCACTGACAATGCAGGGCCTAGCACGCCTGCTGTGGCGGAACCCGAACCGACCCCGCCACAACCCGAACCGACCCCAACCCCACCGACTCCAACGCCGCCTCAGCCAACACCACAAACACCACCGCCGCCAGTCGTGCAAACCGAAGATCCTGCGGCTATTGCGCTGCGCCAACAAAAAGAGCGGGAAAAAAGAGAACAACAAGCCGCAGAACGGCAGCAACAAGAACAAGCCGCCGCAGAACGCCGCCGCCAAGAACAAGCGGAAGCAGATCGAAAAGCTAAAGAAGCAGCCGCAGCAGCCGCTAGAAAAGCCCAGGAAGCAGAAGCCAACGCCACTAGAGATCAAATCGGCGGCCTTTTTGGCACTGGCGGTGGCCGAGGCAATACGGGCACCCCTGGCAACCAAGGCGACCCCAATGGCGACCCCAATGCCGATCGGCTAACAGGCATCAGCACCGGTAGTGGAAACGTCTCAGGCTTAGGTAACCGACGAGTAATGGCTGCTCCACCAGTAACCGAAAAAACACAAGATGCAGGCATTGTGGTGGTAGATATCTGCGTAGATAGCAATGGCAATGTTATCTCTGCAAAATATACTATTTCGGGCTCCAGAGGCGCCACCCCTAAACTCATCAGCGTAGCGGAGGCCAATGCCAAAAAATATCGTTTCGATAAGGGTACTAACGACCGACAGTGCGGCAAAGTAACTTATAACTTTAAGTTGCAGTAGCACCCCAGCTTTCCACTTACCAAGACAGCCTTTCCACGTTTAAACTTGTTCAACTTACTTACTTCCACATGCGATCCGTACTACTCTTCTTGGCTTTACTTTTATTCTCTCTCCCAGCGGCTTTGCGCGCCGGCGAAGGGATGTGGCTCCCCCTGCTCCTCAAAAGCCTCAATGAGGCAGAAATGCAATCGATGGGGCTGAAACTGAGCGCCGAGGATATTTACTCCGTCAACAAAGGAAGCCTCAA
>DAINNZ010000101.1:0-4589 GCA_036735605.1 Lewinella sp. | reverse complement strand
CCATTGTTCATTTTGGTGGCTTCTGCACAGGGGAAGTGATCTCGAAAGAAGGCCTAATTTTAACCAACCACCACTGCGGCTACGGGCAAATACAATCCCATTCCAGCTTGACAAATAATTACCTAGAGCAGGGCTTCTGGGCTAAATCGAAAGCGGAGGAACTGCCCAATCCAGGTCTATTCGTCACTTTCATCGTTCGAATGGAAGACGTTAGTGAAGCTGCGCTCGCAGGCGTATCCCCAACCCTCTCCGAGCGCGAAAGACAAAGTTTGATCGATAAAAACTTAGCCGCCATTCAAGAAAAAACAAAGCGGAAGGCCTTTCAAGAAATTGTTATTCGCCCCTTTTACCACGGCAACAAATACTACCTTTTCGTTACCGAAAACTATAAAGATGTTCGCTTAGTAGGAGCCCCACCTAGTAGCATTGGAAAGTTTGGCGCCGATACCGACAATTGGGAATGGCCTCGTCATGCGGGCGATTTCTCCCTCTTTCGCGTTTATACCGCTCCGAATGGCGAGCCCGCCGAGTATAGCCCCGATAACATTCCGATGCAAGCGCGCTATCACCTCCCCATCAGCACCCAAGGCGTAAAGGAGGGCGACTTCACGATGGTGTTCGGCTTCCCTAGTCGCACCGACCAATATCTGCCAGCCTCCGCCGTGAAAATTCGTACGGAGGTCATCAACCCTATTGCGATCCAACTGCGCGATAGTAGCCTAGCTGTGATGGATGCCTTTATGCGAAAAGACCCCGCCATCAAGATTCAATATGCCAGCAAACAGGCCCGAATCGCTAACGCTTGGAAAAAATGGATCGGCGAAAGTGAAGGCATTGCCAAAACGAAGGGCCTTGGTAAAAAACAGCTACTAGAAAGAGAATTTCAAGAACGCATCGGCCAAAAGACGGAGCTACAAAGCCGCTACGGCCAAGTGCTAGCTCAACTAAATGATGCCTATTTGGCGCAGCAACCCTTTGCCGAAAGCCGAACCTACCTCAATGAACTAAATTACAATATCGATCTTTTCCGGCTCGTTAATACCCTCAGTCGCCTTCCTAGAATACTGAAGGAAAGCGGCGAACAGGGCGTGAAAGATTATGCCCCTCGCCTCTCCGAATTCCTCACAAATTTTTATAAAGACTACCGCGTCGAAGTGGATCAAGCCGTGGCCGCAAAATTGCTCCCCCTTTATTTTCAAGGCGTTACGGAGCAGCATCAAAGCGATTTTGCACGCGATCAAATTGAGTTCGCTGGCAGTATCGCCCAGCTTGTGCAAGACCTCTATGGCCGCAGCTACCTCACCCAAGGCGAGCAAAGTCTTCGCTTATTCGAAAAAGACCCCGTGGCTTTTACAAAGCAACTCGAAGGCGATATGGCTTTCAATTTTGTGCGCCAACTCAACGAGGAAGCTACTAAAAAAGTCAACAACATCTATCAAGAGTACCAAGGCCGTATCGACCTGCTGCAAAGAACCTACATGGCCGGCCTTATGGAGGCTTTCCACGAGCGCCGCTTCTACCCCGATGCCAATAGCACCCTACGCCTAAGCTACGGGCAAGTGGAAGGCTACACCCCCAACGATAGCACAACCCATCACTATCTCACTCACCTCGATGGGGTGATCGCAAAGTATGTTCCCGGCGACTATGAGTTCGACTTACCCGACCGCCTCCTTGAACTGCACCATAAAAAAGACTACGGCCGCTGGGCCGATGCCACCGGCGATGTGCCCGTTTGCCTCCTCGCCAGCAACCATACCACCGGCGGCAACTCCGGCAGCCCCGCTATCAATGGAATGGGGGAGCTCGTTGGCCTCAACTTCGATCGCGTATGGGAGGGCACCATGAGTGATATCAACTACGACCGCTCCATTTGCCGCAACATCATGGTCGATATCGTCGATAAATTAGGCAATGCGAGCCACCTCGTGGAGGAAATGACTCTGCGCTAAGCAAGAATGAAAATATTTTTTTTGGCTAACGCTGGGGCAAGGCAAGATCGGTAGCGCAAGGGTTGCCTAAACTGCCCAAACCCTTGGCCTACTTCTCCTGGTTGGTGGTTACATAGCTGTAAACCGCTCTTACGGTCTCGCGTTTGATGTTTTTCTGGGTTTCCACATCCATCTCCTTGAGGCGATATTGAAACTTTAGATCGAGGTAATCTTTCTTGAGCGTTACGATTTTTAGGTTATAACTATCCCCATCAATATGCTCCGCATAGGGAGCCACCGCTGCGATTAGCTCCTGTTCTAAGGTGTCGATATCTTTGCCGGACTTCACCGCGAGCTGAAAGTCGATACTCATTACGCGGGCATCCCGCCGTGTGTAGTTCACGATTTCATCGGCATAAACCTTGCCGTTGGGCAGAATAACAACATCATCATTATCATTAAGCAACTTTACTTTCAACAGACCAATATCGATGAGCTTTCCTTTTTGGTTGTTCAATTTCACATAGTCGTTGATCTCAAAATTATTGGAAAAGCTATAGTATAGCCCCACCAGCATATCGTTCACAAATTCCTTCGAGATAATAGCAATGGCTGCGGCCACGATGCTAAGGGAAGTGAACAACTGGGTTGGCTCCACGCCCATCATCTGAAAGAAAGTAAAAATTAGTAGCAAAGCGGTGAGCAGAATACGGATGTTATCGATCCCGAAATAGAAATTTTGGTTCACATTCCCTTTTGCTTGCTGCCGTTTTTTATAGCTATATTTAATGAGCGTAGCCGAAAGATTTAGCAGTGCCAACATGCTAAGAAAGCGGGCTGCAACCCCTAATCGAGGGTCTTCAAACAGCCAGCGAAACCAAGCTTTCTCAAAGAACCAAAGCCCGAATAGTCCGAGCAGCCAAATTAATTCTAAGAGTATCCATCCACTAGCCCGGAAGCTCCTCTTTTGCTTTATTGTCTCCATGCTTTATAGGCGTTTATCAGCCCATTGGTAGAACTATCATGACTATTGACTGCCTCTTCTCCGCTCAGTTCTGGCAGGATAGCGTTGGCTAATTGTTTGCCCAGCTCTACGCCCCACTGATCGAAAGAGTAGATATTCCAAATCACCCCTTGTACAAAGATTTTATGTTCATATAAAGCAATAAGCTGGCCGAGTACGTAGGGCGTTATTTTTTTTACCAAAATGGAGTTGGTGGGTCTATTGCCCGTGAACACTTTAAAAGGGAGTAGCTGTTCCATTTCTTGCGGGCTTTTCCCTGCTTTCACTAGTTCGGCTCTTACAGTAGCTTCGTCTTTACCGTTCATAAGTGCCTCGGTTTGAGCGAAGAAATTGCTCAGTAGGATGGGGTGATGATCCCCAAGCGGGTTGTGGTTAATGGCTGGCGCGATGAAATCGCAAGGGATAAGCTTACTACCTTGGTGAATCAATTGGTAAAAAGCGTGCTGCCCGTTAGTACCTGGCTCCCCCCAAATGACAGGGCCGGTTTCATAATCAACGGGCTGGCCGCCCCGATCCACGCTTTTACCGTTGCTCTCCATATTTCCTTGCTGAAAATAAGCGGGGAACCGATGCAAATACTGATCGTAAGGTAGAATAGCCTCTGTTTGCGCACCATAAAAATTATTATACCAAATGCCTAGCAAAGCTAGTATAATTGGCATATTCTGACGGGGCGAGGCCGTGCGGAAATGCTCGTCCATACTGTACATTCCATCGAGCAACTCCTCGAAGCGCTCGTAACCTACACTTAAAGCAATGCTTAGCCCGATGGCAGAGGATAGGGAATAACGGCCACCTACCCAGTCCCAAAAACCGAACATATTCTCTGTGTCCATTCCAAACTGCTGTACACCTGCGGTATTCGTGCTGAGGGCCACAAAATGCTTCGCAACTGCGGCATCATCGCCTAGCGCCTCCACGAGCCAAGCTCTTGCACTACGGGCATTAGTCATCGTTTCCTGCGTGGTAAAGGTCTTGGAGGCTACTAAGAAAAGCGTCGTCTCCGGGTCTATCCGCTTAAGCACCTCCGCCAAGTGAGTTCCATCGATGTTCGAGACGAAGTGGACAGAGACCCCTTCAAGTTGATAGGCTTTCAACGCTTCCGTAACCATCACAGGCCCTAAATCGGAGCCACCAATGCCGATATTAACAAAATTTGTGAGCCGCTTGCCCGTGAAACCGGTGTGCGCACCGCTGTGAATACGTGCGCAAAAGCTTTTCATCCGAGCTAAAACCTCCTTCACTAGCGGCATCACATCTTGCCCATCTTCATAGATAGGGCGATTGGATCGGTTGCGCAGTGCGGTGTGTAGTACCGCTCTGTTTTCCGTAGCATTGATGCGTTCGCCGCTAAACAACTGCTCAATGGCCGTGCTAAGCTTACATTCTTCATAGAGGCTAAACAAGAGATGCATTGTCTCCGCTGTCACCAAATTTTTAGAATAGTCTAACAGGATATCTTCAAAGCACTTACTGAAACGCTCAAAGCGCTGCGGATCGTGAGCAAAAAGCTGCCGCATAGAGATGTCCTGCTGCTCCTTAAAGTGTAGTTGCAGTGCTTTCCAGCTCGCTGTTTCCGTGGGTTTGATGTTGGCTAACATACTGTTTTTTTACGTGAAGATTTATACAGATAT